>JAYKGX010000001.1:0-12305 GCA_035285565.1 Synechococcales cyanobacterium
CGAAAAACGCTTTGCTATTCTAAATCAGTCGAGATGCTGAAACATTCAGTGAAATTGTTAATTCATTACCTGAAATTCGGAGATGTTCCAGTCCCTGTCCGAAGCATACCCTAATTCAGCAACGCCAGAATGGCTAGGAGGGATGCCATCCTATTAGATCCGTAGTGAGGGGACTAGATGCATGAAGATTAGTAAACAGAAGACCTGTGAACTTCCTTAAGATTCTCCGAGGCTCCGGAAGGTGGTAAACCAGTTAGTTCTACAATTTTGGGACAAGTACTGGCAAACAAGCATGACTTATGGCTAAATCGTGGTTTTCCTGGTTGAACAGTTCTACAGTGCAGCACCATTGCCGTCGTGCTGTGCTCCAGATGAAGCATCCTGTGAGAGCACTCCATGGGCTTAACAGCAGGCTAGAAAGCTGGATAACCCAGGATTGGAAAACCTTTTCCTGGCAAAAAATACTAAACTCCCGACAAAAATTAGTCATTTTAGCGACGATCGCCTTTGCGCTGTCCTTTTTAGGGTCGCCGCTGCTGGTTCACTCCCAATCCCTAGGGCAAATTCAAGTCATCTATCGTCCCGTGCGATCGCAGTTGGCTCAACGGTTTGGCACGGTGTACCAGAAATCCAAATTGTTTGAAACGGCGGTTGCCCCCTTGAATCGCAATTTCAATCTGCCCAGAAATTTGACCGTGGAATTGGCAGAATGTGGATTTGTCAATGCTTTTTATGAGCCAGCGCGCCATCGGGTGGTGATGTGCTATGACTTAACTGGCTATTTAGTACGTGTGTTTCGTGGGAATGGTCTCTCCAATCAGGAAGCCGATGTTCAAGCCTTGAGTGCCACGGTGTTTATTTTTTACCATGAATTGGCACATATGTTGATTAATGAATTGGATTTGCCGATTACTGGAAAAGAAGAAGATGTTGCCGATCAATTTTCAGCCGTGTTGTTGTCTAATGCTGGGGTGAATGGTCAAACTGCTATTTTAGCGGCAGCTCAGTGGTTTGGCTCGGTTCAAGGACCCCAAGGGCGGATTAAATACATGGATGAACATTCCCTGAATGAACAGCGGGCTTACTATTTGGTCTGTTTGCTCTATGCCCGTCAGCCCGATAAGTTTCAGCGGTTGGTCGATCGCTTGGGCTTCCCAGAGGAACGGTTACGCAAATGCACAGCCGAATATCGACAAATTACGCGATCGTGGGAGATTATGATGCGACCCTATGTGCGGCAGTAGGGGCAGGGGAATGGGGGGAGAGGTTGCCAAGAAGGGGGTCAGGGAAACGAATCTAATGCTGTCTAGACACAGCCGCCGCATTAAAAGAGGGTGGGCTAGCCTGTGAGCTGCGTAACTGAGTCTGATTTTTCAAAAGTACAAACGTTGCGATCGCCAGCAGGAAATAGCCAAAGCCTTTCTGTAACTGCCGAGCTGAAATATATTGCCCGAGATAGCCGCCGATGACGGTGCCTATCCCTGCTAAGAGGGTAAAAGACAGGGTTAAATGCCAATCGAGCGTAATATGACCCAGATACCCTAAGAGACCTGCGATCGAATTGCCAGCAATAATGAGCAGAGAGGTGCCGATCGCTTGCTTCATGGGAAGTTTGCCCAGCAGCACCAAGGCAGGCACAATGGCAAACCCACCCCCAACGCCCACCAAACCCGTTAAACCCCCAACGCCTAACCCTTCCGTCAGCAGCCATAGCCAACAATATTTGCAAACGGGTGGATGATACAGCGCCGCATCCACGGTCGTTTCCTGGGGTGGCTCTGTTCGAGCAGTGCGATAAATCATCAACCCCGCTGCCAAGAGCATAGAAATCGCGAATAGCAACATTTGAAATGTTTCAGTAATCCAAGGTTGGGTGGCAAGTTTGGCTCCTCCATAGGCACCCACCATCGTGGCAGTCCCAAAGATGATAGCGGTTTTCCAATGGAGATGTCCTCGCCGCCAATGGGGAATCACGCCTACTAAACTGACGGTGCCCACCATGATTAAGGTCATCGCGATCGCTGTTTTGGTGGCAATTCCCATCACATACACTAACACGGGCAGTGCTAAAACTGAGCCGCCCCCACCTAGCAGTCCCAAACTCATCCCAATCAAGATAGCAAGAAGATGTCCAATGACGTACTGTATCATGATGACTTCCTAAGCATTCCAGCGTTGATTATTATGTTGGTTGTAAGGTAACTTCGCTAACAACATTGCCATAGCGCAAGTATTCGTAATCCCTGCAAACATGAAGCCTGCTCCCACAAAGCCGCTCAGCAACAGTGCCCAGGGAGAAACAGTGACTCCCAGAATGGTGCCGACTAAGACTAAGCCACCTGCAATGATTTGCACCTGACGGAATAGACTGATGGGTGCATTTTGGCTTTTTTCCACGGGGTTGGCTTCTGCTTTCCAAGCCGTGATGCCACCTTGGAGTTGGACGATCGGAGGGGTTGTAGTGCTATGAAAGGATTGTGCTGCTTGGTGCGATCGTTTCCCGGATTGACAATATAAAACGACCTTTTGATCGGGTTCCAACGGCAACCGATCGGGATTAAATTGGGAGAGGGGATGGCAAATGGCTCCGGGAATATGTTCATTCGCATATTCTACGGGTTCCCGCACATCGATGAGGAGCACTGATTCCTGCTGTAACCATTGCTTTAATGTGGCTGCAGTGATCAAAGAACCATTGCTAGATACAGTGGGTCTTGGCTGGGAGGATGGAGAAGGAAATGACATGAACAAATAGCCTCTGAAATTAGTAAAGGAATGATGGCTGTTATCAGTGTGATGAGAAGACGAGATCAGCAATTTCCTACAACTCAGCAGCAACTAAACTGCCATTGCCACAATGTTGATTGGCAGGTACGGCTTCTGCCATTTTCTGCGGGTTGGGAAGCTGTAATTGACTCATGAATGCTTGAAACTGCTCACGGCTCCGACCCGCCAAGCGAGGATTCCAGCGTTTTTCTTCGCCGATGGTGGAAACAGTTTGCCCACGATAGTCATGACCGGGATAAACAAGCGTTTCATCGGGCAAGGTAAAGAGCCGTTGGGTGACGGCATCAAATAAGGTTCCCGCATCGCCACTTTGGAAATCAGTGCGCCCACATCCTCGAATCAAGAGGGCATCTCCCGTGAGCAGGTGAGTTCTGTTGATTAAGTAGGCTAAATGACTATCTGTATGACCTGGTGTGGCGATCGCCTTAATTTCCACCTCACCGAGCTGCAAGCGATCGCCATCTTCCAAAACCTGGTCTGCACAATCCACGCCTGCAAATTTGGGCACAACGTTGATACAGCCTGTTTGCTGCCGCAATGAGCCTGCTCCAGTAATATGGTCAGCATGAACATGGGTTTCCAAACAGTAGTGCAAGGTTAAACCCAATTGTTTTAAGAGCCATAGATCTCGTTCTACATGTTCTAACACTGGATCAACCAGGATTGCCGCTTGAGTGGGTAAATCCGCGATGAGGTAGGTGTAGGTACTCGTTTCTGGGTCAAACAGTTGTCGAAAGAGCATGGGTGCGCCCCCTTTATATGGTTGCTTGTATTACTATATAGTAGTATAATGCAAATAGTCAAGTCCCGATCGTCAAGTCCCGATTAGGAGGATCGAGATGTAATGTAATGATGAGTTGGTTTGATTTTAGCTAGATAATTTTGGCTAGATGGTTTTGAACTGTAATGCTATCCACTGGTTGAGTGAGGTTTCCTGTATGTCCCACCCCTCTTTGACATCTGAAAGTAATGCCCCAAAGTCACTTCCGCTGTCAACGGCTGCCCTGGCCCAAGTGGCTGACTATTTTAAAGTGCTCTCAGAACTTAGCCGTTTACAGGTGCTATGTGTATTAAAGTCTGGGACCAAGAATGTTTCGGAAATCATGGAAGTGACCGGGTTGGGGCAAGCCAATGTCTCTAAGCATTTGAAAATTTTGATGCAAGCAGGGATGGTGAAACGTCAACCGCAGGGCGTGAATGTTTACTATGAAATCGCAGATCCCATGATTTTTCAGTTGTGTGAATTGGTCTGTCAAGGTTTGGCAACGCGCTTGCAGGAACAATCCCAGCAACTCCAGCAGTTAGATATTTTGCGTTAAGGGATGCAGGCAAAAAGTTGATGCTCCGACGGAATTTCTCACAAGTTCTTCAAATGATTGTGCTTCACTGGTGACTGTAGCGATCGAGGTTATTATGAACAAGCAATTTAGGTTCATAGCATTGACGCTTCTCGTCCTTGGGGTAGGAGTCATGCCCAGCGTGATGGCTCAGCCGAGGGGGGCAGGTTGGCAGATGGGGAATGGGATGCATGGGTGGATGGATCATCCAGCAGCAATGGAAACGCTTCAGGGTGAGGTGGTAGGTCTTGAAACGGGTGCTCGCTCAGGGCGACATGGAGGCGGGGTTCATGTACGGTTGAAAACTCGATCGGGAGAAGAAGTCTCGGTTCACCTGGGACCAAGCTGGTATCTCGATCGCCAACCCCTTAAACTGCAGGTCAAAGATTCTATTGAAGTCAAAGGCGTTCGCTTCCAACGACATGACCAATCCATTGTGATGGCTGCCACCGTCAAAAAAGGGAGTCAAACCTTACAGTTGCGAGATGATCAAGGTGTTCCCGTTTGGGTTGGCGATCGCAGAGGCTGTTGGTAATCCAGGTTGCTGATACCCAATCCATGCGTCCGTGATCCCCAGTTGTCCTGATTCTATTTGTCCTTACTCTGAAATCCCTTGCCCCTTGGGTGAGGGATCTTGAATTTAGCGCCCCTTTCCCCAGGGAGAAGGATTGGGGAGGAGGGCATTGATTGGCTTCAAGGAGTGTTGATTGATACGTTGCTCTATAGGTTGATCTAGGTGCCTCTAGGGGAGGGAACTGGTGGGCAGACAGGCGGGGGGTAGAGGCTGTTCTGGGTAGATGATGTTCGTGATCGAGGCTGACATCATTTCCTCTAGCTGATTTTCCAGGAATTCACTATAGGTTGCCAGTTGACTTAACCCTGCAATATCCAGCAGCAATTCCATGACGATCCAGATTGCTATTTGACGAATCAGCGCTTTCCAGTTGACGAAGTTTCCCCTTAACATTTCCCTGCCCCCGCTTTGTTTTGGGACATTGGTATATTAGGAAATTCGTCAAGCAACCTCACCAGCATTTCCAGCCGATGCGATCGCCCTTCTGAGCCTTGTGGTTTGCCGAAAACGGTCAAGGGATATCTTGAACCCTGAGGCTAAGGATGGGTAGCGATTTCAAGTTGACTTGGTATAACTTGTATAGGCTAAAAAGTGTATAGGCTAAAAAGTGTATAGGCTAAAAAGTGACAACAGTGCGAATGCCTTCGCCTCGGTGCATCAGGTCAAATGCGTCATTAATGCGATCGATCGGGAGCACTTCCGTAATCAAATCATCAATATTAATTTTGCCTTCCATATACCAATCCACAATCTTAGGCACATCGCGCCGACTCTTGGCTCCCCCAAAGGCGGTTCCCTTCCAAACGCGTCCGGTCACCAGTTGAAAGGGGCGAGTGCTAATTTCCTCTCCTGCGCCTGCTACGCCAATGATCACACTTACGCCCCACCCTTTATGACAGCATTCCAACGCTTGCCGCATCACATTGACATTGCCAATACATTCAAAACTATAATCCGCTCCTCCGTGGGTTAACTCAACCAGATACGCAACCAATTCCCGATCTAACTCATTGGGATTGACAAAATGGGTCATTCCTAGTTTTTCTGCCATTGCTTTTTTCTTGGGATTGGTATCCACGCCAATGATCTGATTGGCACCCACCATCTTGGCACCCTGAATCACATTTAACCCAATGCCGCCCAGACCAAAGACCACCACATTGGAGCCAGGTTCAACCTTCGCAGTGTTAATGACGGCACCAATGCCCGTGGTTACGCCACAGCCGATGTAACAGACCTTATCAAAGGGAGCATCAGGACGAATTTTCGCCAAGGCAATTTCTGGCACTACGGTGTAGTTGGCAAAGGTAGAGGTGCCCATGTAGTGATGAATTCTTTCGCCAGCGATCGAAAATCGGCTAGAGCCATTGGGCATTAACCCTTGACCTTGGGTGATACGAATTGATTGGCAGAGATTGGTTTTGGGATTCAGACAATATTCACATTGGCGACATTCGGGAATATACAGCGGGATCACATGATCGCCTGGTTTGAGCGAGGTCACCCCTGCCCCCACTTCCACCACCACCCCAGCCCCCTCATGCCCAAGAATTGCTGGAAATAGCCCTTCTGGATCTGTGCCGGAGAGGGTATAGGCATCGGTATGGCAGACCCCCGTAGCCTTGATCTCCACCAGCACTTCCCCCGCTTGAGGCCCTTCTAGCTGTACCGTTTCCAGGCGCAGGGGTTGACCAGGGGCAAAAGCGACGGCTGCTTTGATATCCATAAGGTGGCTCTCATATCAATTCATGTCCCTGCTGATCCTATAGCACCTTGTTGACCAGAGGGCGATCGCCTCAATAACTTTACATGGCATGGCTGACACGTAGCTGTTCGATCGCCCGTAGCCGAGAAGTTTCACCGAGCAAAATACATCGGGTTAAAACAGGAATGTCTAGGGACGCAAGTGCGGGGATGCCACTGCGATCGACCCTTTGATACTCCCCTTGATTCAAATGATACAGACTCAAAACCCCATCTTTCCAGAACCAGACTTCATCGATGTTTAATGTCTGATAGAGTTCTAACTTGCTAATACTGCCACTGCTGACAATCACTTCAATCACGAGTTTAAAATCCCCAATTTCGTACGATTCATCCGGTTGAGCCGCTGCCATGCCTTCTGACTCGCGATCCATGGAACCCGTCGGTAGGAATTCCACCTGGCGATCGATTAAAAAAGTCTCGATTAACAGGGCAATGATTTTTTTGAAAAGTTCGTGATAAGACCCCGGCATTAAAACCTCAATGGTTCCCTGAAAGAAAAAGAGTCGAATGCCCGCTGAATGTTCGAGTCCTTTTTGGAGCAGCTTAAATTGTTCCCAAGTCCGATGGGGGTGGATTTGTAGACTATCGATCGCCAGTGAGCTAGATTGAACGGAGGTTTGCACCATAGAGGGTCTCGATCGCTGTGTTTACAAGGGATGTGCCGATCGCAGGGTTTTTACGGCTTGATTCCACTGGGTTTCGCCCATCAGGATGCATTGAGTCAACACGGTGATATCTAACTGAGCTAGGGCTGGAATCTGACTGCGATCGACCCGTTGATATTGCCCATTCAGTAAGTGATACAGACTTAAAATTCCATCTTCCCAGAACCAGACCTCATCAATGGTCAGGGTTTTATAAAGTTCTAGTTTGGCGATCGCCCCATGGCTGACAATCACTTCAATCACGAGTTTAAAATCCCCAATTTCGTACGATTCATCCGGTTGAGCTGCTGCCATGCCTTCTGCTTCGCGATCCATGGAACCCGTTGGAGTTGCGGCAATCTCATGATCTAAGAGGAACGCTTCCAGCAAAGAAGCAATAATTTTTTTGAAGATCTCGTGATAACGTCCCGGCATTAAAACCTCAACGGTTCCCTGAAAGAAGAAGAGTCGAACGCCTGCTGAATGTTCGAGTCCTTTTTGGAGCAGCTTAAATTGTTCCCAAGTCCGATGGGGGTGGATTTGTCGCTTGTCGATCGCCAGTGAGCTAGATTGAACGGAGGTTTGCACCATAGGGGGTCTCGATCGCTCCTGTTACTCAGCATCTTGGAGGGGAATCGCTCTCCCCAATCATAACACCGTCCCCCCAGCCCCGCTTCCCCTGGCTGCCCTGACGGGATGAGCTAAGAATCCGATCGCTCTTTGGGAATCTCAGTACAATGAAGGCGAATGACGCTCAATTCTCGGGAATTCCTGAAATTGAGCTGGAAGTACCCTTTGCATCCAGTGTTAAAACTGACCTATCAATCGACCCATCCATTTACCCATGAAGGCACGCCAGGGACTTATTGAAATCTTCTCCTCCTTTCTGCAACTCCAAACCGACAGTTCCCAGGGTTGGATCACGGATCCCCGCCTGCGCCGCAGTATGGAACAGCAATTGTCTCAATCTGCCGATCGCGACAGTTCCCCGCACCTGTGGGCGCTCTACTGGCATCGCACCTGGCAAACTGCCCAAACCCAAGCGCAAGCGCAAGCCCCCAGCCCCAGGGTCAAACTCCCGGAAGGGCATCTGGCGGCCTATCTGCAGGAAGTTTGTTTTTGGACTGCGAAAAAACTCCATTTCAACTTTTCCAGCCAGCAGTCGATCGCGGATTTGTTTCAATCGGCGATCGTGAACCTGCCTAAAGTGCTGAGTGGGTTTAATCCGCAGTATAGTACCAACCTCAAGGGCTATGCCGAATTCACCTTTAGTAACCTGATGAAAGATGCCCTGCGTCGTGGTCAGGAGGTCAATATCTGCACGGACTGGGCGTTGTTGCATAAGGTCAGCCAAAAGCGCTTGGTGGAATCGCTGCAAATGGCGGGGCTGAATGGAGAGACGATCGCTGCCTATGTCTTGGCTTGGCGAGGTTTTCGGGAACTGGCGACTCCCAGTGATGCGAAAGCCCTACGTCGCTTACCCAAACCCAGTCCGGAAACTTGGCAGGCGATCGCCACTTTCTACCAAACTCAAAAGACGGCTCAATTGGGGTCTCAGGCTCCTATGGGGTCTGCTGAGGCGATCGAAAAGTGGATGCTGGCGGCGGCGAAAGCAGTCCGAATGGTGCAGTTTCCTACGGTGGTGTCGGCGAATGTGCCTAAACCCGGTCAGGAAACGGGGGAATTGATGGATAGCTTGCCGGGGCAGGAGGAGTCTTTGATGGCGGAGTGGGTGGCAGAGGAGGAGTTGGCGGAACGGATGGGGCAGAAGCAGGCGCTGGGGGAGGTGTTGCAGGGGGCGATCGGGGGGTTGGATGCCCAGATGCAGGAGTTGTTGCGGGTTTACTATGGGGAGGGGTTGACGCAGCAGCAGTTGGCGGAGCGGTTGGGGATGAAGCAATATACGGTGTCGCGGCGGTTGACGACGGTGCGGGGCAAGTTGTTGCAGGCGTTGGCGAAGTGGTCGCAGGAGAGGCTGCATGTTTCGCTGACTTCGGATGTATTGGAGGCTATGAATGCAATGTTGGAGGATTGGCTGAAGCAAACTTTACACCCTCAATGATGGTTCCCGTTATGCTGGGTGCTTGATGCTGGGGGGCTTGATGATGAGGGATACTGGGCGATCGATGAAGATTCCGGAAATTTGATTTTCCATTTTTGCTTGATTTTTTGGGGTTTTCCATTTTTGCTTGATTCTTTGGGATTTTCCATTTTTGCCTGAATTTGTCGTACAGACGTTCCGCCGGAACGTCTGTACCAGATGCGCTATTTTATTACCTGATGGGCTACTGCTATGACACGCAACTCCGCTATCCTAATTGATCCGAATCCCTTGGAATTACATTTGGAAATTCCGGCTTCTTTGCGATCGCTGCCTATGTTTTCAACGCCTGGGGCTAATCATCGGGCACATCTGAATCGGGCGGTGGTGCAGGCGGTGTTGGCTTGGTTGTGGGAAGATCAGGATGGTAGGGCGCAGGTGTTGCCTCGCTGGGAAACGGCGATCGCGCAGTGGGAGTTGGTGGATGGGACGGCGCTGCAGGTGGGCGATCGTCGGATGGTGGTGCTGGCAACGGAGGCGTTTGATGCGGAGGAGTTGCGAGTGCCGCAGGAATGGGTGGATTTGCCGGATTGGTTGGGCGATTACTATCTCTTAGCTCAGGTGTATTTGGAAGAAGGCGTTGTGCGAATTGTGGGCTATACAACCCATGCAACGTTAAAAGCACAGGGACGGTATGATGAGGGCGATCGCACCTATAGCTTGGCGAGTGATGCATTAATTACTGATTTAAATGTGCTTTGGTTGGCGCAGGAATTTTGCCCAGCAGAGATTTTACACGGTTCTGTTAATTCAACGGTGGCGACGATCGCTCCGGCGCAGGCTGATAATTTAATTGCTCGGTTAGGGAATCCGGATTTGTTGTTTCCTCGGTTGGAACTGCCGTTTGGTCTTTGGGCGAGTTTGATCAGCAATGGCGGCTGGCGGCAACGGTTGGTGGATCGGCGGCAGGGCAGGGCAGAACAATGGGCGGTGGGCGAATGGCTGCGATCGGGAATTTCTCAAGTGGCGGAACAACTCGGTTGGGGTGCGGTGGAATTGCAACCTGCGTTGGCTACGGCCAGGAGCGATCGTGATGCCACCAGTACGATGGGATTGGTGCGATCGTTGCAAATTGCCGGGAATCCCTATGAATTGTGGGTCATTTCGCAACCTCAACTGGGTGAAGGCGTATGGCGTTTTGAATTGCGCAGTCAGCTACCGGGTGGATTGATTCCTGCAGGATTTATTCTCCGCTTGCTAACAGAAGATTTACAAGCGTTTGACAATAATACCGCAACGGCATCCCAAGCGATCGATCGTCTGATGGTGGATGTGGCCCTGGAAGCAGGGGAAGGTATTGTGTGGGAAGTTGAACCGTTTCCAGAAGGCTACGATCGGGAAATTCTCCGCTTTTAATGGAGCTAATCTGACGATCGATCGCAGAGCGGCACAATTTCCATTCCATTCTGCTGTAAATACCCTATCCTAGAAAGCAGTGGCGGATGCGCAGTGGCGGGAGTGGGAGGGGGATGCCTAAATCATTACCAGAAAAATGTCGGCTTTGTGCCAAGCTATCGGCGATCGATGCGAAACAACTGCATGGTGCTGAAGGAGATGGCTGCTGGGATTCCAAGGTTTGTCCCAATCGTCGTTCCTATGCGCGCCACCGCGATCGTCGCAATCTCACCCGCAATCAAAAGCGCTGGGCGGAGCAGGGTCGTGTTCCGGTAACGCTGAGGGATGAGCCTTTGCCAGAACCACTTTTGGAAGAATTGCGCCAGAGTCAGGCGGTCAAACAAATTGAATTTACAACTGTGTTGCCGGAAGTGGGCTATGCAGCAGTGTTGCAGGTGTATCGTCGAGCGGTGGATGCGCCGTTGTATGCGGTGGGCGGTGAAGTGTGGCAGGGCAGCCGCAAGGAAGCTGAAATTGCGCCTGTCTATTGTGCGCGGCTCACGCCTCGGCAGGTGGAAATTTATGTGGAACGCTTGCTGAAAAAGTTAACGGAATTGTATGGGATTCGTAAATTTGCTGCAATGGAGGAGCTATCGCCGGAACTCTGTAAGGGCACGCCCCGATCGGCGAGTTGAGGATAGCCATGCGGCAATTAGAATTTGATCTCTGGGGTTTGTTGGAAACGGCGGTGGATGAACCGGAAGCGGCGGATTTATCGGTCATTTGGCGATCGCTGGATCAAACGTTGGAACCTTTAACGGTGCGATCGCAGTTGATGACGGCGGGGCAGGCGGTGAGTCAGATTGCAGAGGTGATTCAGGCGCGATCGTTGTTGATTTTTGAGGAAATTGAAAGTTTCACCCAGGATGAAGGTCCCATTATGCCTCCTGGTGTGTTCGATCGCTTTGTGCGGCAATCCATGCAGGTCGATTTTGGGCAATTTCTCGAATCTACGGTGATTCCCCCTCGGTTGCGATCGTCAGAAGATCCTGAAACAGATCTGCAATCTACGGTGCAGGAAATGGCAAAAGCGGAATTGCTGGAGTTATTACCAGAGGAATTGGTATTTGATGAACTGGAAGCGAAGGAAACTGCGCTGGCAGTCGCCCATGGGGAAGATATTAGCGATTGGGTGCGTGAAATTACAACGGTGTTGCAAACGCAATCAGAATTATCATTGACCGAGTTGAGATCACAGATTGCCCGTCCTTTGATTGAGTTGTGGCTTGGGTTATTGCTAGGAGGATTTCACCTTGGGCGATCGCAGCCTCCCCAAGAGCTGGATTTTGTGGCTTTTTGCCGTTGGTTCTATGAAAGTGAAGTCTGGATTGTGGGCGTGTTAGAACCGCAGAGCCTGGTGCAGGAGTAACCTGCGAAAGCTAGTGGGTCTTACTGGGGCGATCGTGCTGCTGACGTTGCTCTTGATCCATTTCAATTTGCCGATGAAGACAGCTTTTGCATTTGCCCGCCCTGCTATGGAAACAGCCGTCAAAAATCCTCAATGGGTTGCCAAAAACTGTTCTAGCTATAATCCTAACCCACAAAACACAAAATTGCAGTTTGGTATTTATTCTATTATTCAATGTGTGCGTGACCCAGGCAATTACGTTATGTTAATCACGCATGAAACTGGTTTTTTTAGCTTAGATTACCATGGTTTTACGTATAACCCACAGTTGGCAACCCAACCTAAAGTTCGC
>JAYKGX010000002.1:0-13155 GCA_035285565.1 Synechococcales cyanobacterium
CGTCCCGTCAATGAACCCGATCGCTTCTTCGATCGTGAAGAACTCCTGGATGTTATTGCCGACAGCCTCAGCCAGAATGCCCCGGTGATCCTCCTGCATGGGCAGCGCCGCATTGGCAAGTCTTCCATCCTGGCCCACATTCCCTACGCCATGGGCAACGAAGCCTATACCTTTGTCCCGCTCTCCCTGGAAGGCAAAAGCCAACGCACCTTGCCAGAACTGCTGCATGAAATGGCACAGGAAACCTTGCAAGCTCTGGAACTGCAAGCCTGGGAACCCCTCATCCCTAGCGTTGCAGAACTTACCCAGGATAGTACACTGTTTGCCAGTCGGTTTTTGCGCCAAGTCTATGAAGCCTGCGATCGCAAGGATCTGGTGCTGTTGCTAGATGAGTTTGACACCCTGGGCAACTTCCACCCCGCCGCCGCCGCGACCCACCTGTTTCCTTACCTGTCCGAGGTGATTCAAGACTATCCCTTCCTGCACATCATTCCCGTAGTGGGCAGACGATTGGAAGATCTCCCCACCCTCCTGGGTCTGTTCAAAGGGGCACCCACCCAGGAAATTAGCTTGCTCGATCGCGCCAGTGCCAAAAAGTTAATCACCGAACCAGCCAAAGGAGTGTTGGACTATAGCGAAGAAGCCATCTCCGCCATTCTCGATCTCTGCGCAGGGCATCCCTATTTCACCCAGGTCATCTGTTTTGCAGTTTTTACCCAGGCAAGACAAGAAGATCGCTGGTTCGTCAGCGCAGAGGATGTTTACCAAGTCGCGGATCGAGCGATCGAATTAGGGGAAGGGGGCTTAGCTTGGTTTTGGGATGGATTGCCCATTCCAGAACGGGTCGTCTACGCTGCTGCCGCTGAGATCGCCCAACGCAGTTCCACGGGTGTGGAAGTTAAAGATGGTGAGCCTTTGGAACTCTTGGAAGACTGGGGGATCGTCCTAACCGACTGCCTCCACAAAGCCCAAGCCAATCTGATTGAGTGGAAATTCCTCAAGCGCATCAAGGTCGCCCAGTCCCCAGAGACTGTCTCCCGTGGCACCTATCGCATCACGATCGAACTGGTGCGGCGCTGGCTGATCCGGCAACATGGCATCCGTAACGAAATCTGGGAACTGCAAGACCTCACCCCAGACCTGAAAGCGCTCTACGAAAAGGGGCGAGAGTGGCGCAACCAGGGAGCCTTAACCCAGGCAATTCAGTGCTATGAACGTATTTATAGCGAAAATCCTAACTATCTTGGTGCCCTATTTGACCTCGCCGAGTGCTACCTTACAACTAAAGCCTATGCCAGGGCACTCGCACTTTACGATCGTGCTTACCATGTAGATACGCTGCGGGCAAGGGAAGGCTTATTGAGATCCGGGTGTGGGCAGGCAAAAACCTTGATGGCACGGCAACAATTGGCTGAAGCAGAAACGATCCTAGAACGGCTGCTGGAAGTAGAACCCGATGCACCAGAGGTGCGATCGCTGCTGGCAGATCTGACCGAACAGAAAAACAAACCTGCTACGAAGGAGAAATCCTGGGGGCGGTTTATTCCAACCTGGAAATGGAACCCCTTTCGCAACGACCCACCTGCCCAACCCTAGATCCAACTGAACGGCGATCGCCCTTTCACGCTCCCCCGCATCTGATCAGATTCTGAACTGACCCTAGAACAGTCATCCTTACAAACCCTCCATAACCAGCTATAGTATTAAAAAGAGATTCTTGTCCTTCGGTTCCAAAAGCATCATTGCATTTCTCAAGCATAGACGCTCCGAAACTTGCCTCTCTACGTCCTACTTTTCATTTGGAGCGTATATGTCCATTTACGTTGGAAATCTTCCCTACAATGTTTCCCAGGAAGATTTGAGCGAAGCCTTTTCCGAATATGGCACCGTGCGGCGCGTGCAGATGCCCGTCGATCGGGAAACGGGAAAACCTCGGGGTTTCGGGTTTGTAGAAATGTCCTCCGATGAGGAAGAGGATAAAGCAATTGAAGCACTGGATGGTGCCGAATGGATGGGGCGCGATCTCAAGGTCAACAAAGCAAAACCTCGTGAGGAGCGCAAGCCATCCTATAGCCGTAACAGTGGCGGTTGGGACAATGGCGGGGGACGTGGCGGTCGCGATCGTCGTTACTAATCCCGTAATTACTACAAGACCTAGAAATTAGGAGGATAGTTCATGGCTCAAGTCGTCGTTGGGGAGAATGAAGGAATCGAGTCCGCCATTCGCCGATTTAAGCGACAGGTGTCTCGTGCAGGCATTCTTCAAGACGTGCGGAAAAACCGACACTTTGAAACCCCGCAGGAGAAAGCGCGTCGGAAAGCAAGCGCCCGCCGCAAACAAGGACGATTCCGTGGTTAGTTGCGGGCTACGTCCATTCAGAATTTAGCAATTGATGCCGAGGGGAGTTCATGAGGACTCCCTTCTTTTTATGGCTCGCGCTGATAGATCCTGTCTTAAATCCCAGCCACCACTTCATGCGCAAACATCTCCGACAATGCTTGCAGATGGGGCAGGATATAGTGTTGATCCGCCTGAGGCAGCAGTTCCTGAATTTCCCAGTTCATCACTTGCAGCATGTCTCGTACGAGCTGCCAGTTCACCCGCAAACGCGGATACAGCATGACACAGAGGGGAAAAAGCTGTTGTTGCACCGATCGCAAGTTATTTTCTAACACACAAAGGCAGAGGTAGACCTGAAACATCTCCGCATCCCGAATACTGGAAATCATCACCGATCGCGATCGCAGGCTGCCGCTAAAGGTGTAGCAATTGGGATGGATATGCTGTATCCGTTGACAGATCCGATAGGCAATTTTAGTACTCAGCAGCAACAGTTTCTGCACCGATCGCAGAGAGGGAGAGTCTGGCACATGGTTAGCCGCCGCATCGTAGGCATCCCGTAAGGGCATGTAGAGATGATCATCCATGACCTTGATATAGGGTTCAAACAAGACCTGTTCCTGAGAGGTTAACTGACTCAGCAACATTTGCCCCGTATAGTGAAACTGCATACTGACAAACCCAATCACCCGAGGATCTTGGCTGGTATAGACCTGCCGCATCCGCCCACAATCTTCCCCGATCACCACGGTTAAGCGTCGAGGGGTTTGGCGTTCTTGATAGGCCTGCAGGGCTTTTTCAAACAGGGCATGGGTGTCGGCAGCAATCTTCCAAGGATCAATCAAAGCAGCATTGATTCGATGGCGCTGTACTTCATCCGAGAGCAGTGACTCTGTATGGGACCAAGCCTGGGCACTGGCCAACTTGAGTGCTCGCAGTAGCTTTTTAGTAGTCTGTTGCCGCCCCTCCAGCGAAGTCACATCGATCAACTCTTGGGCAATCGGACGCTGAGCGGTTTCCGCCTGGGTAACGGAGGTGACATATTTACGGGCCCAAGCGGCGGCAAGCGAATGAGAATTAGGACTCTGGAGGGATTTAGGGCTGGGGGATTTATGACTATAGAACAGCGACTTCATCACAGCAGGTTCCATAGCTCCATCAGACTGGACACCTGACCAATCGGGTAAACGGGCAGAAGAGACATCCATTCGCTAACCTCAAAGGTATGGGTAGAATGCAACTGAGGCATCAAACTGAAAAAATCCGCTGGGCATCGGGTAATGACAACTCGTCTCCATGAGCAAATCCATAGACAGCGATCGCCGGAGATTTGTGCGAATTAACACGCTCACACCAGGCTGATGGTTCAGCCACAGAACCTACATGGGATCAAAGGAGCATAGCAGTTGACATCATGGCTGAAAATTATAAAGAACTCGTGTAAATACGGACTCTTTTCAGCTTTTTGACAGTAGAAATTAGAGCTAATATAGCGTATTTACGGAGGACACCCCTAGAAAATCTTTACTTTTCGTAAAAACCCGATACGAACTTTTAACACAGAGTTAAATTTTTAATCGCCAGGATTGTGAGGGGAGCAGCCATTAAATCCCCTATAGCCGTTATAATAGAATGCTGGGTTTTCCCTGCAAACTTTTCTCTTAACCCCACTTCCCATGGCTTCCGAAGACTTGCGCGCTGCCCGAATTGAAAAGCTAGACCAACTGAAAGCGTTGGGCATGAATCCTTTTGCCTATCATTGGCAGTCCAGTCACCGGATGTCAGATTTGCAATCCAAGTATGCTGATCTACCTAACGGTGAAGAACAGGCAGATGAGGTGGCGATCGCAGGGCGAATCATGGCAAGACGGGTATTTGGCAAACTGGCCTTTTTTACCCTCCAGGATGAAACTGCAACTATTCAGCTTTACTTAGAGAAAAGCCGCATTCAGACCGAGATGGGTGCGACGGATGCCAATGCCTTTGAAAATCTGAAGCAACTGACGGATATTGGCGACATCATTGGGGTCACGGGCACCCTGAAGCGGACGGACAAGGGCGAGCTATCGGTATACGTCAAAACCTATCAGATGTTAACTAAATCATTGCTACCGCTACCGGATAAGTGGCATGGTTTAACCGATGTTGCCACACGATATCGCCAACGCTACGTGGATTTGATTGTCAATCCAGAAGTGCGACAAACCTTTAGGCGGCGGGCATTGATTACAGCATCGATCCGGAGATACCTAGACCAACAGGGCTTTATTGAAATTGAAACACCGGTGCTGATGAGTGAAGCAGGGGGAGCCGATGCCCGTCCCTTTGTCACCTATCACAATACCTTGGAGATGGATCTGTACCTCCGCATCGCCACGGAATTGCACCTAAAGCGGTTAATTGTCGGCGGCTTTGAGAAGGTGTTTGAACTGGGGCGGATTTTTCGGAATGAAGGCATTTCCACCCGGCACAACCCAGAATTTACCTCGATCGAAGTGTATCAAGCCTACGCGGACTATAACGACATGATGGATCTGACAGAAACCATCATCACCACCGCCGCCCAGGATGCCTTAGGCACTTTGCAGGTCAGCTACCAAGGACAGGAAATCAACCTGACCCCACCTTGGAAACGCATGACCATGCATGAAGCGGTTCAGGCAGCTACGGGGCTTGATTTTACCCAATTCACCGATTTAGCCGCCGCCAAAACTGCCGCCAAAGCCGCAGGTCTGAAGGAAATTGAAGACTGCCCCTCGATCGGCAAATTACTCAATGAAGCCTTTGAACAAACGGTGGAAACCACGCTCATTCAACCCACCTTCATCACCGATTACCCGGTGGAAATTTCTCCGTTAGCCAAACCCCATCGTGCCAAAGCAGGTCTCGTCGAACGGTTTGAACTTTTCATTGTCGGCCGAGAAACCGCGAATAGTTTTTCTGAGTTAACCGATCCCTTAGATCAACGATCGCGTTTAGAAGAACAAGCAGCCCGGAAAGCTGCAGGGGATTTAGAAGCGCAAGGTGTGGATGAAGATTTTCTTTGTGCTTTGGAGCATGGGATGCCGCCAACAGGTGGTTTGGGCATTGGTATCGATCGCTTAGTCATGTTGCTAACAGATTCCCCCAGTATTCGCGATGTGATTGCTTTCCCATTGTTAAAACCTGAAAAAGCCGAAGCAGAAGGTTCAGACCCCTAACATTAAGATTTCCAAAATTTATCCTTTTGCCATTGACGCGGATTATTGCGGATATAGTGGCGAATGCGATCGAAGGCTTGGGCATCTCGAATAATGTGATCATGATATCGGGGTTGCCATTTAAAATCCGGCACCTTCGATCGCATATCATGGGTCGTGCGTCATCAATCGCACCATGAGAAAACGGTATGATGGGAAGCGTTCGCTGCACCTACCCATACCATGGCACAGATCTCCGTACAACATCTCAGCAAAACCTATCCCGTAGCGGTCAAAGAACCTGGATTGAAAGGAACGATCGCCCATTTCTGGAATCGTACCTACAAAGAAATTAAGGCCGTTCAGGATGTTTCGTTTCACATTGAACCCGGTGAAATAGTCGGATTCTTAGGAGCCAATGGCGCAGGAAAAACCACCACTTTAAAAATGCTGACCGGATTGATTCATCCTTCTAGCGGCACCATGCAAGTGGCAGACCATCTTCCCTATCGCCGAGAACCGCATTTTTTAAAACAAATCACCCTCATCATGGGGCAAAAGCAACAGTTAATTTGGGATCTCCCCGCACTCGACTCCCTTAAAATTAATGCTGCTGTTTATGGCATGAGCGATCGCAACGCCAACCATCGAATTCAAGAGTTAGCAGAAATGCTATCACTAAAGGGAAAATTAACCCAACCCGTCCGCAAGTTATCGCTTGGGGAGCGAATGAAAGCAGAATTACTAGCAGCATTACTGCACGAACCCAAAGTTCTATTCCTAGACGAACCAACTTTAGGCTTAGATGTCAATGCTCAGGTTGCCGTACGAGAATTTCTGCGGGAATATAATCAACGTTACAACGCGACCATCTTGCTGACCAGTCACTATATGGCTGATATCACCGCACTCTGTAAGCGAGTCTTACTGATTCATGAAGGTCGGTTGATCTATGACGGTCACTTAGAAGGACTGGTTGAACAATTTGCGCCCTGTCGAGAAGTCAAGGTAGAGTTTGCGATCGCCTACCCCCGACAAAAGCTCAACCTCTACGCCGATGTTCACAGCATGGATGGGGGATCAGTCAGTTTCCTCGTGCCGCAAGCCCGTTTAACAAACACCGTTTCTAAACTGCTGGCAGAGTTGCAAGTTGTAGATTTAAGTGTTGGCGATCCACCGATCGAAGAAGTCATTGGTCGAGTCTTCCAATCCGGGAACGTGCGCTAGTTCACGCTCATCCCACCCGCACCCGATCCTCTCATATTGCCAGACTACTCATATTGCCAGACTACTATGAAACGTTTTTTTCACATCTCCAAAGCGCTGCTCTCTACTTACTATGCCTACATGCTGGAATACCGAGCAGAGCTACTCCTCTGGGCACTCTCTGGCTCGTTATCCATTATTTTACTAGGCGTGTGGACTGAAGCCGCTAAAAGTGGGAGCTTTGCCCTATCAGTTCAAGAGTTTGCCCAATACTTCATTACCATTTTCCTCATGCGGCAACTGACAGTTGTTTGGGTGATTTGGGAATTTGAACGGGAAATTGTAGAAGGCAAACTCGCCTTCCGTCTCCTACAACCGCTCGATCCCGTTTGGCACCATGTTGGGTCCCACATCAGCGAACGATTTGCCCGGTTACCGTTTGTCTTTCTGCTCATGAGTCTCTTCTTTATCCTCTATCCCACCGCTTTCTGGATACCCAGTTTCGCTAATTTTCTATTATTCTGTGTTGTCATTACCTGTGCCTTTGCACTCCAGTTTCTGATTCAATACACATTAGCCATGTTCGCCTTTTGGACTGAAAAAGCCAGTTCCATTCAAGAGTTCTGGTTTCTTCTGCATCTTTTCCTCTCCGGGGCGATCGCTCCTTTAGATGTTTTTCCGCCTGCTGTGAGAACGATCGCCCTTTGCACCCCATTTCCCTACATTCTCAATTTTCCCGCCAATATTCTCATCGGACGAGAAACCCATGTGCTACAAGGCTTAAGCGTGATGGCAGTTTGGGCAACGGGTTTCCTGATTGCTAATCGTTGGCTATGGCGCAAAGGACTGAAGCAATTTTCAGGCATGGGGGCATAGGAGTATGAGACGCTATTTTAACTTGGTGCAAATTTTCTGGAAAACCGCGATCGCCGCTGAGATGGAATACCGATTGAATTTCGTCTTTGCAGCCCTCACCAGTTTAGGCGGACTCGCCGGAAGCCTATTTGGTTTATCCCTGTTTTACAACAGCAACTACAAATTTCAGGGTTGGGAATGGTACGAAGCCCTCCTCGTCATCGGATTTTTCACCCTATTAGAAGGATTTTCCTCTGCCTTCCTAGCGAGTAATCTCAATCGGATTGTCAAGCACGTTGAGCAAGGCACCCTCGATTTTGTATTGCTAAAACCGATCAGTTCACAATTCTGGTTATCAACCCACAGCATTTCCCTCTGGGGTTTACCAGACATTCTATTTGGGATCATGATTCTGCTCTATGCAGGCAGTCACTTCAATCCCCCATTAGGAATCCTTGCCTATCTCGTCACACTGATTCCTCTGACCTTTGGGATCTTGATTCTCTACAGCCTCTGGTTCATGCTAGGGGCTACCAGCATCTGGTTTACCAAAATCTATAACGTCACGGAAGTGCTACGGGGTCTCCTAGAAGCCGGACGATTTCCCATGATTGCCTATCCGGAAGCCTACCGCATCTTTTTTAAGTTCATTATTCCAGTCTCATTCCTAACCACGGTTCCCGCCGAGACATTGCGAGGTCATGCCAACTTGCAAGAGATTGCAATTTCCGGTCTGCTTGCCTTAGGACTCTTAACACTCTCCAATCTCTTCTGGCGGTTTGCACTGCGGTTTTATACCAGCGCCTCTAGTTAGTTCTAGCAGCAAGTCTAGGACTGAAGTCTAGGATTTATGTTATCCTGCGTGACGGCTAGACCTGTTTCTTCAGGAGAAAAGGCGAGATGATTGAAGTTGAACATCTCAGCAAAATCTATGGTGAGTCCGCCGCAATTCTGGATGTCACTTTTTCCGTTGAGAAGGGAGAAATTGTGGGCTTCCTCGGTCCCAATGGTGCTGGGAAAACAACCACAATGCGGATCCTCTCTGGTTATTTGCCTGCAACCAGTGGAACAGCTAAGGTCGCTGGATTTGAGGTTCACGAAGATTCCATGGCGGTGCGGCAACGAATTGGTTACCTCCCGGAGACTCCGCCGCTCTATCCTGATATGACGATCGAAGGTTTTCTGCACTTTGTTGCCCGTTTAAAAGGGGTGAGTGCGGGCGATCGTCCCCAAAGAGTCGAATATGCAATACGGCGATGCAACCTGATGGAACGGCGCAAAATGCTAATCCGCAAACTCTCTAAGGGATTCCGGCAACGGGTTGGTATTGCCCAAGCGATCGTCCATGATCCGCCTGTGATTATATTAGATGAACCTACTGTAGGTCTGGATCCCAGACAGATTATTGATGTCCGTAACCTGATTAAAGGTCTAGCGGGCGATCACACAGTGTTGCTCTCCACCCACATCCTGCCAGAAGTGAGCATGACCTGCGATCGTGTCACCATCATTAGTAAGGGACAGGTCGTTGCCACCAACAAAACCGATAACATTACCCAAGGCTTAGTGCAGAGCTATGCTTACGAGGTAGAAACGGCAGGGAATTGGGAAGAAGTGCAGCAAGTCCTGCGATCGCTCTCTGGTGTGTCTCAGGTGGAACGGTTGGAAGGACAGGGCATGATGGGCGATCGCTTACGCCTCAAGGTTATTTCTGAAAATCAAACTGAGATTGGGAGTGATTTAGCAACAATCTTAGTTCAACGGGGTTTATCGCTGTTTGAAATGCGTCGAGTGCAAGCCAGTTTAGAAGATATTTTCTTAGAACTCACCATGGAGGATAACTCTACAGGGGAGATGAGGGACGATCGCCCCGCAGAGGAGATCGAGAATCCGCCTTTAGCAAATGAAGAGACGGCTATTGATGAGACAACAGATAAAACCTAGTAACGGATCAAAAGTAGTGCCTGTGCCCAGTGCCTGAGACAATTTTGAGTCCTTTTATTTTGCATTTAAATCCCACTTAACCTAGCTTCCAGTCTGTTTCTGAACGTGAGGTAAACTAAGATGAAAACAGTATTAGCCAACATTGTAGCAATTTACCAAAGGGAACTCCAAAGCTATTTCCTCACCCCTTGGGCTTACATTGTTGCTGCTATCTTTTGGATCATTAGTGGACTGTTTTTCTGGGCAATCTTTCCGCAAATGCTACAAGCCAGCACAATGGCAGCCCAGATGGGAGCAGAGGGTCAGCCAGCAGTGGACTATGCTTATATCTTTCTCACCCAATTTCTCTCTTCTATTGGGGGCTTACCACTTTTTAGCATCCTGCCGATTCTGTCCATGGGGCTTTACAGCGAAGAACGCAAACGTGGAACCTTGGAACTGCTTGCCACTTCTCCCATCACCAACTGGGCGGTTGCTTCAGGCAAGTTGTTAGCGGTGGTCACTTTTTTCGTGACGCTACTACTCCCGGTTGTTCTCTATGAGTTGTTTGCGCTTGCCAAAGCAGAACCCCCTATTTCACTGCTGATCTTTTTCTGGGGACATTTTGGATTAGTGCTCATGGCTGCGGCATTACTCTCCCTGGGAATGTTCATCTCTTCCCTCACGGACAGCACAATCGTTGCAGCGATCGCCACCTACGGCTTAATTATGTTAATTTCCATCATTGGTTTTATTGCCGATCGCGATACAGGTGTTGTAGGTGCCATCCTTTCCCATCTTTCCCCCCTCAAGCATTTTGAAGGATTTGCCCGAGGTCGCTTAGATACCAGCAGTCTTGTCCTGTTTAGTAGCTATATCTTTCTGGGAATTTTCCTAACTGCGCAATCGATCGAAACCTTCCGATTCCAGCGCTCCTAATCCCAAATTCACGGGTTTTTCATACAGAGCGTCATGCGTTAACCCCCAATTCCTAAGGGTTTGCCAATCCAAAATCGCAAATCCAAACTCCAAAATTGGTATAACCCACTGCTCTATCTTCTTTATTCTCAATTCTTCATTCTCAATTCTCGGAGATCCCATGCAGCGCACACCAGGATTGCCAAAGCGGTTGCTTCAACTCTTGCGACAACTCTTGAAATATGTCATTTGGTTTGGGTTAGGTTTAATCATTGCAGGCATTACTGCCGGGATTATTTCTGGAAATTGGGGTGCGATTCCCTTGGGTTTAATCATTGCAGGGGCAGTCTTAGTCGGCATTTGGATTCTGTTTTTAGGGCAAATGGGGGATCCCAATCAGCCCAATTTTTGGCAGCGCCGATCGACCCAGGTGGGCACTAATGCGGTGGTAGCAACGATCGCGATGCTGGCAATTGTGGGGTTGCTGAATTTTGTTGCCGTGCGAGCAGCCCAGCGGACGGACTTGACGGAAAACCAGTTCTTGAGCTTGGCCCCAGCAACTCAGCAAGTGTTGAAAGATCTCAAACAACCGTTGAAGATCTATGTCTTTGATAAAGAGGTGCATCCTGCCGATCGGGAACTGTTGGAGAATTTACGCCGAGAGAATGCCAACTTTACCTATGAGGTGGTTGATCCGGATTCCAACCCCACCCTAGCTGAGAAGTTTGTGATCAAAAATGATCAAATTAATCGGGATGTCCACATCGAATTGCCCAGCAAGGCTCGTCGTCAACTGGTTCAGTCCATTACGGCACCCCAAGCAGAGGCTCGCTTAGCAGGACAGCTTCCAACCCAACGTCTTTCTGAAAGCAAGGTGGTCAATAGTATTATCCAGGTGACCAGCGATCGCAAAGCCAGGGTGTATTTTATTCAAGGTCACGGAGAGCGCGCTTTGGATGCGACGGAGAAAGGTTTGGAAGCTGCTTCTCAAGCCCTACAGGATCGCAATTTTGAATCATTGCCGCTGAACTTAGCCCAAACGGGGATGGTTCCTGCCGATGCCAATGTCGTGATTTTAGCCGGACCTACCCAGCCCTTGTTTGCAGCAGAAATTAAACAGCTAGAGGATTACTTAGCCAAGGGTGGCAATCTGCTGGTCATGGTTGATCCAGAATCCAAGGCAAATCTGGATGGGTTGTTGAAACCCTGGGGACTGGTCTTGGACAATCGGGTGGCGATCGATGCTTCGGGCACTGGGCAACTGTTTGGGCTAGGACCTGCTACGCCGATCGTGCAGGACTACAACAACAATTCCCATCCCATTACCAAAGACTTTGGGCAAAATATTACCTACTATCCCTTTGCTCGCCCAATCGAAATTCAAACGCTGGAAGGGGTACAAGCCAGCCCGATCGCGCTGACCTCCCAAGCAAGCTGGGCTGAAAGCGACATCAAAAAACAACCGGTGAAGCAAGATCCCAACGATCGTCCAGGACCTTTGCCGATCGCGGTTGCCCTCAGTCGTTCCGTCCAGCCACCTGCTCCCAGCCCTAGCCCTAGTCCCAGTCCAACTTCTAGTCCTAGCCCTAGTCCCAGTCCAACTTCTAGCCCTAGTCCAACTCCTAGCCCCAGTCCGTCTTTGAACCCCAATGCCCCCAAGCGAGAATCCCGTTTAGTGGTGTTTGGGAACTCTACTTTTGCGGCAAATTCCTTTTTCTCGCAGCAGTTGAATGGGGATATGTTCCTCAATTCCGTGGGCTGGTTGAGTCAGGAAGAGGGGCAAACTCTGTCCATTCGTCCCCGTGAAATGAAAAATCGTCGTTTAACCGCTAGTCTGGCAGAGACACTGCTGCTGATTGGCTTTGCGGCGTTCTTGTTGCCTGTGTTGGGCTTCTTCACCGCAGGGCTGGTCTGGTGGCGCAGACGCTAATGCGTTACAAATAAATTAACTTGCACTGAGCGAGGCGTGAATATGCTGGATTCCTCGGACGGTCAATCAGTGAACCTACTCATCGAGTATCCCGATACAGATGGAGAGCCAATGACGGAGAGTGACCCCACCCGGCATTATCTGGTGTACTGTGTGGAAGCCCTGCGGCGATTTTTTCAGAGTCGTCCGAAGGTTTACGTTTCTGGCAATCTGTTTATTTATTATCAAGAAGGAGATGTGAGTAAACAGATTTCACCGGATGTATTTGTTGTGTTTGGGGTGAGTAAGCGCGATCGCCGCAGCTACAAAACCTGGGAAGAATCTGGCAAATGCCCTGCCTTTATCCTGGAAATTACCTCCCAATCCACCCGCAAAAAAGATGAAGTGGAGAAACCAGCCCTCTATGCTGAGCTGGGCGTGGAAGAATATTTTCAATTTGATCCCACGGGAGATTATTTGCGGCCGCAGTTGAAAGGGCAGCGCCTTGTGAATGGGGTTTACCAGCCGATCGCCCCTAATACCCTCATTGCGACCACGGGAGAAGAAATTACCTCGCTCCATAGCCAAACCCTGGGGTTAGATCTGCGCCTGTTACCGCCCACCCTGCTCAATCCCGCTGCCTTCTTGGGACTTGCCCCCGCTCGTCCAGCCCTACGGTTGTTTGATCCCAGTACTGGGGAGCCACTGTTGACCTATGCAGAATCCGAACAAGCTCGCCAAGAGGCAGAACAGGAGCGCGATCGGGCAGAACAGGCGAGGGATCAAGCAGAACAGGCAAGGGATCAAGCAGAACAAGCTCGGTT
>JAYKGX010000003.1:0-4180 GCA_035285565.1 Synechococcales cyanobacterium
CATTGGGACGGGGTCGTTACGCGATCGGGTGCAGCGGCTGGTGGCAATTCGGCGAGAAGAAGGCTATATGGCGGAATGTCACCCTGTGGATGAGACGATGACGGATCCAAAATATATTTTAACGGAATATAATTGTGCGATTTCCCACATTGCGGAGTCGTTTCCCAGTGTCTGTGGGCATGAATTAGAGATGTTTGCGATCGCGTTGCAGGATTGCCAGGTAGAACGCACCCATTGGTTGGTGGATGGGGAACATCGGTGTGGGTATTTAATTCATCGGCAATTGCGATCGGATTTGGATTGATGGGGATGGGACGATCGGTTGCCCCGTGGATGGGTTGGACGGATTGGTTGCCCCGTGGGTGGGTTGGACGGATCGGTTGTGCCGTGGATGGGTTGGACGGATCGGTTGTCCCGTGGGTTGTAGAGACGTTCCGGCGGAACGTCTCTACGACGATATATGGGAAAACCGAAAAATCCCGCCGATATATGGAAAACCGAAAAATCCCGCCGATATATGGGAACCCGATCAATCCCGATATCGGTTGGAAAAATGCCGATCGCGTTCCCATTTGGCGGGGTTATTGCGAATATAATCCCGAATCCGCTGTAAAGCCCGATCGTCCTGCACAATATGGTCATGAAACCGGGGTTGCCAACCAAAATCCCGATACCCCGCTTGCCAAATCCGTTTCGTACACACTGATTTGAATTGCCCCACAATTGATTCCAGGGAATGGGGCTGTAACCGCGATCGCTTGATAGCCGGATCCCAATCATCACACCTATTCCCTGCATGAGGCAGGATTTCAATCAATGCATGAAAATGATTCGGCATGACTACCCATACATCCAATCGAAGGTAGGGTCGCACCACCCCGGTTCGTTGCCATTCTTCTGCCAAAATTTTCCCCAGGGGTGATAACACCATGATCGATCGCCTGACCTTGCCAAAAAAACAACGGCGATCGCGGGTGCAAATTGTGATGAAGTAAAACCCTGGACTGGTGTAGTCCCAAGCAGCACATCGGAAGGATGCGATGCGATATTTCTCTTTGTAGAGGGTCATAGGTGACAACGGGTAGCAATGATCACCTATGATTCCCTGGTCGTAGATGGAAGGGCTGGGGATTTATAACGAACTCACCCAATGGTGGATCAGGGCGTTGACTTGGCTCGGATCGTCGTCGTGGGGACAATGGCCCGCATTGATGAAATCCTGTTTGACCGTGGGATAGTGGCGCAGGAATTTGTCCCCCCGCGATCGCGCATTGCCGACCCAAGGATCCCGTTCCCCCCAAATCAAATACAAGGGACGCTGTAGTTTCTGGAGTAACGCATCGATCGGTTCCCCCTTAGGCGCACGGAATACCAGGGCAAACACCTTGGCAGCCCCGCGATCGCAGGAGGGACGGTAGATATCTTCCACCAGTTCTTCTGTCACTTCCGAGGCATTGACATAGACCTGTTTGAGGGTTTTGCGGATGAAGGGTTTGTTCTGTACGTATTTGAAAATGACCCAACTAAACCAATCCTGATTCAGCAGGGTTTTCATCGTTGTTCCCATCACTTTCTGGAGTGGGCTAGGGTCAGGACGGGCTGCCAAATCTTCGCTAAAGCCCCCTGCAGGGTTCAGCAAAATCGCCCCAGCGGCTAGATCGGGAAAGCGGGATGTGGTCGCCAAAGCCGTGTAGCCACCGATGGAATTGCCGACAATCACCGTCGGTTTGCCAATCACCTGTTGGATGAAGTCGTAGAGCTGATCGACCCACAGGTCTGCACTGTACTGCGTTTCCGCCTTGGTCGATCGCCCAAAGCCCAGCAAATCGATGGCATAGACCTCAAAGTCATCCTGCAAGCCAGCAATATTTTTCTTCCAGTGATCGGTGGAAGCGCCAAACCCATGCACCAATAAAAGAGCTGGACGGCTAGAAGGCGATCGTCCGGGTTGTCCCTCTGCTTGCACGTAATAAATTTGAAACCCTCGCCATGCCCAATATTGACCTGGCACCGTTGAAACGGGAGAAGTCGCTACCATGCAGTTAGCACCTTAAATTGCTTGAGAACTGTTGCTTGAGAAAGGAGTACAGCAGAAATTATGTGCAGAAGGATTATCAAGAAAGATTATCTATCATTTCGTATTGTAAAGGCTGAATGGACTCCAGCATAGGTAGGCAGGGGTGAGGTTAGCCGATACACTGGAAAACGTGTTTTAGCAGACACTTGTGTTGGAACAACTTGTTTGAATGCTAAATCTTTTAGTCAATACAATCGATCTGATTCTCCCCCGTCCCCGCCCTCAGGGGAAATTAAGCCAAAATCGGCTTGAAGTCCTTCTTGATCCAAGAGATTAGGGGATTAGGAGGGAGGGTGATGACGAGTGGATTGAGTATAGCAGTCCCTAAAATTAACCTATTGGAGGAATTCTCTGTGCGTCTGTTCACCACGATCGCTGCCCTACGTTGCTATCTAGCACAATGCCGCAAGCTGGATGGGACGATCGCCCTGGTTCCAACGATGGGCGCACTGCACGCGGGGCATTTAAGTTTGATCGAACGGGCACGCCAGGAAAATCAATGGGTGGTGGTGTCGATCTTTGTCAACCCCTTGCAATTTGGACCCCAGGAAGATTTTGATCGCTATCCCCGCACTTTAGAAGCTGATCGGGCCCTGTGTGACCAAGCTGGGGTGGATGTGCTGTTTGCGCCAACTCCGGAGGAAATGGGGGTACTGGTGCCGCAACCGATGCAGGTCGTGCCGCCGATCGCGCTTCAAGCAGGTCTGTGTGGTGCCAGCCGACCGGGTCATTTTAATGGGGTTGCCACGATCGTCACGAAGCTTTTCAACCTAGTCCAGCCCGATCGCGCCTACTTTGGCCAAAAGGATGCACAACAGGTCGCGATTATTCAACGGTTGGTGCAGGATCTCAATCTGCCGGTGGAAGTGGTGCCTTGCCCGATCGTGCGGGAAGCCGCTGGTCTGGCACTCAGTTCGCGCAATCAATACCTCAGTGCTGCGGAAAAAGCCCAAGCAACGACCCTCTACCGCAGTTTGACCCAAGCAGAACAACTTTTTCGTCAGGGAGAACGTACCGCACAAAGTCTGATCACCCGCGTTAAAACCGTTTTAGAAGAAACAATGGATATCCAACCCGAATACGTCAGTTTAGTTGATCCCACCACGCTAGAACCCTTGTCAGAAGTGACCGAAACGGGCTTGTTGGCGATCGCGGCTCGCTTGGGCAAAACCCGGCTCATTGATAATGTGTTACTGCGCACCCGTCAGCCCATTATTGCGATCGATGGTCCTGCTGGGGCTGGCAAATCAACCGTGACGAAATTGGTGGCGAAACAGTTAGGTCTCTTTTATCTCGATACGGGAGCCATGTACCGTGCCCTAACTTGGCTGGTGATGAATTCCGGAATTTCCATGATGGATGAACCCGCGATCGCAGAATTGGTGGGTCATTGTCAGATCGAATTAACCGACCATCAGGTGTTTATTAATGGTCACGAGGTCACCAGCGCCATTCGTAGTCCAGAAGTGACCGCTCAGGTCTCCAATGTTGCAGCTCAAGCCGCCGTCCGCCAAGCCCTGGTGCGCCAACAACGGGATTATGGCAAACGAGGAGGAGTTGTCCTAGAAGGGCGAGATATTGGCACCCAGGTGTTCCCTGATGCAGAACTGAAAATTTTTCTGACGGCAACGGTACAGGAACGGGCCAGACGACGACAGAAAGACCTAGAAGCGGCAGGACGTGAGGTTCCCAGCCTGGAAGATTTAGAGTTGTTGATTGCTGAACGAGATGCTAAGGATAGTAATCGCGCGATCGCCCCTTTGATTAAAGCCGTAGATGCGATCGAACTGATTACGGATGGGATGAGTATTGAAGCAGTCGTCAATCAGATTGTTCAGCTCTATCAAGAACGTCTATATCAAGATTGATAGGCGATCTGTTCCTCAGATCCCACCTGCCAAGGTTTAGGGGAGACGAGGAGCGATCGCCATCAACAATCAGTATTACACCTTGACGTTCGGAACTCGCTCAATCTCATACCAAATTAAATGGAGGAGAAGGCAGATAAGTTAAACTAAGAAGAGTTATTCAAGGTGGCGATGATGGTCGGAATGACCTCGGTCGAAGTCAAAGAGAGTCTAGAAGAGTTGGCAGTTCTCCTGA
>JAYKGX010000004.1:0-6885 GCA_035285565.1 Synechococcales cyanobacterium
CCACCTAATCTCTCAGAAGAAATGCGATCGCGCCTCAAAGAGCCTCGATCGAACCCCTTTGAATAGGATCGTATGATCTTTTATGGATCCACTGCTGCCTCATTGGAACTGGTCTCCGTTGCCGCTGTTTCAGCTTCTCCTGGGGCTTGGGTGCTCTTATCTTGCTCCCGCTGTTCTCGCCGCTTGCGATCGGCCGCCAGAATATCCGCCATTGCCGCCTGAGCCTGCTGCATCTTATCGAGATTACTGCGATAGAGTTCCAGATCCTTCTCTAGCTTGTCACCCGAGAGATGTAACCCCATTGCCAATTTTTCCAGTGCCATCTTGCGGCGATCGTTATCCTTCACTGCTTCCGCATCCAGGGTTTCTAGCAATGTGTACAGCCCGATCGCAAACAAGCGACTGTATTTAAACTTGGCATTCTCCGCCACTTGCTGCAGGGCTGCTTGTAAGGTTCCACCCACTTTTAGCTGGGTGAGATCCTCCCAAGAGGTTCCCCTCACTGTTGTTGTCATCTGCTCCGCGTCTTGACGATATTGTTGGGGATCACCCTCCAAGGCTCGACAAAGGGCAGTAAAGATGGAATTTAAATCTGCTTCTGGCCGGTATCCTTGCATGAAGCGATCGAAGGTCGTGACAACCCCCAAGGCATAAATTGGGTCATAGCAAAAATCACGATTCACGGTGAGCAGATGCATTTCCACCATTAGTTCTTCCACCACCCGACGGTAAATCGAACTAACCGGGCGCGTATGGCTGGTGTAAAAACTTCGCTTAGTCTCAGAAACGGTACGAACGCTATTCACAGTTGATTCACAGTGGGCTACATTCCCTATTGTCATGCCTGAAGGGGATCTTTGCCAAGCAATAGAACTGATGAACCATCTACCCCCAACGGGGGATCCCCCTAGAAAGGTTGAGCTATGGGGTATTAGCTTAAGTGAGCAGTACATTCCAACAGGAGCCGCTGCGTTTCGACCGCATAGGGATGAATCGCCAATACCCGTTGAAATGCTTGAATCGCAGCACGATAATCCTCTAGGGCGGCATAACACAGCCCCAGACCATGCAGTGCGCCAAAGTGGTTCGCATTTAACTGCACTACCTGTTGACAGTCTGCGATCGCCTTGCGATAACGCCGTTGCATAAAATAGAGAACCGCTCGCCGATTCCAAGCTTCAGCAAAGTCTGGCAGGTTTTGAATCAACTGGGAGAGCAGCACTTCTGCTTGGTTTAATTCCTCTGCATCAATCAATTCCTGAGCACGCTGAAGTACTTGAAAGCCCACCAACCCTTTCTGCTCAAACCAAGCCCGCCAAAGTTTCTGAGTAGCCATTTCCCGCACAGCTTCATCAGGACTCTTTAAATTCTGTAGTAATGTATCCATGTACGTCGGGTCAGTGGTCATGGTCTAAATAGATTTCTATTGTGAATCAAGTGCGCCTAGGGCTAGAGAGAGCGTATCAAGACTTAAATCCGGCTACCCTCAACCTATTGGCAGAGATTCCATTCTCTGATTAACAGATTCAGGATTCATGGTTCAAGGCAGGTATGCTAGGTCACTTATGCGCGTAAGCATTGGATTCAGAGCATTGGATTCAGAGCATTGGGTTCAGAGCACGTATGCCCAATCACTCATGATGCATTTGTTCTAAATGCAAGCTCTGAATCTCCATTTTGATAAATGAGATACATAAATCATATTGTAAAAAATTGCAGCGTGGGAAAAGCTTATCCTTTACAACAAAAAGCTCAAATTTTCTTTATTTTCAGCAAAATTTCCCTGAAAAGAGAATTTCGCGAGCAATGACTACTTTCAGGGCGATCGCTTAAACCGACCCATGGCAAACCGACCAATAGCGGCGAATTGTCAAGCCACAGAAAATTGTCATCTTTCCAAGACCATCAGCCAACCCATCAAAATAGTCAAGTACTGTAAAATTCCCACAGGTCAATGATCGGCATCCTGCCAGCATTCCTCAGTGTTTTCACTGAATGAACTGTGTAAATTAAATCAGTATCACCCTGCTGGATTAGACCGATTGGTAGGAGTAAAAGCCTGCTATGACAAGAATTATCAGGATTTCTTTTTTAGGGTTACGGAATCCGTAGAGGTCTCCTTGTAGGTATCGACAGCAAACCTTGAATTAAGCAGTGCGTTGAGGACAGACAGTATGGTTCACAGCAAAAAGGATCCCAAAACCGACTTGAGTCAGAACCAAGTCAAAGCTGAGATTGCCGCAGATCTATTAAATGTATTAATTCCAACCGATGCAGCTCCCCTCCGTCACTCGTTGCTGGAGAAATTAAATGCCCTGGCAAAGGACTCTAAGGAGTCTTTAGAGACCGATCGCTCCACAGTTGATCCGGCAGATACTCCTGCTAACCCTACGGAGAGCGAAATTGCCGGACTCGCAAGCTACGATAGCCCCAAAGCCAAGATTGCCTATCCCTGGAACCCGGCTGAGTCTATCAATTTTCTCGTCAGTGATGAATTGGATGATATCTTTAATGGCTTGGATCCTCAGGAGATTGACGATCGCGCTCAGGACTTTTTTGCAACTCTCAACCAACTTTGGGAACAGTCCCTGCAATCTCGCCTATCCCGCAAATTTGCCAATGTGCCGCAACAAATTTTGAAAGCGATCGCCGAGCAAGCAGACCAGATTGTCACCACTTCTACCGATCTCGCTGATCAACTAGTCACCTGTGTGCAAGCCGCATTACCCCTGTGGAACACCGAAGATCTCTATGTCTTTGCCCGCCCAGTTGCCTACGCCATGCGGGGGGAGAACAACCTGAACCCTTCTGCCGATCTTCAGCGCGATTGGGAGAGTCTTTCGGAAGTGGAACAAGCCAAATTGACCTTGGCGATCGCCCACTATGCCCTCAACCAAGCGGCAGCAACTCAGGAATAGATCAAGTCTCTTTAGAGCGGGGTGGAAACTGCACAGGAGCGGCTTTAGAGGCTTATCGCGGAAGGTGGTGGATGAGGGGAAATCCAGGCGTTCACTGCCAAAAAAGACATCGGTAAGCTGAAGCTGCTCATACCTAATTCGTTTTCAGGCGGGTCGCAAAATTTTCCGATCGAGTTGGGGAGAGGCTTCTAGCTTTCAGAATCGCTGCTGCCAAAAAGGCATAGGATAGGATGCCCACCAAGGCTAAAATGAAGGGACTGACGGCACCCATTGCATTCCACAGGGTATGGAGCACCGCCGCTGTCAGATACCCCGTGCCCAAGGTCAACCAGGCTCGATTTGGCTTTAACATCCACAAGCCGATCGCATAACCAAAATAGCCGCTGTAGGCCATGTGACCTACCACTGAACCTAACAGGCGCGGGATCAAAAGTTGCAGCCCTTGAAGTTGACTGAGTTCTTCTCCCGCTTGCAGCGTCGCGTTTTGAATAATCGTTGGCACATATTGACCTAGCGTTTCCAACAGGGTGAAGCCCACTGCTGAGGCTGTCCCTAACAAGATCCCATCGAGGGGTTCCCGGATCCCAAAGCGATCGCGCCAGCGGGGAGACCGTCCTGTCCCTAACAAACAGAGAAAAAACAGGGGGAGTGCTTTCAACAATTCTTCCATTAAGCCAGCGCCAAAAAACATGCGAATCAGCAGCAGCCAAAAGGGCATCTGTTCCTGAAATTTCGGCACTTCCCCTGGCAAAAACTCTCGGAAAACTTGGATAAACAGCGTTAGCACCGGACTACAGAGTAAGCCGATCGTACTGAGTACTGTTGCGATCAGAATCACCCAAGACTTGCGTTTGCCACAGAGTAAATAGATCAAAAAGAAGGCGGCAAACGCCCAGAATCCTGCCAAAACCAGGTTAAAGGCTACAGGCTGCCCAACGGTGACAAACAGGGCTACCACAAAGGTAATCGTAATAATTGCTGGAACAATATAAGCTTTACGCGTGATTTCTAGCCCGGTGGAGAAAATGGGGAACAGTTGGGTTAGGGTAACGCGATCGGACGCCTGCGGTTGTGTAAATTCTTCCACAAAAATCAATTCATTTGAACTATCTCGCCAGAGCGGTTCTGAGCTAGACTCCGCATAGGACGCTTGCCAGGAGGTTGAAGGCATGGGGGAAGCGGCAGAGATCGATCGCTGAGAAGCTGCTGGGGGGAACTGATCCGGTTGAGTCACGGTGGGGAGCAACTCAAAACGAAATTGGGGGCCCTTCAATCCCAAGGTGATGCGATCGCCCGATTGAATGAGTTGACAGCCATTCAGTGGCTGATCATTAATAAATGTGCCATTGGAGCTATTGAGATCACAGAGCCACCAATTGGGAAACACTTCTGCATCTGAGCTAGCATGAGGGCGCAACTCTGCATGACGACGCGAGACCATACTATAAAGTTGCGAATCCAGGACGATATCACAACTTGGATCGCGCCCTATCAAGATCGACTGCTGGGCAACCAGCGAATAGGTTGGCTGCCGTTGCCCAGTGTCTTGACCAGAAAGTTGTCTTAGCAGTGCTACAGGAGCAGAGGCAGTCATAGGAACATGGTTAGGATCTCAAAAGTAGGATCTCAAGAGCACGCAGGTAAACTGTTGAGACCCATTCTACCCTTCCGCACCTCTCTGCCGAAAGATTTATCTGCAATGGGACTGCTTAGCCACCCAGATTTGCTCTGGCATCTTTGACTGCTGCTAGGAAAGCCGCAATACAGATGGGAACACTGCCGATCAAAATCCCCCAGGTTGTTGTGCTGCCCCATTCCGGTTGTCCAGACGACAGTTCAAACACACAGCCGACCCCGGCGATCGCTGCGATACAGGATAGTCCTAACAATAAGCCACTTTTAGGAGTTAACACAGGCAATTCCCTACCAAATATCTGCAATACCCACAATCTGGAACTTTATGGCAATGATCGCACGGCTTTGATCGAAAACCCTTTCTTTTTCAGTTCTTTATCCAGGGCAAATTGGTTTTGGACACGATCGACAAACATGACCCCATTCAAGTGATCGATTTCATGCTGAATCACCCGAGCGAGAATACCATCTGCTTGTAGCGTTTGGAGCCGCCCATTTTCATCTTTATAGGTGACTTCGATCGCCTCAGGCCTTGTCACATCCATAAACACTCCGGGCACACTCAGACACCCTTCCTGCCCTACGCAGGTCTTCTGCCCCACGCCTTTAACCACTGGATTGATGAGGATCAATGGCTCTAGGCTTGGATCTTCCGGGTCAATATCAATCACAATTAATTGTTTATTCACACCTACCTGGGGAGCTGCCAACCCAATGCCATCCTCGCTATACATGGTCTGGAGCATTTTGCGCGCCAGGTCTCGCAGTTCATCATCAATTTTATTGACCCGCTTGGCAGGTTGACGCAAGACCCGTTCCCCCAGGTGATAAACCTGCAAAGGCGGCTTTTTTAGTTTCTTTTTCTCAACAGCAATGGTAGTGGTCATCGGCTTAGGGCAACTTGACTTTTGAGGGCTATTTGACTAAGGGAACTAGATAAGGGAACTATTATGGATTTGCGATTATGGTTCCATCTCATCTTAACGTATCCCTGGAGTTTCTGCGCCATTGAGAAGATCATCAGGCATAATGGCGGCTTAGTTTCGCCACTGAGTTTCACAACTTAAGTTTCGCGCTTGGTAGATTTAACTTTGGTAGATTTGACCTATGAATCGATCGCGCTTGCCATTCAACTATCTCCTACGGGAAACCTGGCTGGGAATGCAACGGGGCGGCTGGATGAACTGGGCTGCCATTAGTACTGTTACTGTCTTATTGTTTCTGTTTGGCTTCAGTTTTCAAACCAGTTGGCAAGTTGAACGTTTTTTTCAGCAGTTTGGCAATCAGCTAGAACTCTCGGTCTATCTCGACACAGGGGTATCTGCCAGAGACTTACAGCCGAAGATTACGCAATTGCCGGAGGTGAACCAAGTCACCAGCTTATCCAAAGAAACTGCTTGGTCAGAATTAGTGCAGGATTTAGGGATTGCCGATTCACAAGCTGCGCTGAAGCAGTTGAATGGGAATCCCTTAGTGGATGAGTTGCGTGTGCTCGCCCGATCGCCCCAGGCTGCGCCTAAACTAGCAGAGACCCTGCGGCAAATTCCAGGTGTAGATGAAGTGCAGTATGTCCATGAAGTGGTACAACAAGTGGCGCAACTGAATCAAGGGTTACGCTGGGTGAGCTTGGGGGTGACCGGATTTCTGACGCTGAGTGCGATCGCGGTGATTACGACTACCCTCCGGTTGGTTATTGCGGCTCGGCAGCAGGAAGTGGAAGTGATGCGGCTGGTGGGGGCAACCCGAAATGCGATTTATCTCCCCTTTATTTGCCAAGGGATTGCAGTCGGGTTACTGGGGGCAGGGCTGGCTTGGACGTTATTGCAGGCACTCTTGCAAGGTCTACGCGGGGCGATCGGGGCGGAAGCGGGTTTAATCCAAGACTTTCTCCAAATGAGTTCCACTGGGCAGTTCTGGCAGCTTCCCGTAATTTTGCTGGGCTTTGGCAGTGCGGTGGGCTTTTTGGGTAGCCTCTTTGCGGTGCGATCGCTCAAGCCCCGATCGTTCAAGCCCCGTTAGTGCATCAGCAGAGCTTTAAGCAGGTCAATTTTGTCCAACCAGTTTTCGTCATATCTGAGCGTAATGACTGTATAACTCGTCTGGTACTTCAAATTGTCCCGTTCAATCTGCTCTTGCTTCTGTTTGTCTGGGGCATCATGAACGGAACCATCACAGAAGAGAGCAATTTTTGCATCTTTATAAATGATACCAAATTAAATGGAGGAGAAGGCAGATAAGTTAAACTAAGAAGAGTTATTCAAGGTGGCGATGATGGTCGGAATGACCTCGGTCGAAGTCAAAGAGAGTCTAGAAGAGTTGGCAGTTCTCCTGA
>JAYKGX010000005.1:0-2994 GCA_035285565.1 Synechococcales cyanobacterium
GCTGAACCCCATGAATGGAGTCGTCCCAACCCTTGGAACGCGATCGCACCTGAGACAAAAACGCAAATGCTAAATCTACCACCCGGTGCAGTTATGAGCGTTTGTACGCGTTACTTACGATAAACTCGATCCCCCACTGGAAAGATGGGGGCTTTCAAGTTCTCGCTTGTTCCTGGTCAGAAAGCGAAACCAAGGGAAATCAATCGACTGAATCATTTTAAGTTGCTGCCAGCGATGATTGAAATAGTAATAATCTAAGCAACTGTAATCATGATACTTAGCATGGTTTAAACTCACGGCCCAGCGCCAAATATGAGCAACCTGCATGAGAGATTGTAAATGCTTCAATTCCAATTCCTGCAACGGTTGAACACTTTGGTACCCCACCAAAAAGCAATCCCGAACCCGATAGCTCATACCTGTGCAGAGAGAGACCTGGAAAAACTTCGCAATGTCAAACGATCGCCAACCATAACCGCATTGGTCAAAATCAAATAAAGTCACTTGATCGGTTTTAGTGAAATGACTGTTACCGCTATGGGGGTCACCCCAACAAACACCCCAATACGGAGCTTCCTGGGGGAGTGTTTCCAGGGTGGCCTTGAGTTGAATCACCGTTTCGGTCAACCCCAGATGCAATTCAGGCTGATTCTGAAGAAAAGGAGCGATCGCCAACAGAGATTCATCCAGCAAGTAATCCAGATCCAAAGCCGATCGCTGGGCCGCACAAGCAAAATCAGCAGCAGCAATGTGCAGTCGCGCCACGGTTTCTCCTAACTGATGGCTTTGAGTCTCATTTAAATCACCTAGGGGAATTTGCCCCGGCGCATAGGTAAAAAGTGCTGCATACCGTTTTCCTTCAGGAGCCAGAAGTTCGATCGCCAGCTCACCGGTTGTCGTGCGGAGAGGATGCGCTACTGGCATACCCCGCTGATGTAAAAAATCGAGTAGCTCTAGCTCAAATAAGGTTTCACTGTGATTGCGCCAATGGGCATGGGACACCCGCAGGATAAACGAACCCTGCACCGTTTCCACCCAGTAGACATCACTCATTCCCCGTTTCCAAAACTGACATTGCGTCACAACAGGGAGATCATACTGGGTCAAAACCTGCTCAACCAAAGCTGCGATCGCAAGCGTGGAGTAGTGGACGGGAAACAGCTCGGAGGTCATGATTTAGGTATCAACATTTGTCAACGACTTCTGACAATTAAACTAAGATGATCCAGCAAGTACGGTCACCTACTGGAACACTAGGAAGATGCAAGGGTGATGCGCTTTTTCTAACTTAGCATCTCTCTAGATATCATTAAACTCGATGCAAAAACTGTTAGTAGTGAACGGTTTAGCTCCATTTATGGTTCTGCTTAGGTAACATTCCGAATTACCTAGTCAGTGACGATCGCCTATCGACAATCATCGTCAGTGACGATCGCCTATCGACAATCATCTATCAGTAACAGCCCAGAGGACTCCGTTGCAACGTTAGACGAGAGTCTTGGCGGGAGAGCTGGTTACAGGCAATGGTAGACGAGAGTCTTGGCGGGAGAGCTGGTTACAGGCAATTGGAGTGTAATCGGGGCAGTGGGATATGGTTTGCTGCAAAGGCAGTCGGATGAAAAAAGTCGTGCCTTCACCGGGGGCAGAGCTACAGCTCAGGTGTCCCCCATGCTTGTCAACGATCACTTGGCGACTAATAGACAGACCTAGCCCTGTGCCTTTGCCAACGGGTTTGGTGGTAAAGAAGGTGTCAAACATCTGCGCTTGAATGGCAGGGGGAATCCCACAACCATTATCATGCAAGGTGATTAAAATATGATCTTCCCCATCAACCTGGGTCTGTAGGGTGATCTTAGGCTGAAAATCTGGCTGATTCTGGCACTGTTCCTCCAAGGCATCGATCGCATTGGCAATTAAATTCATCAATACCTGGTTGAGTTGACCGAAATAGCATTCCACCGGGGGGAGTTGCCCATAGCTCCGTTCAATCTGAATCTCGGATCGCTGGCTCTGGGCTTTGAGCCGATGTCTGAGAATGATTAAGGTATTGTCAATACCCTGATGAATATCCATGGTCTGTAATATCTTGTCATCCATGCGAGAAAACGCACGCAACGCACTAGAAATTTCTTGGATGCGGCAGGTACCCATTTGCATGGATTGCAAGAGTTTTGGAAAATCCTCGATGAGAAAGTCAAATTCCATCGCTTCCATTTGGGTTTGGATGGTAAGATGGAGATGGGGAGTGATCTGTTGGTAGAGTTGGATTAACTTTAATAGGTCTTGGGTATAGGTTTGGGCAATGTAGATATTGCTAGAAATGAAGTTGAGGGGATTATTAATTTCATGGGCAATATTCGCAATTAACTGCCCCAAACTGGATAGTTTTTCAACTTGTACAAGCTGCCCTTGGGTAGTTTTCAATCGTTCAATCGTACTATTTAGGGCAGTAATCGTTAGCTCTAACTGTTGAGATTTTTCCTTCAGTTCTCCGGTATACAATAACGCTTTAGGCACTTCTGCGAGTAAATCAATAATCACCTGCGATCGCGGTCCATCCTGATCCTCAACCCCCAGCCAGGGTTTTGGTTGAACGGTTTGTTTAGAGGTCGCCACGACTTCAAACTGCCCCGTAGCTTGAATTTTGCCAATAAACCAAGGTTTCTGGGTATGGTGATTGGGTTGAAGTTGAATGAATCCACTAGGGGACATAAAACTTTGCCCATAGGCCGCCGATCGCACCGCATCAACCTCAAAGGAACCCGCAGTTTCCACCGCTTGCTTCCAGAGATAGACTTGACTGTAGGCCGTGGCAACCGGATCACTCGTCACGCGATCGCTGCCATAAATCGCTTGAAATTGTTGGACAAATTCCTGATTGCTCTTCTGATCTAAACTTTGGAAGTAAGACCAAATCCCATAGTGCCCAGTCGCTGCTGCCCCGATCGCCTGTAATTCTTCTTCCGCAACGCTAAGAGCCATGATGGGAATAGC
>JAYKGX010000006.1:0-9805 GCA_035285565.1 Synechococcales cyanobacterium
CCATGTGGGTTGCCGTTAAATGGGATGAAGTGTTCACCCTTCAATGATGGCATAGCTTGGCAAGGGGCTTTTCCAGAGCATCGCACCGTCAGGCTTTGGGAAAAGACTCACCCCTATCATTCAATCCAAAATCCAAAATCCGATCGCTTCACTTATGGTAATTACCATGATTCAAAATATTGATGGCGCGGTAAATTTGCTCGATTAATAATAATCTTGCCATGTCATGGGTAAATGTCATTGGAGAAAGCGCCAACCGTCGATCGGCTGCCTGTTCCAAACTGGGTGCAATGCCATCAGCCGAACCGATCGCAAATACTAAATTGCAATCCTGTCCCCATTGAGCTAGTGATTCTGCAAACTGTTCTGAACTTAGACAACTTCCCCGTTCCGTTAAAACAATCAAGCGATCGCGACTTTTCACATAGGATTGCACCTCTGACCATTCGGTTTTGCGTCCTGAATCTTTAATCTCCACCACCTCCATCCCAGGTAAACGCTTGAGATATTCCTGAATCCCCGCATTGATCCAAGCATATTTCACCTTGCCAACAGCCACAATCTGAATTTTACGTTGCAACCCTAATTTCCTCCTCCAGTCTCGCCCTCACTATTGTACGGTACTAATACCAAATCCATTAATTAACGCTACAGATCCGATCGGTCTTTTGCTCAACTTAGGTGTGAGGTGCGGATATCCTGGCGAGCAGATCCCCCTAGCCCCTTTGATAAGGGGGAACCGAGCCAAATTAAAGGGTTCAGCAATCGGCGTTTGTCTCATTTCCGTTGGCTATTTGGTTTGAAGTCCCCCTTAATAAGGGGGATTTAGGGGGATCGGGATGTGTTGCAATGACGAGTTGATTTGGTATAAGGTTATGGCAATTTTGGAGTTGAGATTTGCGATTTTGGATGATCAAACCCTGATGAATTGAGGCTTACCGCATTACGATCAGCATCAACGACCCGTGGATTTGGGATTAGTGGGCTGTCTTCTGGGGTGCATCCGTTTCTCGGTGGGCAGTCACCTGTAAAGGATGGGTCAACGAATGTGCTTTGGGAAAAGCTAACGTTCCTTCTAGACGATCGTCCACCAACACGATCTCCATCTGCACCTCCGAACTGGGGATACAGGGTAGCATCTCCTGAGGCACCGAGCCAGAAAAATTGATCGTCGTGCCGCCATACACTTCCAACTGTCCTGCCCAGGTGGCGCTCAACATCGGACGTTTTCGGGCGGCGATCGTTTGTTCAGAGGTTGCATTTGCAGGGAGCACCGAAGCTGTCAAATACTTTCCAGATTGCTCTAGGTAAAATACGCCCGCTTGGAGACAATCTCCTTCGGTGACACGGTAAGTGCCCGCAATGTTATGAGCTGCTTTTAAATTGGCTTCTCCCCAATAGGTGGTCACACTAAACAACGCGACAACAGAACCAATGGCAACACTGTAGAACAAAGCCGATTGTGCGCGATCGCTCATGATTTGACCTCAGGTGAACTACTTGCTAAGTCATCTGATGCACCCTTCAACCCTTGACTAGAATCGGTATTAAAAGAATCGTTAGAAGGATGATAAGAAGAATCATTAAAGTGATCGTTTGAAAAAACTGCTGTTAAATGATGAGAATGGATCTGACTGTAGCGACGTGTAATTAAAAGTGAAGAAACACACCACACCGCCAATTCATCCGTGTATCGTCCCAAAGTTTGGCGTTCTAGCCCCCATTCTCGGCTGGCTCCCGCGATCGTCAAATCCACGTTCACCGAAGCCTTGATCACGGTATCGATCGGATTATCAGTCTGCACACAGGGCATTTCCATGCGATTTCGCAACGATGTGGGTAATTGGTCTATCAATTGGTTAAATTCATAGCTAAATTCACAGGGGCGCTGATCGGGTGTGATGCGGAGAATGGTCAGGTGGCGGGTTTCATCCTGGCTCAACAGGCGGAGTGCTAATTCCAAGCCCAGTTCCGTATGAAGATTGGGAATATAAGGGACTAGCAGACGCTTTAAATGTTGCGGCTGGCGATCGACATATACCGCCACATCCACCGGAGCCGTGCTGAGGATTTTTCCAACCCGACCGCCTAAACGGTTACTACTAAAGGCAGGACGATGCCAACCTAGAAGAATTAAATTGACTGCCTGTCTTGTAGCCAATTCCGTTGTGGTGCGGGCAACATCGCTAGAAACCTGAATGATAGGCTGAACCAGATCGCTCGGAAGGGAAGGAGAAAGGGTTTTGAGCAACTCCATCAAGTTCTGACGACGTTGGCTGATCAGTTTAGCCACTTCTCGGGGCAAACTTTCGTAGGCATAATCTGTTTCAACAGGAATTAAATTGAGGGGATACACCACGGCGGACTGACGATCGTTCTGAGCTAAGGCGATCGCCAGTTTTAATAACTCTTGTTGCGTTGTTGGATTAGCAATGGGCACTAAAATTTGATAGGTCGGTGAGGTAGAGGATCCTGACTGGGTTCTTGTTTCTAACTCAGACGGAGATGTGGATTGTTGCCGAATCAATTGCTTGGGATAAGTCCATTCCAGCAGAGGAGCCGTCATGATGGTAGTCACTAACGCCATCATCACTAACATCGTAAATAGCAGTGGCGAAATAACTCCCAAACTTAGCCCAATATTCAGCACAATCAATTCCGTCAGTCCCCGAGTATTCATCAGCCAACCCAGGGCAGATGCCTCACGATGGCTGATCCCCAAAGACCGAGCTGCGGCAAACGTACCCAAATATTTGCCAGCGATCGCCACCAAAATTACCAACAAACAGAGGACCCAAAGAATAGGACGATTGAGTAAGCCCACTTGGGTGCGCAACCCACTATAGGCAAAGAAAATGGGTAACAGAAACGTCAGAACAAAATCCTCAGTCTTTTGAGCTAATTCCCGCGTCAGCCCTTCATGTTTAGGCATGACCGCGCCAAAGAGAAATGCCCCAAAAATTAAATGAATGCCAATTTGTTCCGTAATAATGGCAGAGACCACCATACAGATATAAATTACGGCTAATACAGATTGGGTGAGTCGGCCGGTGCGATCGTACACCTTGGCTAAAAACTGCAGTAACCCGCGACCGATGACGAGCATGAAGCCAATATAGAGTAGGGCGGCCAAGATCGTAGGAATGGCAGTCACCATACTATTGGTTCGCGTCACGGCGATCGCCACGGCTAATAAACACCAAGCCGTCACATCATCCACCGCCGCACAGGTAAGTGCCAGGGTTCCCAACCAACTCTGCTGTAAATTATGTTCGGTAATAATGCGTGCTAGTACAGGAAATGCCGTAATTGACATGGCAGATCCCAGAAATAAGGCAAAGGCTGTGAAAGAAACGATACCACTTGAAACTTGGGGATAGAGAATTAAAGCGGCGATCGTCCCAAGGGAAAAGGGGAGCAAAATACTGACATGGGAAATCATAACTGCGGTGTGGATCTCCCCCTTGAGATCACGGGGATCAAGCTCCAAGCCAATCAGAAACATGAAGAAGATCAAGCCAATTTGAGACAGAACCCCTAAGTAGGGAATCGTTTCCTGGGGAAAGAGTGCTGCTGCCAGATTGGGTGCCACCAGTCCTAATAGAGAGGGACCTAGCAGAATTCCCGCCAGAATTTCCCCAATGACTAATGGCTGCTGCAGTTTCCGAAAGAGTAGCCCCACCAACCGCGACAACCCAATCACCAGCAAAACTTGGATCAGGACTTGAACAATTAATTCCACCTGCATGACACCCCCTCCCATGATGCGCTTACCATGAGCTTACTAAGGGATGCTGGCTAGCAGGGCGGGTGTGCAGAACAATTTAAGTTTTCGAGATTCTTCGGTTTTGGGATTCTTCGGTTTTGGGATTCTTGGAAATCGGGTTGTTAACGAACCAGCGATCGCCCGCGCCAAGTCCAGCCCCACCCGGTTTCGGTTTTAAACCAAGAGACAAAGGGAATGAGCGTGGTAATTAGCCCACCTAACCCCATCCACCACCAGTAACGGGCAGATAGTTGCATTTTGATCTCGGCTAAATATCGAATGTAATACTGGATGCCCAGCAGACCCAGAGCCAGGAGAAAATTGATCCCATAGCCGATCTGATTGGGAACTATTAGAAATTGGACGATCGCCAGTCCTGCAACCAACCAAGGCGCTGCAAAAACGGCAAAAATGGACACCGCTGAATAGAGATTTACCCAAGGATTGCATTGCGTCCCCAGGTACCAATTCTTCGTCCAGCCTTCCCATAGGGCCCCAAACGATCGATACATCCGCAAGCTACCGCAGTCATGGGCCGTGGCTAACCATAACTTGAGACCGCTCTGCTTGGTGCGCCTTGCCAGCTCCACATCTTCAACAATCACCGCCGCGATCGCCCGATGCCCCCCCACTTGTTCATAGGCACTCCGCCGGAACAACATAAAGGGACCCACCCCAAAGGCTTTTGGATTCTGGGGATCATTCACACTGCCCGCATCAAAAGCCACCGCAAACATCAGCGCAATCACGGGCTGCACTAACCATTCCGCCCAACAATCACAGATTAGGCGCACCCAACAGGTCAGTAAATCTGTTTGCTGCGACACCGCAAAGGCTAACGTTTTTTCCAGCCCACCCCGATCTAAACGCACATCAGCATCAATGAAGAGCAAATAATCTCCTTTCGTCAAGGGTGCCACCTGCGCACAGGCCCAATTTTTGCCCATCCAAGTTTCTCCCTGGGGGCGGGGCGCACCTGCCAAAATCCGCAGGCGGGGATCACCGAGTTGTTGTTGCAAAGTCTGCAGGATCGCCAGGGTTTCATCACTCGACTGATCATCCACCACCCACACCTCTAACTGGGGTGCAGGTAACTCCGAACTTTCCAACACCGACAGAACACAAGCTTGAATATTCTCGGCTTCGTTATAGGCAGGAATAATCACCGAGAGGCTGGGCAAGGGTTGAGCTGGCAACGGTGGAAGCAGTGGAACCGTCTGGGACTCCGCCTGGGAGCAATCGGATTCTTGGATGGCAAACTCCGCCAACCCGTTCAAAGCCGCTTTTAAAAGCTTGAGATAGTAGAACAGACCAGAAAACCCAACCAAAATGAGACCCAATGTTATCTTTTCCATGAACTTGCCATTGATCTAGCGAACCAACTATAGATCTAGCGAACCAACTATCAACCCAGTTTCTCCTGGGGCACGATCGTTTAAGATGCTTTAACGAAACAATTATTCGTTGAGCAGATACTTTTATAGGCAACAATATGACCCAAAACCCTTGCCCGCAGTGCAACTAAAGGAGTTTAAAGAGATATCAGCCTGCCATTCAGGTCTTGCATGTCTGAAAAATCTTAAGGTTAATTTACGATTTTATCGATTGAATTTGTGGTTTAAAGGACAAAGCTTTGAGTTTTGTAAATGTCAAGCTATTATGAGTTCATTCAACCAAGCCTTCACAGGATTTTATATTAAAAATTGTAATATCTTGTGATTTAAGTTTCGACAAAAGTCGCAAGGAATTGAAAACCTTGCGTATAATCTGATAAACAGGATGCTTCCTGAGTCGGGGAAGTACTAGAATCCTCTCGTAACTGACCTTTACACTCTAGCCGCCCCCTTGGTTGATTTCGGTTTACTTCCGTTTATCTCTGTCTTTACGTCCAATACTGCTGTTTAGTAAACCCCTCTAACAATGCCTCGCATTCTTGTGATTGATGATGATCCAGCGATCGCGGAACTAGTTGCGGTCAACCTTGAGATGGCGGGCTATGAAGTCAGTCAGGCTCCTGATGGCATCAAAGGTCAGGCGCTGGCACTTCAGAGTCAACCAGATCTGATCATGCTAGATCTGATGTTGCCCAAGGTCGATGGATTTACGGTGTGCCAACGGCTGCGACGAGACGATCGCACCTCGGACATTCCAGTTCTGATGTTGACCGCTTTGGGGCAGACCCAGGACAAGGTAGAAGGATTTAATGCAGGCGCAGATGACTATCTTACCAAGCCCTTTGAGGTAGAAGAAATGCTGGCACGGGTTCGGGCACTTCTCCGACGCACCGATCGCATTCCCCAAGCAGCAAAACATACGGAAATTCTCAATTACGGTCCGTTGACCTTGGTGCCGGAGCGCTTTGAGGCCATTTGGTTTAACCAAACGGTGAAGTTGACCCATTTGGAATTTGAACTGCTGCACTGTTTACTGCAACGCCATGGTCAAACCGTCTCCCCCAGCGAGATTCTGCGGGAAGTGTGGGGCTATGATCCCGATGATGACATTGAGACGATTCGCGTCCATGTGCGTCACCTGCGTACCAAGCTGGAACCGGAGCCGCGTCACCCCTGCTACATCAAAACCGTTTACGGGGCAGGCTACTGTTTAGAACTCCCCAGCACCACGGTCAATCCGCTGGCGGAAGATGTTCCCTCAGCAGGGTGAGCGGGATTCGTCCCTGAATTCCATATCGCCGATTTAAGAGAGATGGTTCTGGGTCCAGATGAGGAGTTCACCTTGCCTGCCGCCCGTTGCTAAAAAGTCACCTGTGGGATGCCAAGCTAATTTGGTAAATCCCTGAGGTGCCCCACTGAGAAGTTGAATGGGTTGGTTAAGGTGATAGTAAATTTGCACTTGCCCATCTTCGGAGGCAGAGGCCCAGGTCAAGCTCTGGGGTTGGAAGGCAACATCCAGTACGGTTCCTGTATGGAGTCCTGCCACTTCTCCTTCCCAGCCGATCGCATCTTCCCCATGTCGCTGCCAGAGGACAATCCCCTCAGCACTGACCGACGCTAGAACCGGTGCTCCCGTGGCTGGACTGATTGGATCGGACCAGGCTAATTTGCGAACCTTGCCTGGAAAGCCTCGCATGACCCAAGGGCGATCGGGATTTTCCCCTTCTATGACGGTGACGGTTCGATCGAAGTTGCCGGAGGCGAGATAGTTGCCATCGCCTGACCAGGCGATCGCCAAACTAGCGCTGGGCATTTCTAACCAGTAGGGATCTGCCGTCCAATCTTGCCGATACCAGATTTTGACACCTTGATAGCCTGCGATCGCCAATCGCTCTCCCTGAGGATCCCAACTCACATCAAGGACGGATGAAGCGGCAAATGGAAGTGTGACTTCTTGCGATCGCGTCTCCAGGTTCCAGACCTGTACCGATTTGCCAACACTCAAGGTGAGTAAGGGCTGGGTAGGATGCCACCTGAGGCGATCGATCCAGACCCCAGCACAGTCGATTGTTTGGATCAGCAGGGGCTGCGGTTGCAACTGCCAAACGAAGACTTGTCCCTGTTGTCCGGCGGTGGCTAAATAATTGCCATCCTGGGAAAAGGCCAGACAATCTAGAGAATAAGCTCCGGCAGGCTGGAGAAGGGTGATTTGCTCGGTGCTGAGATCCCACAGGAGCAATTCCCCTGCCGCGGAAGTTGCGGATCCAAGGCTGCCAGTCTGAGACCAAGCGATCGCGGTCACATAGTCGGTTAGCGATGTCTGAGCGAGTTGCCCCTGACCCATGCGCTGAAATTGGGGTGGGGAAATTTTGCGGTTCCTGCGCCGTGCTGGCGAATTTGCCTCTAGGTCAGACATTGCCGAAATCCTTCCCGGAGAGCAGCTTCATTGAGATTCCGCCCAATAAAGACGAGTTCATTTTTCCGTTCAGCCTCAGATTTCCAGGGGCGATCGGGCTTGCCGTCAAACAGCATGTGAACGCCTTGAAACACAAAGCGTTGATCGGCTCCAGCAATGTTCAGAATTCCCTTCATGCGGAAAATATCAGTGCCTTGGGTTTGCAGGAGGTGACTGATCCAGGCTTGCAATTTTTCTTGCTGCAGGGCACCGGGTTCCACGATCGCCACGGAGGTCACCCCATCATCATGTTCATGTTCGTGTTCTTCTGTGAGAAAGCCAGGTTCAATTTCCAAGGTGCGATCGAGGTCAAAGCCCCCAACTTGCAGAATTGCATCCATCTCCACCGAGGCATCTTGCGTTCGATAGACTTTAGCCATCGTATTCATGGCTCGAATGCGAGTTTCTAATTCATCTAATTGCTCTGGTGTAACGAGATCGGTTTTATTCAGCAAAATCACATCGGCAAAGGCAATTTGTTCCTGGGCTTCATCGGCATCCCAATGCTGCCAGATATGTTTGGCATCCACCACGGTGACCACCGCATCCAGCCGGGTTTGGGCATTGACATCTTCATCCACAAAAAAGGTTTGGATCACCGGTCCTGGATCAGCTAATCCAGTCGTTTCAATCACTAAATGATCGAAGCGATCGCGCCGTTTCATTAAGTTGCCAATAATGCGAATTAAGTCACCCCGCACGGTGCAGCAAATGCACCCATTATTCATTTCAAAAATTTCTTCATCTGCATCAATGACCAATTGATTATCAATGCCCACTTCACCAAATTCATTGACAATAACGGCTACTTTTTTGCCATGCTCGTAGGTGAGGATGCGGTTCAGGAGGGTGGTTTTTCCAGCCCCCAAGTAGCCTGTGAGAACCGTGACAGGAACGGTGAGATCGGTTGTGGATACTGCCATAGCGATCGTGCTCCCAGAGAAATTGAGAAGGAAAAATTGAGAATGGATCTCAGGTAATTATAGCGTTGATGTCTAGGAAGATCGTCAATTACGCGTTTGATACCCTGTTGATCACTCGCATTGCTCAGGTTCTGACTGGATTACTTGAACGGCTTGAACGGCTAGGGAGAGGGCATCGGCAATTTGTTCGGCGGTCAGACCTAGAACTGTGAGACGAACGATCGCGGTTCTCTGGACTTGGGTTGCCTGCTGGAGCGCTTGTTCGGCTTGTAGTTTGTCCATTTCAGCTTGCGATCGGGCTTCTTCTAATTCCTGATAGCTGAGTAAAAAACTGTTGGTTTTCGGATCGCAAAATCGCAGTTCTAAGGGTAAAACTGGCTGGGGGGCAGGCTGAGAGAAGCCGATCGCCTGGGGCATTTGCAAGCAGAGATCCAGGCCTAATTCTTGGCTGTGCATATAAAACCCACCGGAGCGGGGTTGCAGAGCGATCGGCTGATACAAGCCATTGACCAGGCGCTGACCTTTCAGTTGGGGTTGTAGATAGTCGCCCGTGGGATCGTACTGAAAATATTCCATGACTCCTAAACGCTCGTACAAGGCGGGTTTTTCCACTTCATCTTGCCGCTGGGTGGTACGAGAGGTGACTTCGAGGATGAAGCTAGGGAGTTGATCCCCTTCTTCCCAGGTCTTATAACTGCGCCGTTTGCATTTACGCACCCCGAAAATCACAAAAACATCGGGGGAAATGACTTTCTTGGGATTGCCTTGCTCGTAGTAGATAAACAGATTGCCCGAAACATAGACCTGGCGGCGACTGCGGAAGTAGCTTTCCAAAACGGCAACACAGTAGAGCAAATAATCCCGCGTGGGGTCACTTTCTGTCATAGGTTGACCATCAGACTCGGGGTATTCAATCAAAGGGGAAGGTGCGGTGCGATCGCTCATGGTGGAAAACCTCTTGTTTCGCTGCAAGCCGCCTGTTTAGCCTTTCACACAAGTGATTTCAGTCAAGTGATTTCAGCCAAGAATCCTATCAGTATAATCATAATCTAAAAAATTTGAGTACTCTTGAAGGACGGTCTAGAAAATCCTCTATGCTAGAAGCCGAAATCTTGTTCGCACTGTTTGGGGGAATGTCATGAGCTATCGCATGAGTCGCCGTGCCTATGCTGAAACCTTCGGGCCGACCGTGGGCGATCGGGTGCGTTTAGCTGATACGGACTTAATCATTGAGGTGGAGCAGGACTATACCACCTATGGTGATGAG
>JAYKGX010000007.1:0-3389 GCA_035285565.1 Synechococcales cyanobacterium
GATCGGTCGGAGACCATCGCGATCCCGTCCGTCTCTGGGTGATTGGTAAACCGGAACATGTGCAGGCAATGATTAACAATTTGCACATGCGAGGAGTTGCTGAACCCCATGAATGGAGTCGTCCTAATCCTTGGAATGCGATTGCACCTGAGACCCAAACGCAAATGCTCAATCTACCGCCCGGTGCGGTCATGAGCGTTTGTACACGTTACTTACGATAAACTCGATCCCCCTTCATCAGGTGGACTGCTGAACCATCCCATACATCGCATTACAGCAGCGATCGCACTTTGGATAAGTCATCACTTTTGCAACAGAGGCGCGATCGCTGCTCACCCCAAAATCTGATGACCTGCATCCACTGAGCGATCGCAGTCAGACGTTTCGGGATAGGCGAAATCAGGTAGGATAGTTCTCCGGAATCCTATCTTATACCAAGGCACCTAACACCCATGCCCTCCACCCATCCTGTTTATCCCGTCCTCTGGCAGACCGATCGCGTCTTGCTCATTGACCAAACCCGCCTCCCTCAAGAAGTGACTTGGGTAGAAGTCCTCACCGCCGATGCCATGGCAACTGCAATTAAAACCATGATCGTGCGGGGTGCTCCAGCGATCGGGGTGGCAGCAGGGTATGGCATGTATCTCGGTGCAAGGGATCTGGTGGCAGCCAATCCAAGTCTCGATCACCCCACTTTTTTAACCGAACTAGAAGCGATCGCCGTCAAACTCCGAGCCACCCGCCCCACCGCTGTAAATTTATTTTGGGCGATCGATCGCATGACCCAGGCAGCCCAAGCCCCCGCAGACAGCTTAGAAGTGCTCTGTCAAACCTTGTTAGCCGCTGCCCAGCAAATTCAGCAAGATGATTTGCAAACCTGCCAACAAATTGGCGATCACGGAGTCTCAGTCCTGCCCGCAAGTCCGGCAAAATTGCGCTTGCTGACCCACTGTAATGCCGGAGCCTTAGCAACCGCAGGCTATGGAACAGCTTTAGGCGTAGTGCGATCGGCTTGGCGGGAAGAACGCTTAGAGCGAGTCTATTCCGATGAAACGCGACCCCGCTTGCAGGGTTCCAAGCTGACCACCTGGGAATGTGTGCAGGAAGGCATTCCAGTCACCCAAATTACCGACAACATGGCTGCCCACTGTATGCAACAGGGCATGATTGACCTAGTGGTGGTAGGAGCCGATCGCATTACTGCCAATGGGGATGCGGCCAATAAAATTGGCACCTACAGTTTAGCCATCGTTGCCCATGCACATAACGTTCCCTTTTACGTTGCAGCACCCTTATCCACCATTGATTTCAAACTGGCTGACGGACGAGAAATTCCCATTGAAGAACGCGATCCTAGCGAAGTGTATCAGATTGGGGAAACGCGCCTCTGTCCTGAAGGGGTCGAGTTTTATAATCCCGCTTTTGATGTCACCCCAGCCCGTTACATTACAGGCATCATCACTGAATTTGGTGTGTTCAAACCCGAAGAACTGCGATCGGCTTTAGCTCACCGCGTCGGTTAATTTACGTCGGGTCGGGGCACGGAAAGGATTGTGAGATATCCTGACAAACCGCATCTTGGCAAACCGCCCACCCTTCAGTCAGCAAGTTACAGACCCCCAGCCCTTCTCCCAAGCTGGGAGAAGGGCTGGGGGATCCAAACCCCTCTCCCGGTCTAAGAGAAATTTAGAGTCAGGGCAGAGCTGTAGCATGGATCAATGGATTTGGTATTATTTGGAATGCACATGATTGAGAATTGCACGAATCTCCTGAAAAGATTCTTGTTTCCCTTGTTCTTTGCGTTCACTATAGCGATCGGTTAGGTAATCAACTTCGTCGCGTAGCAGCAAGGTGAATTTGTATAATTCTTCCATTACATCAATGACGCGATCGCGGTAGGGCGAGTCCTTCATCGTACCATCTTCATGGAATTCCTGATAGGCTTTGGCAACAGAAGATTGATTGGGGATGGTGAACATCCGCATCCAGCGTCCCAGAACCCGGAGTGTATTGACCGCATTAAAGGATTGCGAACCCCCACAGACCTGCATTACGGCGAGGGTTTTGCCTTGAGTAGGGCGGACAGCCCCCAGATTGAGCGGAATCCAATCAATTTGCGTCTTCATCAACCCAGAAATCTGACCATGTAATTCTGGACTCGACCACACCTGTCCTTCTGACCATTGACTCAGCGATCGCAACTCTTGCACCTTGGGATGTGTATCTGGCACACTGCCATGTAAGGGCAAATCTCGGGGATCAAAAAATTTCACCTCTGCCCCAAAGTCTTGAATGATCCGAGCCGCTTCTTCCGCTAGCAGACGGCTGTAGGAACGCTCCCGCAGAGATCCATAGAGAAATAGAATACGAGGAGGAGGATCAAACAATGGTTGAGATGATGGGAAACTTGTCATAGAATTTATGGATTGTGCAACAAGATTGAAGCCGCTTTAAAAGCTGATGGAAAATCATGAATCTGCCAAGGAGTCCAATAATTTCACCACCCGATCGCGGACTTGATCCCGTACTTGAGGAAAAATCTCGGGCTTCTCTGCCGGATCTTCTAGTTGCCAGTCCTCAAACATCTCTCGGGTCAGCCATTCCGGCGGCAGGTTCACACCACAGCCACAGAGAGAAATCACCACATCGAAATCTTCGGGCTGGAAATCAGCTAATGCATCTGAGGTCTGATCGCTAATATCAATCCCCACCTCTTTCATCGTAGCGATCGCCTCTGGCCGCACAGAACTCGCTTCCAACCCAGAACTGGTAACAGCAATTTTTCCAAATCCCAATTGCTTGGCAAACCCTTCTGCCATCTGCGATCGGGCGGAATTCTTTTTGCAAACAAACATAACGCGCTGCATGGGATGGTCTCCTGATAGATAGTCATGGATAAATTGAAAAACCTAGGGGCATAGAGAGGATGAATCCATCCATCAATCCACCACATCGTCTTGAAACTGGTGAGACAGGTGTCCGTAAACCCATCCAGCCAACTGCGCACCTAAAATAGGAGCAAACCAATAGAGCCAATGATGTTGCCACAGCCCGGTCACCAACGCAGGCCCTAGTGATCGAGCCGGATTCATACTGGCTCCCGTAATGGGTCCCATCACCGCCGCTTCAACTGCCACTGTTAAACCAATGGCAATCCCTGCAAAGCCAATATGTGCTCGTCGATCTAAACCAGACCCAAAGATAACCAACATTAAAATGAAGGTAAGGACAACTTCTAGCAGAAACGCTGTTAACCATTGATCTCTCAACGGGAGAGTGGCACCCAACTTAGCAATATTTCCAAAGCAGATGAATAATAAACCAGAAGCGGCGATCGCTCCTAGACACTGCGCTGCAATATAAGGCAATACATAACTTCGACGAAAAAA
>JAYKGX010000008.1:0-3079 GCA_035285565.1 Synechococcales cyanobacterium
GATTTTTCTACCCAGTCCCAATTCTGAGGAGCCAAGTGCTCAAAGCCCCGCAGAATTGGGGATAAAGCCCTACGAAAGGGGACTAATCGCATTGGTGAGACTTCAAAGTTCATCTGTCGTGCTTGGCCCAGTTATCTCAGCTACGGCAGCAGGCATCTCATGCTCGTGTTGTTCAATTCCTGTCGATAGGACGAAACTCATCCCTCCCAGAAAAACCAAAAAGACTCTAAAGAAAGCCCAAACAGGACTGCAAACAGCTTAGGCTGACGGCATCTAAGTATATGTTCTCATGGAAGATAGAAGCAGCGATCGCTTGATTCTAGTGGTGGAAGATAATCCGGAACATTCGCAGCAAATCGCCAATGCGTTGCGGGAGGGAGCCATTTCCTATCAAATCGAAACGATCGCAGACGGGGCAGAAGCGTTGCAACGTTTGCGACAGCAGGATCCCTACCAATCTGCTCCTCGCCCTATCTTGATTTTGTTAGATCTCAATTTACCGGGAAAAAATGGGCAAGAAATTCTAGCTGCTATCAAAGCAGATCCCCGTTTGCGTCGGATCCCGATCGTCGTCCTCAGTAGCTCAGGCGATGAATTTGATATTTTTAACACCTATACGCTCCAAGGCAACTGTTATGTGGTCAAAACTGGAGACTTAGACGAATTGTTTAACATCGTCAGACGAATTGAACAATTTTGGTTAGGAATTGTAACCTTGCCAGGTGAGTAGATACTCTAGCAAATAAATACTTGCCTAAAGAAAGTCTGATTTTCACAGATTAACCCATAGTTTCAAGGCAGTTTTAGCGGCTGAAATGCCTTGGTTTCGTAGGGCGGTAATCTTTGGATTGTTTTAACAATCTGGTTCAGGTATGTCTATTTTTTCTGCGCTATGCTGCTGACGGGTGATAGGTAGGTAGCCATAAAAAAACTAGCGTTATAGTTATAGTTGATTGCTCTCTGGTGATCAATGAGGTCGCTGCATTTGATTGACTTCAGGGAGGAATTTTTATGAACGGGGTAAATCGGTTTTGCCCCGATGGAGAACTAGTTGGTTAACAGTAATTTGACTCAACGATCGCTTGCTTAATTGTCAGTTTGTGGAGAAAACCGATGGTAGAGATGAAGGGTATTAACTTGGCAACGCAGGACATCCAATTGAATCATTTAAAGCAACCTCAGATTCATACCCTGAGCCAAATCCAACCTCACGGTATTGTCTTAGTGTTGCAGGAACCTGATTTAGTGGTGTTACAGGCCAGTCGCAATAGTGCGCTTGTCTTTGGTGGTACACCAGAATCCTTACTCGGTCAGACATTAGATGATTTGCTAGATCCCTTTCAAGTCGATCGAGTCAAGCAGGGACTACGCCAGGAGAATTTAGATCTGATTAATCCAACCAAAATTTGGGCGAGACGATCGGGCGATGACTATGCTGTATTTGATGCCGTCTTTCATCGAAATTCGGATGGCTTTTTAATTATTGAATTAGAGCCAGCCATGACTCAAGAAACAATTCCATTCTTGAGTTTTTATCACCTCGCTCGAGCCTCGATCAACCAACTAGCAACAAGCACTAATCTCCGAGATTTTTGTCAAATTATTGTCCATGAAGTTCGCCAGGTCACCGGGTTCGATCGGGTCATGCTGTATAAGTTTGATGACGATGGTCATGGCGAAGTTATGGCTGAAGAAAAGCTAGAAGAAATGGAACCCTACATGGGCTTACATTTCCCCGAATCTGATATTCCCAAACCAGCGCGTCAATTATTTGTCTCAAATTGGATTCGAGTCATTCCCGATGCCCATGCGGTTCCCGTGGAGTTGTGCCCATCCCACAACCCAGTGACTCACCAACCAACAGATTTGACCCTCTCGATTCTTCGTAGTCCCTATACTTGTCATTTGGACTATTTGCACAACATGGGAGTCGGAGCATCGTTGACCATTTCCCTCATGAAGGATCAACGGCTTTGGGGTCTGATTGCTTGTCATCACCGCACTCCAAAATATGTTCCTTATGAGCTGCGGAAAGCCTGTGAATTCTTAGGTCGAGTAATTTTTACGGAAATTTCCACTCGTGAAGAGGAAGCCGATCACAGCTATCGCATGAAGCTAGCTACAGTGCGATCGAAATTAATTGAACTGATGGCTCAAGAAGACCATTTCGTCGATGGTCTGATGCAGCATAATGTGACGTTGTTAGATTTAGCCAATGCCCAAGGTGCGGCTGTGTGTTTGGGAGGCCGCTGGGCTACGATCGGACAAACGCCTCCGGAGGAAGAACTCAATTATCTGCTGCAATGGCTCACTAAAACGATCGATGAGGATGTCTTCCAGACCAACTCTCTACCACTGTTGTACTCAGATGCCGAGCGATTTAAGGAAGTCGCCAGTGGCTTATTAGCCATCCCAATCTCAAAGCGTAGTTATGTCTTTTGGTTCCGGCCTGAAGTGATCCAAACAGTCAATTGGGGCGGCGATCCCACCAACGCCTATCACATTGAACAAGCAGATGGACAAGTCCGGCTTTGCCCCCGGCAATCCTTTGCTTTGTGGAAAGAAACGGTACGTTTAACATCGCTGCCTTGGAAACAGGAAGAAGTCAAAGCGGCCTTGGAACTGCGCAAAGCGATCGTCAACATTGTCCTGCGACAAGCGGAAGAACTAGCATTGTTAACTCAGGATTTAGAGCGGTCTAATGCGGAATTGAAGAAGTTCGCCTATGTCGCATCTCATGACTTACAAGAACCTCTGAATCAAGTCGCTAACTATGTGCAGTTGTTGGAAATGCGGTATAACCAACAACTAGATCAAGATGCTCAAGACTTCATTGATTTTGCTGTAGAAGGCGTGAGTTTAATGCAAACGCTGATTGATGATGTCTTGGCTTATTCCAAGGTGGATTTACAAGGGATTGAATGGCAGTTAACAGAAGTCGATACAGCCCTCAATCAAGCCCTGAGTAATTTACGCAGTCGGATTGCTGAAACTGGAGCCACAATTACCCATGATCCACTGCCGACAATCGTCGCAGGTGGCACCCAACTGATGCAACTCTTCCAAAACTTAATTGCCA
>JAYKGX010000009.1:0-2821 GCA_035285565.1 Synechococcales cyanobacterium
CGTCACCCAAATGCCAGACTTGATTGCTGAGGCAGATCTGGCGATCGCGGCGGGAGGCAGTACCAACTGGGAGTTAGCCTTTTTGGGATTGCCGAGTATTATTATCACCTTGGCAGACAATCAAACCGCGATCGCCGATATGCTACAGGAAAAAGGCATTAGCCGATCGCTGGGATGGCATCAACGGTTACAACCTGCCCAAATTGCCCTGACCGTCTATCAACTGTGTCATAATGCAGAAAAACGCAGCACCATGAGCCAGAAAGGGCAAGCCTTGGTGGATGGTGCAGGCTGCGATCGGGTGGTGATGCAATTAACGGGACGAGCCATTCGACTCCGCAAAGCGCAACTTCAAGATTGTCGGCTGGTGTGGCAGTGGGCCAATGAACCCAGTACCCGTCAGGCTTCGTTCCAGACTCAGCCGATTGCTTGGGAACCCCATGTGCAATGGTTTGAGGAGAAATTACAAGATCCAACCTGCGACTTTTGGATTGCGATCGATGCCCATGAAATTCCCGTCGGTCAGGTGCGCTGCGATCGTCTGTCTAGCCCAAATTCTCCGGCTCAAGTTCAACTGTCTCAACTGCATGTATCGCAAACGGTGCAAATTAGTATTAGCGTAGATTCTAATTTCCGCCATCGGGGCTACGGACGACAGATCGTTGAAATGGCGGTGCAAAAAATCCTGAGTCAGCCTTCTATTCAAAGCATTAGTGCTTGGATTAAGCCAAACAACTTTGCATCCATTCACCTGTTTGAGCAGGCTCATTTTGTTAAAGTTGGGACAGAATGGAGAGATGGGCAGCCCGCTTTGCATTACCAATTGTGGAGGACGATGATTCATGCATGAGTTTTGGCTAGGAGACCGGGCGATCGGAGCACAGCACCCACCTTTCATCATTGCAGAATTATCCGGCAACCACAATCAATCCCTTGAAAGAGCCTTACAAATTGTGGAAGCGGCTGCCAAAGCGGGGGTTCATGCCCTCAAGCTACAAACCTACACAGCGGATACTATGACGATCGATCGCCGGGATGGCGAATTCTGGATTGCTGATCCGCAAAGTCTTTGGCAGGGAACCTCCCTTTATCAACTGTATCAACAAGCTTACACCCCCTGGGAATGGCATGAACCGATCTTTCAGCGCTGCCGAGAATTAGGTATCCTGGGCTTTAGTACCCCGTTTGATGCCAGTGCAGTCGATTTTTTAGAATCCCTCTCCGTCCCCTGTTACAAAATTGCTTCGTTTGAAAATGTTGATCTCCCCCTAATTCGGCGAGTCGCTCAAACGGGGAAACCCATGATTATGTCAACAGGCATGGCAACGATCGCAGAATTAGATGACGCGGTGACTGCTGCCAGAGAGGCTGGATGTGAACATTTAGTGTTATTAAAATGCACGAGTACCTATCCCGCTACGCCAGAAAATTCTAACCTGCTCACCATTCCCCATTTGCGCGATTTATTTAATGTTCAGGTCGGTTTATCTGATCACACCTTGGGCACTGGAGTGGCGATCGCTAGTGTTGCATTAGGAGCAACAGTTATTGAGAAGCATTTTACATTAGCGCGATCGGATGGCGGCGTGGATGCAGCCTTTTCGATGGAACCGGCAGAAATGGCACAACTCGTGCTGGAAACAGAACGGGCAGCGCAATCCCTAGGCACCATTCACTACGGAATTACCCCTGCTGAACAGAAATCTTTTCAGTATCGACGATCGCTCTACATTGTCAAAGACATGCAACCAGGTGAACAACTCACGCCTGAAAACCTAAAAAGTATCCGTCCTAGTCATGGTTTAGCACCTAAATATTATGAAATGCTGTTGGGCAAAACCGTGAAATCCTTCGTCCCGGCTGGGACCCCTGCCCAATGGAATTTGATGGGATGAAGGAGCAATAAGGTGTAGAGATGACAATGTTAGAGATGACAACGCTAGCCCCACAAAACATGCCTTCTCGCCAGGTTCTTCTCTGTGTTCAGGGGACAGCGCAATTATTAGCCGCGATCGCCGCAGCAAAATATCGTGAGCAGTTATTTCCCAACCAGGTGACGGAGTATATTTTAGTCGTTTATGATTTGTTAGCACAGCAGCAGGACTCTGCCTTCACCCAAGCCATCTTTGAATTGGCAGAACCTTGGCAATTTAGCCATAAGGTCTTTCTGGATGCGTCAACCCTGAATCAATTAGTGAAATCTTTTCAACCGAGATCGAAAAAGATTCAAAAATTACAGGATCTCATTGGTGTGAGGCGAGTGGATGAAATCTATCTCTGCCGTGACTATATTGGTTATGGTAGCAATTTCCTCTTGAATGCCTATGCACAAGCCACAAAAATCACCTACGGAGATGGGTATGGCTTTGTCTGTAGTCGCACTTTTTTTGAAAAATATACCTATATATCGCAAACCGGTTGGCAACGGCTGGTAGACTCCTGGCAGCAACGCTTTAAATATTCACTCAAGCGGTTTATGGGCTGGGAATTGCCAACCCTTCAGTTTGATCTAGCGTTGCTGACAATTCCAGTGGACTATTGTGGGGAATATCTGCGTCAGGTGGATCACCAGTTTGTGCCGCTGCAGGTTTTGGAAAAAATCCTACAAGTCACCAGGGAGGCGATCGCTCCTCGGTATACCCAATATCTGCAAACGGTCTTGGAAGGGTCTGCGATCGATCTGCTCCTGCTCACCTCTACCTTCACGGAAGCCAATTATGCTTGTTTGGAGAATGAGGTTGCTCTATATATTAATCGGATTCAGAGCTTGGTGACTCCTGGATCAACCCTTGCCATCAAGCCCCACCCTCGCACCTCAGCC
>JAYKGX010000010.1:0-18515 GCA_035285565.1 Synechococcales cyanobacterium
CCTCCCATCTCTAGCCTCACTCCTTACTTGGATCCTACCAGCCATACTTGAACGGATTCGAAACTCATTCAGGTACACAAGTAGAGAGCCAATCTAACAACAAAGGGTTGATGCGATCAGGGCATTCGTCATGAGGACAGTGCCCTGCTTGATCCAACTCAACCCATCGGATAGTGGGATTAAAACTGACAATCTTCTTAGCCAAACTGGGCGGTACCATGCGATCCTGCTTGCCCCAAATCAGCAGCATCGGAATCGTCAACCGGGGCAGCGCACCCTTTGCGGTATATTCTGGCGGCAATTGACGTTGGCTCAGCACCATAGCACTCAAAGCCCGAGCCGCACCCCGATCCCAGGGCGGAGAAGCCAACAGTGTCACCAATTCAGCATCAATGGCACGGCGATCGTAATAGGCCTGCCCAATCCAGTTTTGAATCACAGCAGGCTGACGGATCCAGTAAAAGAAAGGAATAAAGATCGGTGGAAAGGTAATGATCCATTTGGCAATCGCCCCAATGGGTTGAGCCACCGTTTTCAACACCTCAGGCATCCCCGTGGCTGTAAAGTCCGGCAAGTTGATGAACGTAATCCCCCGCACCATCTCCGGATGTTTAGCCGCTAAACCCAAACAAACCACCGATCCAAGGGAGTTACCCACCAGAACCACAGGCTGTCTAATCAGCGATCGCCAGAATTCATACACCTGCTCCACCCAAACCGCTGTTCCATAGCTAGCTGCCCCCTTCTGAGAAGCTCCAAATCCCAACAAGTCAATGGCATAAACCGGATAATGCTGGCTCATGGCTTGCAGATTGTTACGCCAATGCCCGATCGCTGCACCAAATCCATGGATAAACAGGATCGGAGTAGCCGACATTCTTCCTGGATCCAAACAGCGTAGGTAGGTATAGCGTACCGTACAACCCCGCCAAACCCAATCCCGTTGACGCCCCCATCGCAGATCAGGGTCAGAAGATAAAGATGCGGAAGCTGGAATCAGAGTCATGGGGCATTTCCCTCCTTAATACACATCCTTAAGCCAAGTTTGGTGGATTTAATCAAGACTTCCCCAATAAAACTCACCAGAGGATGCTTCATATTCGTTAAAAATCTAGACAGAAGCCCTATTGCATTCAGTAGAATGGCAGGTACAATTAGGAACTCGTGCTGATCTGTTTTTTATCCATCCAACTTCAAATTATCCACATAACTAATGGTGCCTGTGACGGAAAGAGAAAGAAAATTCAATCGCGACCTGCCGATGATTAATGAGCGGATTCGCTTCCCGAAGGTCAGGGTAGTTGACAGCAATGGAGGTCAACTGGGAATCGTTTCTTCCCGCGAAGCGCTACAAATGGCTGAAGAGCGAGAACTGGATCTCGTCCTCGTCAGCGACAAGGCTGATCCCCCAGTCTGCAAGATCGTAGACTACGGCAAGCACAAATTTGAGCAGGAAAAGAAAGCGAAGGAAGCTAAGAAGAAGCAGCATACCGTTGATGTCAAAGAAGTGAAGATGCGCTATAAAATTGAGGAGCATGATTACAATGTGCGTCTGAGCCAAGCGGAGCGCTTCCTCAAAGCAGGGGATAAGGTCAAAGCGACCATCATGTTCCGGGGTCGAGAAATCCAGCACAGTGATTTGGCAGAGACCTTGCTGAAGCGACTTGCTAATGATCTACAGGAACTAGCTGAGGTACAACAAGCTCCCAAAAAAGAAGGTCGCAATATGATGATGTTGCTGGCTCCGAAGAAGTAGCTTTTAGCAACGCGAGGAATCTCCAGTTTTGATCCTTGCATACGGCGATTGGGATAGGCGGCGATCGCTCAAGTCTACTGCTAGTCTTTAATCGTTCGCAAAGCTTGATTCAGGATTCGTGGTATTCACGAATCCTTTTTAATTGAGATAGTTTCTGACATCCTCACGCCAGTCCCTCAAACTCATGTCAAGCCCGATCGCACACAAGACATGAAGCCAGGGAAAATTGGACAAAATTGCAAAGTTTGAGGGCGATCGCAGTACCCCATCTTTTTAGAAATAGTGAGTTTTGGCAAAAAAATCTCGCAGAGGTGGGTTTCCGTATCTACAATTATCAGCGTCTGGGAAACCTAATCCTATATAACCGCATAGATCACTCAGCAAACTAGGGCACTAGGCAAACTAGGGCACTAGATAAGCTAGATCATTAGGCAATTCATCCAGGGTGCGGCGCAGTCCATTCAAGCGCAGGGTAAAACATGGCAGTTGGGGTTCAACAAGCAGCCAGAGAAAGTTTTGGAGCCAAGGTGCTCCGCTGGATCAATTTGCGTCCGGGGGAAGTTGAACGAACTTTTCTGATGTTTGCATTCTATGCGCTAACTTCCGTAGGAGTTCTTTGGTTAGAAGCGAGTGCGGTTGGGCTGTTTCTAGAGCACTACTCCGCTAATAACTTGCCGTACATTTACATCAGCAGCACGGTCATCAGTTTTTTCCTCGGCATCATTTATAACTGGTTACAAAAAATTATCCCCCTGCGGTGGGTGATTTGTGGGATCGCGTTTTTGATGGCTGCCCCCCTCCCCCTATTTTTGGGTGGTCTAGATTTACCCAAGGAAGCCGCGATCGGTGTTTTTTCGATCTTCAATGCCTCGATCCTATTAATGCGGCTGTGGCTGCAGGCCGTCTACGTCCTCAATGATCTCAACACCACCATCACCGCCAATCAGCTCTTCAATATTCGCGAGATCAAGCGAACCTATCCCCTGATCAGCAGCGGTGTGTTGGTTGCAGATGTCATCAGCGGCTTTCTCCTGCCCTACATGCTCAATCGGCTGCCACTGGTTCTAGGCTTAGAACGGAAAATGGGATTGTCAATCATCATCTCAGTTGCCTTTCTGATGATGGTGCTGGGTGGGTTTATTCTGCTTTACCTGATTCAGCGTCAGAGCCGCTATTTCCCAACCAATCGCCGCCGTCGAGATACAAAAGCAACAGATGTAGCCGCTCAACAGTTGCGCGGTCAGGCCATGAGCTACCGTTGGCTGCTGTTACTCTTCTTCGTTCTGGCAGAAGCGATGTTCATCTTTGTCGATTTCCAGTTTCTCAGCCAAGTTGAGCTTTGGTCTTCTCAGGTACAGTCAACTGGAGTCTCTCAAAGTCAGGAAATTGCCGGTTTTATTGGCATTTTCCAGGGGGTATTAGGCATTTTTGAACTTCTGATGCAATGGTCTGCCTCCAGTCGCCTTCTGGAATCGATGGGTGTCTTCCGAACCATCAGCATCCTGCCCTTTTTGGTACTGGCATTTGGCTCCATTCTGGCTGCATTTCCTTACTTGCCGACTTTTAGCAGCCAAGCGATGATTGCGTTTGGGGTTCTCATTTGTCTGAAATTTCTCTACGAACTATTTCATTTCACTCTGTTTGCAAGTGTCAGTCCAGTTCTGTTTCAACCCATCCCATCCCGCTGGCGCAATGATATTCAAGCTGGGGTACGGGGGACTGCAGAACCGATCGCCACAGGAGTAACAGGTCTTTTTCTTCTAGCCTCCGTGCAATTAGGTTGGCAAACCTCCTTAGGGAAATATTGGGTCAGTGCGCTGTTCAGCTTAATGCTGGTGCTGGCTTGTCTGTGGCTGCTTTCGACTTGGCGGATTCATGGAGACTATGTGCAAATTCTGGTGTTGAGTGCTCGACAGGATCAACTCAGTGGAACTACGGATCAGGCTGCACTCAAGGAGTTAAAACGAGCGGCGATCGAAGCTTTGAGTAAACCAGGGATGGCAGATGCTCGGCTCGCTTGCATGGAACTGTTAATCCAGATCGATCGTAAGAGTGCTGCAGAAATTCTGGCCCCGATGCTGATGCAGTTGACCCCCAATGAGCAATGCCGAGTGCTGAAAATGATGCAGGAATATCCCCAGCCCGATCAACTCTTGACTGCGAGACGATTAATTGATTTCTCCAAACCGCCAGAAGTAGTAGCCGCAGCTTTGCGCTATGTTTTTCTGACTGATCCCCAACGCGATTTACGAGAACTCAGTAGCTACATCCAGCCAAAAGCACCCCCCATGATTCGTGGTGCAGCAGCAGCCTTATTGCTGGAGTTAGGCAATCCAAAAGATAAAGCTGAGGCAACTAACGTACTTCGCTTAATGTTGACCCACCGCGATGAGCAGGAGCGGATGATGGGTTGCAAATCTCTTTTGAACCTGAAGTTTCTCCAGGCACTTCAGATCTATGTCTCAGATATCGTTAAAAGAGAAAAATCGCTGCAAGTCCGTAAGGTAGTTCTACAGGTCATCGCTGCCACCCATTTTGAAAAGTGCTACCCCTCTCTGGTCAAAGGTCTACACCATACTGAAACGCGTCCTGCCGCGATCGAAGCTTTAACTCAGTTGGAGAATGAAGCCTTACCCAGCTTAAAGCCTCTGGTAGAAGATTGGCGACAGCCGGAAGCCGTGCGAACTGCCGCTTGGAGTATTATTGGTCAGATTGCCACTCCGGAAGCGCTGGAAATATTAGTGAGTCGTCTGGTCACCTGTTGGGGAGAAGATCGCACCAGTATTCTACGATCGCTGATTAAAACCCCTCGGGATGCGGGCATTCAAATCGCCTTCGATCGCTTGGGGCGTGTTGGCTTTGAAATGCTCATTGAGCAAGAATTGATGATCATTGGTCAGACCAGCGCCGTGATTCTAGATACTGCAGGTCAGGTCAAAGATGGTAAAGGCGAGGAAATGTTACGACGGGCACTGCATGATGTGCAAACTGATTGCCTCGATCGCTTATTTCTCTTGATGCAATTTCTCTATGAACCAGAAGCGATTCAAGCCGCTGCCTTCAATCTGAAATCAGGATCTTCAGATAGCATGGCACAGGGGCTAGAGATTCTGGATAACAAAGTCGATATCGTCCATAAGCGTGCTTTGTTGACAATTTTTGAGCGATCGGTTCCCCAGAGTGAGGAAGTTGGAGGATTTCAAGTCCGCCGGAATTCTGCACGTCTGAGCCGTCAGGAGCGAATGGAGCTAGAAGTCCAAATGCAAAGTCTAGCGGGCTTAATCACCTATGAAAGTCTCACCCCCAGTGCTCGAATGACCTATCTCATGGATTTACGACATTTTTTATCAGATTGGGTTGTGACCTGTGGCTTTCATCTAGCCAGGGCAGAACAGTGGGAACTAGCCCGTCATCATGTTTTAGGGGGTCTGCGCAGTCGTAATGCTTACCTCCGAGAAGCTTCGTTGATCTATCTCAAGGAGATTTACCCAGCCGCATTTACTAATGTTTTACCCCGAATGCAACACGATCCGGATCCACTAGTGCGATCGCAAGTTCACCAAATGATGAAGCAAACCGGAATCACTCCTCAATCCCGATCGCAAACGCAGGCTGAAGACGATGATATGCCCAATACAGCCTTAATGTTTGACCCTAAATGATGGAAGAGTTCTATGTTACCCCTACGTAGTATTTGACCCTATGCTTCACCCTAATCTGTTTCATTCGAAATCCTGTATCCTTTTGTCTTCAAAATCAATGTAGCTCGTAGAATGGGGAGAAGGGGTTTTTGATCCCGTGGCTGGGCAATCTGAACATAAAGGTCGATCGGACGGATTGCACTAGAGAGTGGATAGAGAGTTAAAGGAGATAGTTGGGTTCACTTATTCGTTGGCTTGGCTTCTCCTGTAAGTTTCTGCCAAACCTCCAATTCTAGCCAGCCTTGCTCCCCCTGTTTTGGATGCTCTTTCGAGCGAGTCGCTTTTCCCCTGTATGCTCAATCTGTTTGAAAGATTACTTCTGGTGCGTGGTGTCCCCATTTTTAAGGAGCTACGAGAAGATTTTTTAATTCGCCTCGTTCCCGTGATGGAGGAGCGAGTCTTCAATGCTGAGCAAGCTATTTTCACTCAGGGGGAAGAAGGGCGTTCCATGTTCATTGTGGCTTCGGGCAAGGTCAAAATTCACATTGGCTCACAACAATTAGCCGTTTTGGAGCGAGAGCAGTTTTTTGGAGAAATGGCACTCTTCGATGCGGAAAAGCGATCGGCTTCAGTCACAGCTTTAGAGCGCTGCGTTTGTTTAGAACTGACCCAACAACAATTATTTGCTGCAATTGATGAAACCCCTGGCATTGCCTTCAACATTATTCGCATTCTCTCGGGTCGAATTCGGGAGCTGAACTTAGAAATCAATGCCTACAAAGCTTCTGGATCAAATGCTAGCAAGCGCATGATGCCAATTAAGTCCCCCACAGAACGCACCAAACACCCTTGATGTTCTGCCGACTCTTCTGCTACTTGCTCAGGAATCTTGCAGGGGAGGTGAGTCAGCAAGTAGGAGACCAGGGGATGCTGAAGCCGAGCGATCGAGATATTCCTTGACCATGAGCAAAACTTCCGATCGAACAATATCGTAATCAGCAGCCTGACACCAAGGTCGTAGGATGATCACCGTATTGTGATAGGCGATGGCTTGAACCTGGCAAATGGGTTTGGGATGGGTTAGCACATTGGGATGGGGGGTCACCAGTGCTAACAACTGCTGCATGGTGGGCTGCAGGGGGCGATCGCCAATACTCACCCGAATATCCACCCGACGCGTGCCCATGACCGTTTGATTTTTAACCACACCACTGATCAAATTGTTATTGGGGACGATGATGCGGACATTATCCCCCGTGAGAATCGTGGTCGAAAACAGACCAATACTATCGACCGTCCCTGAAATTCCGCTGCCTTCGATCGCATCGCCTACCTCAAACGGGCGAAAACTAACCAGCATAATCCCCGCTGCAATATGGGACAAACTATTTTGTAATGCCAGCCCGATCGCCACTCCGGCAGCCCCCACCACAGCCACTAAGGTAGTCGTTTCAATCCCAATGATATTAAGAGCCGCTACCCCACCCACAATCCAAATCACAATCCCCACCATCTGCAGCAAAAACTTCTGCAGCGTTGTCTCCACCCGCTTTAAGAGGCGATCGCTCAGGTGACGGGCTAGGCGCACGACCCAAGGAGTCAACAGCAAGATCACTCCCGCCCACAGTAAATTGGGGAGAATGGGAGCCAGAAATCGAATGATTTCCTGAGGCAAATCCGTGAGTTGAGACGGGAAGGTTGCCATAGTATTGGGCATGACGATAGGGACCAGCTAATCCAACGCATCGGTCTGCGTCAGGCAAGCAATTCAAGTTCATCCAGCCAGTTCACTCAAGCTGGAATGCAATTTTATCTCATTCAGAGGCTCCCATTTGCCGTGGGGGCGGGTAAACTGAAATCGTAAGATGAAAGGAGCATGAAAAATTCCTACAGTTGCTCAGCTACGGACTTGCTTTGATCTGTCACAACGGTTAACGTTGATGTACAGATCTTTGTCGTTGGTTTGCTTCGACCCGAATTCACGGAATATTTTCATTCTGGCAGGCGAAGAAACCGAGATTCTCATCTATCCTGATGGTCGATGGAGTTTTCAGAAATGAAGCCTAATTTCAGCAATATGAGCCGAGCAGACCTGCGATCGTATTTACTCAACCACCGCAACGATCCAACTGCGATCAGCGCCTATGTGCAACGCATCAGTGCAGAGCCAGGTTGGGTTCACTGCTCAGCCCTGAGTTCTCCCCATGACCTAGACAATTATCCCGAATTTTTAGAAAAAGTTCAGCGAGAAAACCCTTGGCAGAGTTAATCCATCCCCTGCTTCGCAAGATTCTAGTGCAGACAAGTCTGAAGTCCAGTGGCTCTTCAACGGAGTCATTACCAGGATGATCAACTCCCAGGTTAGGACAATGACCGGGTTAAAACTGAGCAGGTTAGAACAGGATTAGAGAATGAGCAGTCTTCCACAACTGGATCCACACCTGAAAGTGCTAGCCCATCAGCTAGCCAGTCCAGATGTAAGAGCGCGCAAACTCGCCTTGAACGAACTGCGGGAAATGCCTGCCGAGAAAAGTGTGCCCTTAATTCAAACTGCGCTGAAAGATCATAATCAACAGGTACGATCGCTGGCGGTGTTTTCCCTTGGGGTCAATCCAACCCCGGATTGCTTAGGGATTCTGATTGAGGTTCTTCAAACCGATCCAGATTATGGCGTGCGGGCGGATGCAGCAGGGGCGCTGGGGTATCTCGGGAATGTCCGAGCATTAGAGTCTCTGGTTAGAGCGTTTTATGAAGAGACCGCATGGCTTGTGCGCTTCAGTGCAGTTGTGGCTCTGGGGAATTTACGCGATCGCAGGGCAGAGACCGTTCTGCTTCAGGCTTTGAATTGCCAGGAAGTGGTGATGCATCAAGCTGCGATCGCGGCTCTAGGAGAAATTAGTGCCCTCAATGCGATCGATCCCCTATTAAGCTTTCTGGATGCGGAGGACTGGTTGGTGCGGCAACGGTTAGCAGAAGCCCTCGGTTATCTTCCCAGCGAAAAAAGTCTTTCTGCCTTGCAGGTGCTCCAGAGCGATCGCAATTTCAACGTAGCAGAAGCTGCCAATCTCTCGCTACAACGGCTACAGGAGTTGAAACTGGGCAGTCTCTAATCCGGCATCAAACTCTCAATCCACCTAACAATCCATCGGCACAAAAAAGGAGAGACCCTCTCTCCCCTTTTTAACGAATCTACAAACCAATGAATAAAAAATCAGGTGGTTCTGCCCCGAGTAGCCTATTTACCTAACTCCCCGCACCCATGCCCTTTGCCATATCTTTGAACATCGCAAGGCTAGGACCTGGACGACGACGACTGCCTGTCAGGACTGGAATGGCATTTTGCTCAGCAAAACTTGTGGTAACCGTGACTTTCGGCATGTTGAGAGCAGTAGTAATTACGGTAGCAGGATCTGCAGGAGCCTCAGCAGCAGAGACTGCAGCAACTGGTGCTTGGGCAGTGGAAGAAGCTGTGGTGGCAGCCGATGCAGCACTAGGAGCAGCCCCACTAGCCTCTAGGCTCTCTGCTTCCAAGTAGTAACCATCTGAACTTTTTCCCCCAAACAATCCACCAATAAAGCCAAAAATTCCGCCAAAAATATTTTTGAAGAGATTGATCAAAGCGCCCATGTACGACTCCTGATATGACTCCTGAAAATGGTCTCTGAGTTTACCCACCGCAGCCCTAAATCGACCCTCGGTAGTAAAACGATACAAACAGCAAGCAATCTCTATTATCTGGTGGAGTGGTTCTGCAAGCAAGTGCTAGTTGAGTACCACCCTTAACTGAGTGCCACCCTGAATTGAGCACAATGCAGGCTTTCTTTTAACTCATGCGACTGATAATGCGCAAAACGATATCCACCCCGGTGAAGGCTTGCCAACCAAAGAGACCTAACAGCACTGTATTGAGCAGAATATGACAATATCTTGCCCAATCTGCTCCTTTTTGCATGAAGGGTGTGAGGGAGGCAGAAACTGCAATCATGCCCGTCATTCCTAATCCAACGATGAGGTGGGGACCGACAAATAGCTTGCCATTGTTGATGTAGGTAACCGCCATGGCACCGATCGTTCCAAGCACCATCAGAGAGAGGAGCAATGCTCCAATCTGATGATGTTTCACATTAAACTTGCCTTTCAGTAGCTCTTTCTTGGTGTCGCCTTCTGCAGTACGGGCGCTGCGCCACTTAAAACCGGTATAGGCTGCATAGAGAGCCATAGCGAGCAAAAACCACATTAGGGCAGGGTGGATAAATTGACTGTAAACTTTTATAGACTCAGGTAGTTCCGGCATAGTGTTCTCTCTGGGCGATTGACTCTCTAGAAGGGCTTGTTTGATCTCTCTTGGAATAAGCAGAAATCGTAATAAAACTTAGCACATTTGTCGCAAAATTGGAGAGGAGATCGCAACAGGAAAAAATTGATATGGAGGATTCAGTATGACAATCAGTCGGCGGCAAATGTTGTCATGGATAGGGACAGGGGCGATCGTCGGTCAGACCAGTTTTCCAAAAGCGAGTTATGCCCAAAGCAGCGCTGCTGGGACATCGATCATAGCAACCGATCCAACTGCCCTCTTGGTTGCTCCCTATGTTGAACTGCCACCCTTAAACTATGCTTACAATGCACTGGAGCCATTTATTGATGAGCGCACGATGAAGATTCACCATGATCTACATCACGGGGCTTATGTCAAGAATTTGAATGCTGCCTTAGAGAAATATCCAAACTTGAAAGCCAAGCCACTAACAGAACATCTGAGAGCCTTGAATAAACTCCCCGAGGATATTCGCGCAATAGTCCGTAACAACGGAGGAGGGCACTATAATCACACCCTGTTTTGGGAGAGTATGGCTCCTGATGCTGGAGGAGAACCTGTGGCAGAGTTAGCAGATGCTATTCAAAAGACGTTTGGGAGCTTTGTTGAATTGCAGAAGCAGTTCCAGGATGCAGGCTTAAAACGCTTTGGCAGTGGATGGGTTTGGCTATCTCTGACGCGCCGAGGCACCTTAACTGTTACCAGTACCCCCAATCAAGATAATCCACTCATGGTGAGTGACATTCCCCTTCTGGGTAATGATCTATGGGAACATGCCTATTATCTCCTCTACCAAAACCGCCGAGGGGAGTATTTAGAGAAATGGTGGAATGTGGTCAACTGGTCTGTGATCAACGAACGCTACAAAGCAGCAATCGTATAACTGCCATGGTTGAATCGTGCGGTTAAATTGCTTAACTGCTGTAATCAAACTGCTACGATCGCATTGCTGAAATACAATTGCTGCGATCGCAGCAGTAAGTCATAGGTCATATTGAGCTTTAGAACAGACCCTTAGACCCTACAGTTAAGTTAACGCTTTTCAGATCAGATTCACAAAAGCACAGGGCCGACAACAAACAGACAAAACACACTTTTGGTGTCCATCAAAGAGATTAAACTTCAACAGCCTTATAGAGGTAAACTAAATTTAGCTGCTATAAGGCTATTAAACTCAACCTAGCGATAGATTAAGAGTCACCTAGAAAATGATAGGTAACTGTTAGGGAGATCGCTAGAGAAATGGTAGCGTGATTAAACCGTTGCAAACTGATGCAGACGGTTTGGCACATCGGGAGTTTTCAATTCATCAAAGGTGTGCTTCTGGACAAACTCCATTAACCCTTCCATTGCCTCCGTGAAGCTATCAAACACGTAATCAACCAGTTCAAATGCCTTGGCTTCTTGTTCCGGTGTCATTTCGATTTTTAGCAACATTGCCTCGGTTTCGTCATACTCCATGCCAGATTGGATATGCCCAGTTTCTACTTTGACATGGTGAGGGCTGAAGTAGAAGTAACGCTGATTGGTCATTGCCCGCAGTTCTTCACTGACCAATGCCATGGTGCTCAGAGCAGGGGTTCCAGTCGCTTCGATCGCTTCAATCACCGCAAGTTTCAGAACAGGATCCTCTTGATATCGGCACATTGCCACCAGATTATTGGAAAGGCGACGCACCTTTAAAGTTTCATCTCCCCACATAAACCGCAGAAACTCACTAAACAGCATGCGGCGATCGATCCCGAGTGACTGTAGATCCTTGAGATACCAACGCCAATGACTACCATCTTCAATGGAATGTTGGTTAATCATTTGCTGAAGGGGATGATCTGCACAATCATCTTTTAGGACATCATTGTTCAGGTCCTTAAAACTCATGGCAAAGTGTGCCAAGCAAGGGAACCAAGACATGCGCTGATAGGGGTCAATGCTGGTATCTCTGAGAAATTGAAAGAATGGGAGCTGTGCAAATTCTTCTTCACGCTGGCGCACAAGTTCGAGAACTGTTTTCATACAAATCTTCCAACGATACATCTGACTGAGACTCAAACGTTTGAAAAAGACAATCTCCTATGGCGCTTTCAACCAAGCATTGCGCATAACTTTCAAGCTACAAGAATCCTCTAGACTGCACTGCAACTCAGTGAGCCAATGGTTCTTGAGCAGCTTCCATAGCCCCTTCAACAAAATTTCAAAGGCTTCAGTTAGTGACACAACAGATTCAGGCAATACAAAAATACCGCTTAAGAAGGATGCACGATTAGACAAGGTTGCTGATACAAACAATCACTGATGCAACTGCAAGCTAGAACAGCTATTCATCAGGAGGGCCAGATTCACTTCACAAAGTAGAAGCAAGATGTTGTTGAACAGCAATTAGGCACAACTAATCGACAAATAGACCACAGAAGATCGAAGCACAGAATATCTGAGATACAAAGGGTAGGTGAGATCAGCAGTGCCGCATTTAGCAATACCTACTCAGGTCTTTCATCTTGCACAATATTCAGTAATGCCACGAGGACACAAGAGAATATCGATAGGACAAGCGACCCTCACATCCGTATTTTCCATTAATAACCTAAACTCGTCCAAGTGGCAATAGTAAAGAAATATTACGCATTGACCTAAAGTGTGATAAGGGTTACATTTCATTTTAACGACTTAAGAATCCTCAACTTCTCATCAAGGGAGCTGCAGCATTTCTGTATACATGCACACATACATGCCGATTATTAGAAGCGTGAGCAATTCTTTGTGTGAAAGGTGGTGCGATCGGAATCAATGCATCTCACTAATGTTTTCACTCTGAATGTTTTTACTCTGACATGCAGCCAGAAGGAGCTAAGATTTTGATTCCCAAAAAAGTAATTTTTAGCGTTAGATTTAGGCTGAGACTGAGAAAATAGATTTGCACTAATACCAATTTTGTATGAAGCTGTACGAATCCAGAAGCTTGAAACACTCTCTCAATCAGGTGCTAGCTTCAGTGCTATGCAACCTCATAATGAATTGGTATAAACACTGAACTAATGGATATAAATTACCAATTAAACATCCAATTAAATATTAAACATTCAAAATATAACAAACCATTAAAAACAGCTAAGTCAAGAGATGTTCAGGAAGTCATTTACAAGATTTAAATTTTCAAATTAGATATAGATTCATATGTATTTTACAATCAGAATAAGAATCAGACAAATTTATATTTCGATGCAAAATAATCCAACAAAGAAGCTTAATATTTTTATAATTTTTTAATTAAGAACAAAATAACCCTTTTAAAACATGAAAGGTAGTAATTATTACTTCCTGGACAATTAATTTGCTGCGACTTAGAGACTAAACTTAGTGAATAAAGATGTCTAAGTAAGCTCTCGGATTTCTTTATAGTAATTTCACGGTAAATCCCTCAATTGTTACCATCTCAGCGATCGCAACCAGAAGCTATGGTCGAGCTACCTATAGAAAAGGGACTTCTACCTATGGTGGTTAAAACTCGTGGTTCCACTGCGATCGACAAAGCCCAACGCCGTATGGCCAGCTTGAAATCCATTGATGAAGCTTTAGATCTAGGCTACGATTTGAATCTAGAAAATTATACTCAATTGATTGAAGCAACCCGGCAACAGGTTGAGCAGTATAATGTTTTACTGTCTCACTTAGAAGATGCTCGCCACAGTGTTTTGGCAATGGAGGAGCAATTATCTACTTTTTCGGAGCGGATGTTAGCAGGCATTCTGGTGAAATATGGTCGGGATAGCAAAGAATACAGCAAAGCTGGAGGTGCAACTCGTCGCGGAAAACCCACACAAACAGCACTCCCACCGATTGCTTCCTCGCCAATTTCTCCAGATCCGATCGCCCAGCAACCTACAATTGCACCAACTGTGGCAGATGACCTCGCTGAACTGCCGTTGAGCAACCATGCCATCCCGGCACGGAAAGCTCTTAAAGCAATGTTGAACTGATCTGTAGTCGCATTCTGTCCTCCAAAGCTTGGAGGACATGTTAATCATTTTCCCTTTCAAGTGTTGTGAAGACTAGGTTAGTCTGCAATTCCTCGATGCCATACAACCCATCAACCCGGCGGAATACCTATCACACAGAGGAGATCAGCTAATTTAGCACAGTAAGGCACTAGCCCAAAACTGGCAGGATTGATCACAGTTCGGTGGGTAAAGTGTCGATAGTGTAGTGAAAATCGATCCCAACTGCCCATCTGAATCCGAAAGGCTTTGATGAAGAAATTGGTCAGCCAAGCAGAAAGGGGAATCCGAACATAAATCCGCTTACGCAGGTAGGTACACACTTCCTCCACAGCCCGATCGACCGTTAGACGATCATTTCCTAGGACAAAATTCCGCTCCTCACCCACCTGCGGACAATGATGAATCAAATACAGAATGACCTGGGCGATATCTTTCCCATGGATAAAATGGAAGCTCCCATCTGCCCGAAAAAAGCGGATCAGGTTAATCCAGCGCACCACTTCTGAACATCCTGAGGTGATATGGGATTTTGGAAAGCGATCGTTGCCGCCAAAGACTAACGTGGGAAAGACAGTTGTAATTTTCGGAGCGATCGCACATTCCCCCAAACGCCGATAGCACTCATACTTCGACTGAATGTATTCTGTCCCGACTTGGGCAGCTTCTACTAAGGGTTGATTATTCCGATCAAGAATACTGGCTGTCGAAAAGTAAATAGCCTGCTCACAAACCTTCGGATCCAAATAATTGATTAAGGCGATCGTCTGTCGAACATTGACCTCAAACACTTCTCCGGCTCCCCCCCAGGAGGTTGCTGCCAGAATTGCTTGATCCATGGTTTTCAGCAAGGGAGCAAATTGCTCAATCTGCTGCATATCTCCTATCAAGAGCTTGACACCCGGTCGGGCTTGATAGTCAAACTTCAGCTTATCGGGATTTCTGACCAGGAGAAATAATTCATGCTCCGTCTCTTGGATCAGGCTTTCTGCAATGTAGTGTCCAATGCAACCACTGGCTCCTGTCATGAAAATCCGCTTTGGCATGGGAAGGGGTTCGAGAGTGAGACATAGGGAGTAAGGATCGAATCATACCCTATTCCCTATGCGCTACAGCTTAGACCCTGGTGAATTGATGAATTGCGATGCAGAGATTGGCTCCATCCATCGTTACTCACCCGACTGGCTAGCTGTCCCTAGCTCACTCACGCTAGCTAAACGGTGGCGAGCAACTGATCCAACTGTTTGGCGGTCTCGAAGAAGAAGGCTGCATTCTCTTCCGGGGTTCCCGGCAAGATACCATGACCCAGGTTAAGAATATGCTTGCGGTTGCCTGCTTTGCGCACGGTGTCCAGAATGCGATCGCGGATGAAGGGCTTGGAGCCAAACAAAACTCCTGGATCAACATTGCCCTGCACCCCCATGTCGGCTCCTAGACGACGACGGGCATCGACCATATCCACAGTCCAATCCACGCTGACGAAATCCACACCCGACTGCCCCATGCGTTCCAGAACCCCAGCACTGCCGCTGATGTAGAGAATCAGGGGAGTCTCGGGATGAGTTTGCTTAACTTGCTGAATCACTCGTTGCTGGTAGGGCAAGGCAAAGACATCATAGTCCATCGGGCTGAGGTGTCCTGCCCAGGAATCAAAGAGCTGAACCACTTGTGCGCCGCTATCAATCTGGAACCGCACATAGGTCGCGATCGCATCAGCAATCTTACCCAGGAAGGCATGGAGAATGTCGGGTTCAGAGAAGGCCATCCGTTTAATGACCGCATAGTCCTTAGAAGACTTGCCTTCAATGGCGTAGGCGGCCAGCGTCCAAGGAGAACCAACAAAACCGAGCACGGCTGCTTTATTACCGACTTCTTGACGCAGCGCTTTCAGGGTCGTTTTGACAAAAGGCAAGGATTCCTCTGGGTCAAGCGGACGCAAGTTCTGCACCTGCTCCATCGTCCGAATGGGAGGATCAATGATAGGTCCTTTGCTTTCAATGATGTCAAAGGGGATGCCGATGCCTGGTAGCGGGGTCAAAATATCAGAGAACATGATCACACCGTCTGGCTGAAAAGCGCGCCAGGGCTGGAGTGAGATCTCGATCGACAGGTCTGCATTTTCCGATCGCTCTCGGAAGGAAGGATACTTATCCCGCAGATCGCGGTAAACTTTCATGTACCGCCCTGCTTGCCGCATCATCCAAACGGGCGGGCGATCGAGGACTTCTCCACGCGCTGCTCTCAACAAATACGGAATATCATTTACCCCGGTCATAGACGCTGTATCCTATGTGGTTTTCTCAACGAGTACAAGGGTTAGCCTATCACCGCCCTGTAACGCTTTTTTAGAAATCCCTGGGTTTGTAACGGTTTTGTAATCCGGGCAACGGGTAGAGACGTTCCGGCGGAACGTCTCTACCAATCGGCGGAACGTCTCTACCAATCGGCGAAACATCGGTACAATGGAAAACGCTTTTGCACGCTGTTCCCACCGTGAATTCATCTCTAGAAACCCCAGAATTTGTTCATATCCCTGTGTTGTATCAAGAAGTCCTCAAAGGACTAGCGATTCGACCGGGAGGCTGCTACTTAGATGCCACACTGGGAGGAGGAGGGCATAGTCGCTTGATTCTTGAGGCGCAGCCCAATGTCCGTTTGGTGGGTCTCGATCAAGATGCAATGGCGATCGCTGCTGCCCAGGAAACCTTACAAGCATTTGCCGATCGGGTAACCATTCATCGAATCAATTTTGCAGATTTTAAACCTAGAAAACAGAAATTTGATGGGATTTTGGCAGATTTGGGGGTCAGTTCTGCCCAGTTTGATATCGCCGATCGAGGCTTTAGTTTTCGACAATCCGCTCCCCTAGATATGCGGATGGATCAACGGCAAGCCAAAACAGCGGCTGATTGGATTAATGAAACAGCAGAGCAGGAATTAGCCAATCTTTTCTACACCTACGGGGAGGAGCGTCTCTCTCGGCGAATTGCGCGGCAAATTGTGGCTCAGCGCCCCTTTCAAACCACCACTGAGTTAGCAGAAGCGATCATGCAGATGGTGCCGGGGAAGTATCGTCATGGGCGGATTCATCCAGCCACGCGGGTGTTTCAAGCGCTACGGATTGCGGTCAATCAAGAATTGGATGTCTTAGAAACTTTTTTAGCCCAAGCTCCCACTTGGTTGAATCCGGAGGGGCGCTTAGCAATCATTAGTTTTCACAGCTTAGAAGATCGGATTGTAAAACATAGACTGCGAGAACAAGAGAGCCTGCAAGTGCTGACCAAGAAACCCATTCTTCCCAGTGAGACAGAAATTGCTCAAAATCCCCGATCGCGGTCTGCAAAACTTCGCATTGCTCAACGATGCTAAAACGGTTCCGGCGGAAAAACATTGACCACAGTTGATTTGCGGGTGGTGGTGGTTTCAACTTTGATTTGTACCTGCCTTGGCACATCAACTTTGAAGGTAGACCCCTGTCCCACTTGGCTGCTCACGCTAATATGCCCACCCATCATATGCACGAGCCAACGGGTAATTGCCAACCCCAACCCAGTTCCAGAATGTCGCCGGGTCATGGATTGATCCACCTGACGAAATTCTTCAAAAATACGGGGAATTTCTTCAGGTGCAATTCCGATGCCAGTATCTGCTACAGCAATAATTAAATGTTCTGAATTCAACTCTCGAACTTCTAAGGTAACACTGCCACGATCGGTAAACTTAATCGCATTAGAGAGTAAATTGACGACGACCTGACGTAGGCGAGCACTGTCATTAACCACGTAGAAATTTTCCAAATCATTCTGCACCACTAGTTGCAAGTGTTTCTGATCTGCAAGCGATCGCAATTCTTCTGCCGTCGATCGCAGCAGATCCACGAGGTTGAATTTTTCGAGTTTCAACTCCATTCGACCTGCTTCAATACGCGACAGATCGAGGATATCGTTGATCAGCGCCAGTAAATGTTTGCCATTGTTCAAAATCCGTCCAATCATGTCAGACTGCTGTGCCGAAAGCTGTTGCTGCCGCAAAAGCAATTGCGAAAAGCCAATAATTGCATTCATCGGCGTTCGTAATTCGTGGGACATGGTTGCCAAAAACTGAGACTTCATCTGAGCGGCTTCCATCAGGCGCAAGTTCTGGGTTTGAATCTGTTGACGCTGACGTTCCAATTCCTGATTTTGCTGTGATAAAAGGGTGTTTTGAAATGCAAGACGTTCTTCCCGTTCCTCCAGTTGATTGATCAGTTGGGCGTTATTGAGCGCGATCGCCGCCTGTTCTCCAAATGCAATCAGTAACCGCAGATCATCATCATCAAAGGCCTGATCCACTTCCCAGTTGCCCACCGCCAATACGCCTAGCCGTCCTGCCTGAGCCGATTCGATCGCCACCGTACAAAGGGCAGCAGGAATTGCAGGATCTGGATCTACATTGGCACGACCTGTACTGGAATGACCTGTACTGGAATGACCTGTACTGGCACGACCTGCATTGGCACGATCGCTGTTGGGAATCCGCAGCAATTGAGATTCCCCGGTGGAAAAGACCTGATGAAAGGAGCCAGAGTCAGCAGCAAAGGCATTTTGGAGGGAAAAATCATGCCGATTTAATCCCACGGTAGCCGTCAGTTCCAAATTGCCAGTTTGAGCATTGTAAAGAATGATTAAGCCAAATTGAGCTTCGGAAATAGTCTCACAGATTGCATCAATCATCACCTGCAAGAGACCGGGCAAGTTGGTCAGGCGTTGGTTGAGCAAATCCGTCAGGCGTTGTAGGGTTCGCAGTTGCTGTTGGTTACGACCGAGGGT
>JAYKGX010000011.1:0-30098 GCA_035285565.1 Synechococcales cyanobacterium
GGCGGGGAGCCATTCGCACGTTGGGGTCTCGTTTGCAAAATATTTTGGTTGCCTCAGCGGTGATTTCTATTCTCTACAATCTCTATGGCGATCGACTGCGTCCTTTAATTCTAGCCAACAGTCCAGAACGGCTGGGCGAGTGGCGACGAGGCTTACAGGATTGTTTGGGTTTACGGCGAGAAGATTTCAGTCGCGATCGGGGTGTGATGTTATTTGAAGCACCAGAGCCATTAGCAGCACGGGCAGATCGAGCACAAAAAGAAAATAAGTTGCCGTTGATTATTATTGATGAAACAGAAGATTTAATCAGTTTATCTGTGTTACAGTTCCCATTGTGGCTAGCATTTTCGGCTGATCCTCAAAAGGCACCCCCTACGAATCAACAACCTTCTTTCTACTAAACGATGAGGATATCTCAAATTAATTTCTCTTCATGAAACGTGATACGATTTTTTATCGAATTTTTCAGCAGTCTCCTACTCTGTTGCTGGATCTTTTGCCAACTCCACCTCAAAATCGCCAGGACTATACATTTGAATCGATCGAAATTAAAGAGACTAGTTTCCGAATCGATGGGGTTCTTCGTTGTCAAAATCCCAATGGCTTAATTGTCTTTAGTGAAGTTCAGATGCAAGCAGTGGGTGATCTCTATGAACGGATGTTCAGTGAAATTGGGAATTATACCTACCGCCATCTCAATGAATTTGGTGACTGGCAGGCGATCGCCATTTATCCCACCCGAGCCACTGAACAAACTTTCACTAAAGTACCTCGTGAACTGTTTCAGAGTGGTCGAATTTCTGCAGTCTACCTGGATGAATTGGGCGAAATCGAAGATCTACCCCTAGGGCTAGGACTCTTAGTACTGACAATTGTGGAAGACCAGCAGGCGATCGCAGCGGCACAGGAGATGATGGTACGGGCGCAGCAGGAACGCGATCGAAGTGCCATAATGGAGATGGTAGCGACAGTAATGGTCTACAAGTTCAAAGAAATGAGCCGCGATGAGGTTTATGCCATGCTGAACTATACAATCAATGAATTAAAAGAAACTCGGTTCTACCGAGAAGTCCGCGATGAAGTCCGCGATGAAGTCCGCGATGAGGTAGGACAACAGATTCTGCTGGGTCAACTCAATGCCAAACTGGGAAACGTGACGATCGAACAGCAAGAGAAAATTCAGACACTCTCCAGCGATCGCATCCAAACCCTTAGTTTGGCACTGTTTCATTTCAATACGCTACAAGACTTGAGTGATTGGTTGAATACTGAGTCAGCATAAGGGGTGGGGAAGCTGGCAATGATGACCAGGTAAAGGCATCCCATGTGTCAGGATAGTCAGCGCGATCGCGATCAGGGCGAACTTGAACTGTTTAAATTTCATGTTTTTCCCATGGGGCTTGTGTGGACAACTCCTTGTGTGGACAAATCCTTCAGGAATTTCAGGAGTCACCGCTATCTGAACAACATCAAATTTGTCATTTAGAATTCTCGTACCAAAGCCCGATCGCCCACATTAATTTGCACCAGTTGATGAGCCGCATCAAAACTGACCGCAGTTTGCACCTTGTGAGCAATACCGGGAATTGTAATTGTCCCCCTGATGGTTGATTCCGAATGCCATTGTCCAGCATAACGGGCCGAGGCCAGTCGCGGAAAAAATGCACTGCCAAACTGATACAAGGCTTGACGTAACCCAGTTGTCACCATACTGATCGGCAGATAATCCCACCAAAATTGTCCGGTTGCTTGGACTAATGGGATCTTGGGTAACGCCATCAACAGCATTGCCAAGTCCCGATCGCATCCTTCCAAGCGATGACACATAAAGCCATCCTGATCACGACTGTAGAATAGTTTAGCCTTGCCAGAATCGAAGTAAAAACTGCCATCGATCGCCATCCGGTTGGTCAGGGTGAGGTGCCCGATCGAGCAGTTAGTGCGCAGAACCCGAAAATGCAATTGGGTATCGAGGGGGAACGTCAAGGCTTGGGAGAGCGCGTGATGGGGTTGCATTGCCTCAATCACCGTATTTTCAGCAGGCGTTGCTTCGGTGTAAAACATCCGATCGACTTGCAAATTAGCAAAGCTAAAGGGCACCGTTGCCGCACCCACTTCTGGCGTGAGCTGCACCTGAATGTGAATATGGGGCTGCGGTGAATAGCCAGAATTACCACAACGCCCGATCAAGGCACCTCGTTCAATCCGATCGCCGGACTTAATCCCAATACTGCCCTGAGCAAAATGGGAAATTTCGACATAGAAGCCGCGCTCATCATACAACACGACGTAATTGCCCCAATTGTGATCAGAATCGACGGAGCCAATCGCACAGTCCGGTAAATCATTCACAACCCCAACGACCCAGCCCCGAATCGGTGACAGCACAGGCTTTTGAAATGCATAGTAGTCGGCTAATTGCTGACCCGTACCACCGTAGGTTTCGCCCTCAGGATTGCGAATCACAAAATCGTAGGCATGGCACCACAGCCCTTGGTGGGTCCACTGACCATGGCAACCCTGCCACACGCTCCATGCACCGGAAAATGGCAAGCTAATCGCTCGTCCACTGCCTTGATAGCGACGACGGGCCGTCAGTTCACTGTCGAGGGTTTTCTCCGGGGATGCCTGGGGAACGAGCACTAGCGATCGACTCCCAGCGATCGTTAAGAGGTACAGCAACATCATCGTCACGAGATTGTAGGGCAAGGCATGAACGGGTAAGCCAACTGCCGCCCAGAAGACACTGATAGCTTCACTCAGCAATGCGACTAATACTGTGGCGATCGCTGCCAAAAGATAACTGCGCGGTGAAGGCAGGAGATAAAATCCCCCGATCGCTAGTGCAACCAAAATGTAATTTAAGGCAGCGGGGTCATGGTAGACGTAGATAAATGTTCCAGTTAAAATTCCACGTAGTGTCGTGCCAAGAAAATAACTCGTCAATGCCAACATAAACTGAATTCGTGAATTTACCAGAAGCAGCAATGCCACCACCATACCAATCCACACATTCGGCAGGAAGAAAATTAATCCCAGAGTTCGGAGAAATCCTTCTAAGGGCAAGGCTAGACCGATCGTATAGGCATGGGCAGGCAAAACCGCATGTGCCAATCCCGCATAGCGAAATGCCGCCAAATGCACCACCCAACTGACCAAAATAAACGGCGCACTTAATACTGGCAACCACAAAAAAGTTTTTAAAATGTGAGCCAGCGTCCAAGTCATGAGAAAAGTCAGAACCCCTGCCGCTGCCGCCAGGAAGATCGCCGCGAGACTGGGTTGGAACAGGTAGCCAACACCCAATCCAGCCAGTAAAGGATTAAAGAGTAGGGGACCCCGAACTGACAAATCAGCGCTAGCGCGATCGCTAGGAGTCAGTTGCACTAGCTGAGCAAATAATACGGCGGCGAGCACACCTGTTATCCCCAGCAATAGCACACCTGGTTGCAAAAGCATTGCTGCAAGGAGCAGTGCCCCGGTACGAACACCCCGCAGAAACATAATCTCTGCAGTTGCGGCACAAATCGATCGCCCCAGTTGCCAAGGGTTCTGTAGCCATTGTCTCCACCGATCGCCACTAGATTGCGGCAATTGAATCGCTGGGGTCGCAAGGTTCAGCCGACCCCAGCGTGAGGATAAGTCACGCTGGTTCACCATCGTTTAGTGACCTCCGGCAGCAATTGCAATTGTATTCACGGGTCGCAGGGCGATCGCGGGGCTAGCAAGTTTGGTCGGCAGCAATTCGCGACGTTCCAAATCAGTAATGTCTTCGGCGGCGCGAATCAGTTCAACCTCACCTGATTCCATCACCATCACGATATTGGGACGATATTCAATAAACTGCATCCATTGCGTATTGTTGTATGCGCCAACAGTAGAAATGACCAGGCAATCGCCCCGTGATAAGGGTGGCAGGGCAATTTTCTCATCAATCACATCGATGTTCATACACAACGGTCCATAAATCACCGAGGGTACCGCCTTACCCAGAACTGGCTGACCTAAGGCCATATTAAAGCGATACCAGAATGCAGTAAACAGCAAGTTGACCCCTGCATCCACCACATAGGCGCGGGTGCCATCCGGTAGGCGCTTTGTCCCACAAACACGGGTGATCAGCGTGCCCGCTTCATCAACCATAGCCCGCCCTGATTCGAGAATGAGCTTGGGGGTGTGACCCGGTTTGAGGCTGCTCCACATCGCATCACAAATCGCATCAGCATAGTCATCGATCGGAGCAATCATCACGTCAGCGTCATGGTAAGCCCCTTTCAAGCGACTACGGGATGGGAAACCACCCCCAATATCGATATAATCCATACGCCAGCCCTGCTGCGCTTCGATCGCATAGCCAAATTCGACCATTTTCGTGATTTGGCGGGCATAGGCCTGTGGGTCAAGAATGTAGGTACCAATGTGACTGTGCAAGCCATTGACACGCAATTTACCGCTTTTGGCTATGCGCTGCACAGCTTCCAGAGCCTGACCTGATTCGAGATTGAAGCCAAACCGGGACCAGCAGGGTTGAATTCCCGCATCCAGGTTGAGGCGAATGCCAACGGTGATCGTCCGATCGAGCCGTGTCGCAATGGTTTCGAGATCTTCAATTTCATCTAGGTGATCGACATTAATCGTCACGCCATCTAACACCGCAGCTTCCAAGGTCTCGATCGGTTTGTGCGGTCCATTCAGAATAATGCGACTCCCAGGAACGCCCAGGGCTTTTGCCTTGTCGTATTCCATTTTAGAAACGAGTTCAGCCATCGCACCTTCTTGATGAAAGACAGCGCAAATCGCCTTGAGGTAATTGGTTTTGTAAGACCAACCAAAGGTGATGTTAGGATAACGGGTGCTAAAGGCATTGTGCATCGTCCGAAACGTGCGCCGCAGTGTCCGTTCAGAATAAACAAAGAGCGGTGAACCATACTGTTCCACCAACGCTTCCACCGATACGCCAGCGATCGTCGATTTGACTTGATTTTGGGACGCTTTAGCACCTGCAAATTTGTTCATCAAACCACTCTGCAAGGGATGAATTACGGGCTTTTCGTAGGTCTGCATTAACGTTCTCCTTGGGTGACGAGTTGTTGTAGCGGTGCTGCATCTAGAACCATTTCGTAGGTATAGCGCATGAAGAGTTTGCCTGCTTCGTAGGGAGTCAGCGGGGAGATCGGTAACCCAAACGCTGCCTGTGCTAGCCGTTCCGGTAGATTGATACCGACACCTGTGGCAAAGTACGTCCAAGCCGGGAATCGAGGATTGATTTCGATTAAATAAATCGTGCCATCGCGATCGACCATACATTCCATCTCAAAGGGTCCCTGCCATTGGGTTTCGCGCAAAAATGCCTCGGTCGCGGCGATTAAACCGGGATGATGAATGGTCATGCCACTCCAGATTTTGCCCAGGTCAGTAACTCCCATTTTTTTAATGGCGACGAGACCCAGATGCCCTCCAGTGCCGTCCCCCACACCCACTAGGTTTAATTCAATGCCGCTGACCATTTCCTGTACCAAAATGGGGAACCCCACCTCCGCTGCCAGTTGGTGAAAGCGGGACACTGCTTCGGCTTGGCTATAGACGCGGTATGCCTTGTAGTAAGGTCCTTTGATCATCACCGGGAAACTCAGTTCCGCCTGGGCTTCCTGTAAACTCTTGAGGCTGGTGACGGTGAATGTTTTGGGGGTTTGGAGACCCACCTTCGGGGCAAATTCAGCCAACTTTACTTTATTGCGTAGGGCAAACTGCTCCTTAGTTGGTAGATACGTACGGATACCGATCGCTGCCAACTCATCGGCACAATGAATATAGAGTGGCAGTTCTAGATCAAAATTGGGAATCACACAATCCAATCCAAACTGTTGCTGAATTTGTTGCAACCGCTCCATCAGCAGTTCTGGCTCAGAAGAGGGATAGGGCATCATGTAATGCCGATCGAACAGCCAATCCATATAGAGTCCCGGTTCGGTGGCATCATAGGCCAGCCCAATAATCCGAGGGGCAGCCACCGCTTCACGCAGGCTCCGGGCCACGCCGGTACCAGGTCCAGGATTATCGATCGAGTTAATGCCCGTGACGGCAATGGTTAAATGATTCATACAGTCAGTCCCAAGGTACGGAGTTGCTGGGAAAAATCGGCAATATCACGCTCGACAATACTTTGAGCAATGCCAAACTCAGTGGCGATCGCCTGGACAACTTGGGGCAAAGATTCACCCGATCGCAGACGCTGTAAAATGTTTTGGGCACAAGGGTTGAGCGTATAGCTTTCACCAGTGGTGACGTTGAACGCAAAACCATCAGGATTGCTTGTGAGTGCGGAAAATGGAACCATGAAATCTCTTCGGTTAAGAATCAAAAATAGTACCTTGCAATCGCCAGTTCATCGATTGCGATAATTTGATTAAATGCGGGCTAAATGACCGTTCTTCCCACATCTCAATTACGGTTTTGTAATTTTGGCTTGAGGCGAACTCGGATAGAATGGAGCAGTGATATCCCATCTGCCTTATGCATATTCTTTACGTTGAAGATGAAGCAAAAATTGCTGACTTTGTCCAAGCAGGTCTCAAAGAGCAGGGCTTTTTGGTCGATTATTGCGACAATGGCAACGATGGCTATACCCGAGCACTGGAACTAGAGTATGACGTGATTGTGCTGGATATCATGGTGCCAGGAAAGGACGGATTGGCAATTCTGAAGGGATTACGCCGATCGGGTCGCAATACACCTGTGATCCTGCTGACCGCGCGCAATGAACTGGATGATCGGCTCGAAGGCCTGAACTTGGGGGCCGATGACTATCTCTCCAAGCCATTTTTTGTCGAAGAATTGGTCGCCCGGATTCATGCTGTAGTACGGCGGGTGTCGGGCGATCGGCAAAACTTTTTGATGGTTGGTCCCATTAAGCTCGATCGACTAACCAGGGAAGTCACCTGCAATCAGCAGTCGATCGAACTAACCACGCGGGAATTTAACTTACTGGAATATTTGATGCGATCGCCCGGTCGCGTTTTTACTCGCACTCAAATCCTGGAGCACGTTTGGGGCTACGACTTTAATCCCAACACCAACCTTGTTGATGTTTGCATTCAACGGCTGCGTAAAAAGCTTGATCCCTTAGGGGGCACGGATGCGATCGATAGCGTGCGCGGGGTTGGCTATTGTTTTCGCAAACCTGAAGCAAACTCGTGAAACACCCACATTCATTACTCAAACGACCCTCCTTCCGGCTCCGCATTGCCCTGTTATCCTCACTGTTGGCAGGCGGTGCATTAGTGGGATTTGGTGGCATGTCCTGGTGGTCAATTTATAAGACCAAACTCAATCGGATTGACGATGGCATCAAAAATCAGTTGATCCGCGAAGCCGATCGACCTCGCCCCCAAAACCACTGGAAACCTTATGCGCAGGCTTTGCTGATGACGTTCAATACCGATAACGCCGATGATGTGGCACTCTTCGTCCAAACGACTACAGGCGAAACGGTCTATCAATCTTCAGCTTGGTCAGTGGATTTGAAGCACCGCACCTCTTTTCCAACCAGCCCTCCTGCAAGACCCAGGCTATCCACAGCCCGTGACTCCCACTCCGGATCAGAAAGATTAGTCCGCCCCCGGTTCCCACCGAAGGATCACCCCCCGCCCAAGGGTCAACCACCTGAGCCACCCAACGGTCTATCACCCAACGGTCTATCACCCAATGGTCACCCACCTGAGCCGCCCAACGGTCTGTTACCGAATCAACTGCCAGCCAATCGTCCTGAGATGGTTCGTATGCCTATGCGGCTATCATCACTCAGCACCCAATCAACGAGTCGTGGGTCGTGGCGGGTCATGGCCGTGGCTTCACCGGACACAAGAATTGCGATCGCCGTCAATTTACGAACGATCGAACCCGAAATGAATGTTATTCGCAATGCTTATCTGGTCAGTATTCCTGCTTTGTTAGTGTTGATTGCGATCGGGGCTTGGAGCTTGTCGGGTCGTGCTCTCAAACCATTACAACAGGTCACGCAAACCCTGCGGCAAGTCACGGCCCAAGGGCTAGATCAGCGAGTCCCCGTCAATGGGAGCGATCGTGAATTTGTCGAATTACTGCAAGTGTTCAATCAAATGATGGAACGCCTAGAACGGAGCTTTACCCAGGCTTCTCGGTTTAGTGCGGATGCAGCCCATGAACTCAAAACACCCTTGTCGATTTTGCAGGGTGAATTAGAACGGACAATGCAGTCAGCGGCACCAGGTTCGGAGTTACAGCAGCGGCTGGGCGGTTTGCTAGATGAAGTGCGCCATTTGAGCACGATCGTCCGTAAGTTATTATTACTTTCCCTAGCGGATACAGGACAAATGCGGGTCTACAAAACGGCAGTCAATTTATCTGAGTTATTAACCGACTTAGCAAGCGACATTGACCTGCTCTCACCTGATCTGACGGTCCAGATCCAGGTCGAACCGGGCTTAACCCTGCCAGCCGATCAATCCCTCTTAATTCAGGTATTACAAAACCTCATCAGCAATGCCATCAAGTACAACTTGCCCCAGGGCTGGGTGCGGATCGAAGCCAAACAGCAACCCTCACTGGTTTTGGTTAAGATCAGCAACAGTTCTAAGGATATTCCACCGCATGAACGATCGCGGATTTTCGATCGATTCCATCGGGGTGATCCCGCCCGGACACGCCAGGTTGAAGGATTAGGGCTAGGGCTGAGCCTATCCCGCGAAATAGTTTATGCCCATGGTGGCAATTTGACTTTAGACGCAACCCCCTCTGGACAAACGACTTTCACCCTCACCTTGCCGCTCTAAATGCCGCGTTATCCAAGCAGATGGGGCAACTCGACCGTGAGCAGGAGCCAGATTCTTGCTGATGTTACCGTTGCCAGAGAAGCGTCACGGACTGCACTAGCCCGATCGCCACGCCTAACACTCCCCCTAGATTGACGATCGCTTGCAGTTCCGTTTGCACCAGGTCATTAATACCAGCTTCCATCTCTTCAGGGGCGGTGGCTTTGACGCGATCGATAATCACTTGATCGATTTGTAAAATAGGAATCGCTTGCATGACGATCGGTTCTAAATCTCGTTCTAGATAGCGTTCTAAAATTTTTGCAAGTTCATGACTCATAATGTCTAAAGACTCATTCATCACCGCAGAATTACGCAGGCGCGTGAGAATGACGGAAGCCACATTTTGCCAATTGACAGAGCCACTCAATTCCTGTAGTAAACTCGATCCACTTGCCTGAAGGTACGATCGCACACTGTCTCGCATAGTGCGTCGCAACTGCCGTACAGTGGAAATGGGTAAACTTTGTAAGCTGAGATCTTGGAGATATTCTTGCAGTCTGGCTTGAATATTCAACGAAGTGACCAGATCCACAATAATCGCATTGGTGGCTTCCCGCTCATCCAAGCAAAAATTTCGCATTCGCACCAGGGCATTGCGCAGCCCGAAGAGATTTGCTACCACCCAATAGGTGCCACTGGTTTTTTCTCGAAAGCGATCGTCAATCACCTGAATATTACGATCGGTGAGAAAATCAACCGTCAATTGCCGTAACACATCCGGTGACAACACATCGGTCAGCAACCATTCAGCTAACCGTTGTGCCTGCAATTCTGTCAGTTGAAACTCCAGAATCACACTGTCAAAAATCTGATTCAATTGGGCTTTGAGAAAATCATCTCGCTTGGATAACCCTTGCAACAGGCGCGGCAGGGATTCCCCAAACAAATCATGCAGAATATTGGCAAGCACACGGGTGGTATTTTCCTCCCGTCCAGTTTGCAACTGTTCCAATGCCAACCGTAAGATCCACAGCAGGGCTGCTTGAATCCGTTCCACCTGGAGTAGCCGCCGCGCAATGCCCTGAATCTCATCCGGAGTCAGCAGAGAACTCATAATGGTGTCGGAAACTCGCTGCGCCAGCCTTGCCTGATTTCGAGGGATCACCCCAGGGGTAAACGGAACCCGCACATTCCGGATATACCAAGGGCGGTAGGGACGAAACAACATGCGAATGGCAATATCATTGGTGAAGTAGCCGATAATACCACCAACAATAGAAGGAGCAATGAATAGCCAAACAGTGGAGAAATTCAAAGTGGGAATGCACCGTTCACTAAAGAGAATGGATCAGCAGAGAATGCATCAGCATCGGATCTCCGGCATTTACGCCAAGATTGGGGATTCGCTCGTGCCTATTTGGTCAGAACTAACACTCCCATCGTACCGCCTGCGATCGGATAATGCACAGCCTTTGTAAATCCTGCCTCCAACCCGAGTTTCACCTGCGCCTGCCCAGTGGGAAAGCGATCGAGGCTGGGGGCAATGTAAGCATATTCTTCCGTAAAGCCCAGACGCTGGGCAGCGGGAACCACGATCGCATCCAGATACCACTGCTGAAACTGCCGCACCCAGGGATTTTCAGGACGATGCATATCGAGGATGGCAATCTTGGCTCCAGGCTTCAGCACCCGCTGCATTTCCCCAAGGGCTTTGGGAATATCGCTGACATTACGCAACCCATAGCTCATGGCAGCGCAGTCAAAATGATTGTCGGCAAAGGGAAGCTGCAACACATCCGCCTGGAGCCACTGAAACCAAGTTTTATCCGCAGTCCGAGCCTGTGCCGTTTCCAGTTGGGCAGCCGAAAAGTCAACGCCCGTCACCTGTCCCGTCCTGCCCACCCGATCGCCCAGCAATTCTGCCACATCGCCACTGCCACAACAGAGATCCAGCGCCCGATCGCCCGGTTTAGGTTCACACCATTTCACCGCCATCAATTTCCAAATCTTGTGTTGCCCCAAACTCAGGGTTTGATTTAACTCATCGTAGACCGGAGCAATCCGATCGAATAAGGATTGCACCGTTGAGGCGGGCGGACGAGACTCTGAAACCGAACCTGGCGCAGTCACAAGGTTACCTCTCACTGGAAGCGGGCTGACATAGCCATTTTAACTAATTTGTGGATCAGATATTCTATCTACCCAGACCAGAAACTCGCACCCCTACAGCTCTGCCCGGATCGTGAAGGAATAGTCCCCCCCCGCTTCGAGCTGATAATCCTTCGCTTCCAAAAAACGCCCCAAGGGTTCCCGAATTAATGCCCGTCCCAGGGAAGGCTCGATCGCCAAATGCCCCTGCCGAAAGTTCCAGCAAAACTGCCATTCATACTGGTTGGCTCGCACCTCTCCTTCCAGCCGCCCCGTTTGCCAAGATTGCCGAATCACGCGGACATAGGCAGTAGTTTTAGGTAAACGCTTACTCACAGTTCGATATCAAGTTTCGATAGGGTGTGATGAAATATCAGGTCATGCTTCTGGTAAGAACCGATCGCGGGTGGCTCAATCTGCCTCTACGGCTCGTCTGCCTTTACTTCTCGATTGTTATAGAGGTTCATCGCTTTTTCAACCCCTTCTTTTAAACTCGTCTCGATCGCCGCCACCGCCCATCGCGTCACTTCCTGAATCATCAGCTTTTCCCCTGGCGCAAAACTGCCCAGCACATGGGAGACCGCATCCTGTTGCTTGCTGCCAATGCCAATCCGTAAGCGGGGAAATCCTTGGGTGCCGAGGTGCGCGATCGCCGACTTCATGCCATTTTGTCCCCCCGCCGAGCCAGACAACCGCAACCGCAACCGCCCTACGCCCAAATCCATATCATCGTAAACCACCAGTACCGTGGTGGGTTCCAACTTATACCAATCCACCACTGCCCGAATCGCCTGACCGGACTGGTTCATATAGGTAGAAGGTTTGAGTAACCGCACCTTGGTTCCGGCGATCGCCCCTTCACCAAACCAACCGTGAAATTTTTTCTGTTCCGCCAGCGGAATGTTCCAACCCCTTGCCAGCGCATCCAACACCACAAAACCAATATTGTGGCGCGTATTCTCATATTTCGCACCTGGATTGCCCAACCCCACCACGAGGGTCGGTCTTAACAGTTCCGCCATTCTGTCATCCTAAGCCTGTTTCTGTTCTGCCGTCTCTTCGACGATCGCTGCGTCGGTCACATCCTCGTTGGCAGGAGCCAGACTGGGTTGCTCTTTTTCCTCTAAGGTGGCTCGCATGGGTTCACTCACTACTTTCTCTAGCGCTTCTGCTTCCTTTTTGAACTCGTTCTCAAATTCCCGCGAAGCATCCTGGAACCCCCGAATCGCCTTACCCACACTCTTGCCAATTTCAGGTAACTTTTTGGGCCCAAACACCAACAGCGCCAACACAAAGATCAACACCATTTCTGGCAGACCAATTCCAAAGACATTCATGGCATCCTCCCAACGGTCAGTCTCACTTCCACCTCACTCTATATCCTATCGTTACCCTAGGCATCGCACCAGGTTCAAAAAAAAAACCCGGATAGACCGGGTGCGATCGCAACATGGCTCGACCTGAATAGAATTTGTTTCGAGCCACCCTACAGAGAAACTTTTCAGAGAGACTTTTCCAGATGTGCCCTCAGAAAAAGCCCTGGGAAAAGACCCCCAGAAAAAACGAGAACCTAGTTCCCCAAAATGGGCCCCACGCTGAAGCCGTCCAGCAGGAGAGAGGAATTATAAATTTGCAGGATGATCAGCAAGAACACCAGAAAGAGCGCCATAAATGCACCCATGACTGGTGTTGTTCCCCAGCCGGGAACAACCTTACCGTATTCTGCATTAAGGGGGCGAAGAATGTCTCCCAACCGAGTCCGCTGTGCCATAGCTGTCCTATGTGTATAGTCTCGTGTGTATAGTTTCGACAGAACCTGTTAAGTCTGCGTTACATTACTATCATAAAGGAAAGGTACTCATAACCTGAGGATGAATATGGAAGCTGCAATGGCTCTTAACATTTCCATCTGTGTTGCCCTCGTGGGTCTCACTGGATATGCCGTCTACACTGCGTTTGGTCCACCTTCCAAGGAGCTGGGCGATCCCTTTGAGGATCATGAAGATTAAGAAAATCGGGTCGGGAGAATTTACAATTTGTAATTTTCTCGACCCTACTTGGGCATAACTCCCCACGCCATTCGCTTGATCCCTCAGACCATTCATGCAAGCTGACTAGGCAAGCGTGGTTAACTCGTTGAAATAGTCCTTCAGTTGGCGTTCGTGATCATGGGACAACCTTCCCGTGGGGAGTGCGCCGGGATAAAAACCCTCTACATCTAACACTTCCATCGGATCAGCCGCTTGCATCTGACCGATCGCCTCCACCTCCACCACGACACAGATCGAGTGAATTCGAGGATCGCGATCGGGAGAGGAATAAACCCCCACAAGACGATTAATTTGCTTGACTTGCAAGCCCGTTTCTTCTGCTAGCTCCCGATGGACGGCAGTGGGAATATCCTCTCCCCAATCCACCATGCCGCCTGGTAGCCCCCAGAGACCATTATCCCGCCGCTTCACCAGCACAATTCGCCCATCGGGCAGCTTGGCAATGATACTGGTGCCAGTGATGGGATGACGAAAAATAATCCCGATCACGGTTTTCGCAAAGTGCCATAATTGACGCATAGAGACCAAACCCACAAAATTGAGAAGAGGAGGAATTGAGCACCGGGTTTCAAGGGCATTCGTGACCATCAATATTGTCTAACATTAGAAAATATGGATGCTTAGTTCTCAATTCTAGGCGGTCTTGCCCATTTCACCCCTATTTCACTGTGGGGATATCTTGAAGAACTGTCGCAGGATGGGTTTCTGGTTTAACCTTTTTATAGATTTTTGCCAAGTTTCCATCGGGGTCGATCAAAAAGGTATTCCGGGTAATGCCCATGTATTCTTTGCCCATGAATTTTTTCAGACCGTAGCTTTCGTAGGTCGTGGCGATCGTCGCATCCGGATCCACGAGCAAGGAAAAGGGCAAACTGTACTTGTTGATAAATTTCTGGTGCGCCTTTTCATCATTGACACTAATCCCCAGAATGACCGCATTCTTGTCGGTGAACTGTGGAAACGTATCGCGAAAGGCACAGGCTTCCTTAGTGCAACCGGGGGTATCATCCTTGGGATAGAAATAGAGCACCACCCACTTGCCCCGCAACGATTGCAGTGAAACGGGTTGGCCATCAGAGTCGAGCAGGGTAAAGTCTGGCGCGGGTGTCCCAACAGTCAAAGTCATAGATTCAACGTTCACAGCTTAGAAGTTCACAGATTAGAGGTGCTGGTGCGATCGCTCCACAATCTGAAGCGATCGCTATTAAAAAAGCGTCAAGTCGGAAACAACCTGACACTTTTTCGATTATTTAGAACGGGCTAGGAGGGATTCGAACCCCCGACACCGTGGTCCGTAGCCACGTGCTCTAGTCCACTGAGCTACAAGCCCTTGCCTGCTTTGAGGAAATTCCTTTAAACTCGTGAGGTTCAAAGTGTTGTTTGCCTCTTTGCCTTAGCAATCATACCATAGGGTTCTCCAAAAATGCAAAACTTTTCCGAAAAAAATCCGTTAGCCCAGTCTGATTTAACACCCCTCAGCCATCTGGATGCTCAGGGACAAGCGCAGATGGTTGATCTATCGGAGAAAGCGGCGACCGTACGAGTGGCGATCGCCCAGGCCCAGATAAAAATGCAACCCGAAACCCTGGCAACCATCCTTGCAGGCAATGCCCCCAAAGGCGATGTGATTGGAACGGCACGGATTGCGGGAATCATGGCAGCTAAGCAAACCGCTAACCTCATTCCCCTCTGCCATCCGCTCCCCCTCCATAAAGTGGAACTGCAAATCATACCGGAGCCGAAACTTCCTGGGTTTCAAATTGAATCGACCGTAAAAATTAAGGCAGAAACGGGGGTGGAAATGGAGGCGTTAACCGCAGTCTCGATCGCGGCGCTGACCCTGTACGATATGGCGAAGGCACTGGAAAAAGGGATGGAAATTCAGAACATCCATCTAGTGAGTAAATCCGGTGGCAAGTCCGGCGACTATCAACGCACTGCTGAACCCTGAATTTATGAGGGAGAGGGGGGATGGTCCATCTAGAATTGCTTGCAGTTCCAGCGATCGACGAATGAAACAGGTAATGCGGCGAAACCGACGGAGATGTTCCACCCTGTTCTGAATGGCGTGACAATCTAATTCAAGCGATCCAAAAAGCTCAAGCTCCAAAAGATAAGAAAAGCCCGATCCCACATATGTGCGATCGGGCCTCTGTGCGTCAAACTTGTAGTTTTCCAACCTGCCTCAAGAGACTGAAGGGTAAGGCTAGCGATGGATAGGCGTACCGCAGGGGTAGGTTGCCACAGATTCTGGCTGGGCTGCGGTCGGCGTTGGTGTGGCATGAATCGCTAAGCGTTTAGCCACCAGAAAATCTGCCTGAAGACGGGTCAGCATCTCAGCCCGTCGGTCATACAATCGCTTTAAGGGGCGAGGCTGACATTGCTGCAAACTATAGGCCGTTAAAATGGGCAACGCGATCGTACTGTCGGTATAGCAAACGATCGCCCGAGGCAGTTCTTCCGGATCAACCTTACCCCAACTCACCGCTTCACTCGGAGTGGCCCCAGATAGTCCGCCTGTGTCGGGTCTTGCATCCGTAATCTGCACAAAGAAATCATGCCCCCGCTCCTCTAGACCCAGAACCTCATGAATTTGCGGTTGCGTTTGCAGCAGAAAATTCTTAGGACTGCCGCCTCCAAGAATCAGGGCTGCACTCTTGCCAAGGGTCTCCGGATGGTCAGTGTCCCGCGCACAATAGGCGATCGCTGCCGTTTCATTCACATCTAAAAGTGGATCAAGCCAAAGCTGATTTCCCTCTAGGGCAAGCGCTGCCACATTCATGCCAATCGAACTGTCCCCCGGAGAAGACGTATAGATTGGCACACCACATTCATAGGCAGTGGACAGGAGAGAAGGATGCTTCACCCCCACTTGCTGCTCAATCTCATGGATATACTTGCCAAGAAGATAGTGAAACTCGGCAGTTCCCATCCGCTTTTGAAACGGCTCTGCTCGCAAAATCTCACGGATGAACGCATCAGTGCCTAGCAAAACCTCATAGTCAAATACAATATCATAAATTCGGATTCTTCCTTCCTGCCGTAACTTAACATCATCAACAAAAGGATTGCTAGCATAGAGTTCTAGCCCTAAACCATAATGCAAATCATGATAAAGATTGGCACCTGTGCTAATGATCCAATCTACAAAACCCGCCCTAATTAAAGGAGCTAGTGCAGAGACCCCAAACCCAGCAGGTGTCATAGCACCCGAAAGGCTCAAACCTACAGTGACATTGGGTTGGAAGACTTCACGGCTCAGGAGCTGGCACAACTCCCGTAAACGAGCTGAGTTATAAGCTGTGAAATAGTTATCAATCAATTCAACAATGCCAATGTCAGGCGATATAGGTTCCGGTGTAATTTTGCGGCTATATAGATTGGACATGGTAGATTTGCTCCCAAAAAATCAATCAAAGATTGACATAAAAATCATTTATAAATTTCTCAGCATCATGCCATCTAATTCTTAAATCATATATTCAATAACAAGTTAAACATTGTATTCAACATGACATTGAAACAGCATCAACAGAAAGATCAATGAAAGTTTCAATGCTGGATGATTCAACTACACCTTGCAAAAATATAAGAGAAAGAAAGAGTTAAAACCAGCCTGATGACTTAATTAGGCATCCAATCAGGTTGCTCAATCAGTGAACTTTGAGTGAGTTCTGACGGCATTGTCAGTAAAATTCCTCACCCTCGGATTAAAAACATCCGGACAATCCACAGCTTTCATGCAACTCTGGGTGCCAATCAATCAGATCCCTCAGCAAAATTGCTGGGACAGAAGATTGAAGATTGACTTTCAGCAGGGATGGATAACCTGCAATCAACAACGATCGCAAGCAATACACCATGATCTCTGAAGAACAGACCCTTGCAGAACAACCTGACGATCTCGGTTGTTTCAGTTGCCAACATGACTCCTCATGCTTGCACCCTATGAGCCAGACTTTGACACCTGCAAAGCTGACCTGCAAATTGAAGCAGAATCTGAACTGGATAACTCAATAATTTGAATAGCTGCTTGGATAGCCAAAACATTGATCCTGACCGATCTAGTTCGCTTAATCGCATGAATTGCATTGCGAACCTAATAGTTACCGATCGGTCAGATCATACTGGGCGCTTCACAGCGATCCACCCAGGATAATGCTGGATCAATTTGACGCTTTCGTTTGAGGTTAACATCGAGATACCAGAGGGGTCTCCAGGGGTATTCGATGAGAGGATAGTGTGCCAACTTTCTCGGAACACTCCTTGGTTAATAGCAACGCTTCTAATAGTATCATGTCTAATTAAAAAGTTTCTTACCAAAAGATTAAAAAATTATAAAGTTCTACGGAAATAAAATGCCAGACCCATGGATTCGATGGAGGGTTTTCCGATCCTGATCTGGTTTAGCACTCTAGTGCTGAGAGTGCTAGAGTCATGAAGGAGAAATGAAGGACTGAACCTATGGCAAAGATTGTTGTCTTTGATGAAGCTTCCCGCAAAGCCCTAGAGCGCGGTGTAAATGCCCTGGCAGATGCCGTCAAGGTGACCCTGGGCCCAAAGGGTAGAAATGTTTTACTAGAGAAAAAATACGGTGCACCTCAGATTGTTAATGATGGGATCAGCATTGCAAAGGAAATTGAGCTAGAAGATCCCCTGGAAAATACGGGCGCTTCGCTAATCCGAGAAGTGGCTTCTAAAACGAAGGACCTGGCGGGGGATGGAACAACCACCGCAACGGTGTTGGCGCAGGCGATGATCCGTGAAGGGTTGAAAAATGTGGCAGCGGGGACAAATCCGATCGCGATACGCCGGGGGATGGAGAAAGCCGTTGCCAAGCTTCTGGTAGAAATCCAAGCAGTCGCAAAACCCGTGGAAGGAAATGCGATCGCCCAGGTGGCAACGGTGTCTTCGGGCAACGATGAAGAAGTGGGGCAAATGATTGCAGCAGCCATGGCCAAGGTGGGCAAGGATGGCGTGATCACGGTGGAAGAATCCAAATCCCTCAGTACCGAAATGGAAGTGGTTGAAGGGATGCAGATCGATCGCGGCTATCTCTCCCCCTACTTCGTCACGGATACCGAGCGGCTGATTGCTGAGTTTGAAAATATGGCGATCCTGCTGACGGACAAGAAGATCAGCTCGATTCAAGAGTTGGTGCCTGTGCTGGAGAAAGTAGCCCGAGCCGGTCAGCCCCTGTTGGTGATTGCTGAAGATATTGAAGGGGAAGCCCTAGCAACCTTGGTGGTCAATCGCCTGCGGGGAGTCCTCAACATCGCCGCCGTGAAAGCCCCAGGATTTGGCGAGCGCCGCAAGTTCATGCTGCAAGATATCGCCGTGTTGACCGATGGGCAAGTCATTTCCGAAGAGCTGGGTCTCAGCTTGGATGCCGTCACCCTGGATATGTTGGGTAAGGCGCGGAAGGTCACCATTACCAAGGATTCCACTACCCTGGTGGCAACCACAGAAGATTCCGATAACGTCAAGAAGCGGGTGGAACAATTACGGCGCGAATTGGAAGCCACGGATTCTGAGTACGACAAAGAAAAGCTGACGGAGCGCATTGCTAAGTTGGCCGGGGGCGTGGCGGTGATTAAAGTCGGTGCGGCAACGGAAACCGAACTGAAGGATCGCAAGCTCCGGATTGAAGATGCTTTGAATGCAACAAAGGCCGCCGTGGATGAAGGCACCGTTCCCGGTGGTGGGGTGACCTTGATTCATCTGGCTAACAAGCTGGCGGAACTGAAGCAGTCGCTCACCGATGTTGAAGAGCAAACGGGTGTGGACATTGTCGCCCGATCGCTGGATGCCCCCCTGGCACAGATTGCGACGAATGCAGGCGCTGAAGGGGCTGTGGTGGTGGAGACCGTGCGAGGTCTGGACTTCAATATGGGCTTCAATGCCATGACGGGAGCCTATGAAGACTTGGTGGCGGCCGGGGTGATCGATCCCGCAAAGGTGGTGCGATCGGCGCTGCAGGATGCGACTTCTATTGCTTCCATGGTGCTGACCACTGAAGCATTGGTTGTGGAAAAACCTGAACCGAAATCGGCTGCCCCTGCAGAGGGTGGCATGGGTGGCATGGGCGGTATGGGTGGCATGGGTGGCATGGGCGGTATGGGTGGCATGGGCATGATGTAATCGCCCTGAAGCATAATCTTCCTGAGCCTTGGCTCGCCTTCCTCTGAAGAAAAATGAATCCCGTGATGATCAGTGCGATCGCCACGGGATTTATCACTATTGGGAACTTGACCTCACTAGGGATTTGTGGGTTCAGACAAATCTAAAAAACCTAGCGGGATTCCAAGGAACGAGCCACGCGATCGAGGGATTCAATCATGCGTTCTTGTAAAACAACGGCTGGATCAGGTGCTGCGGCAGCCTCTGCTTCTGCCAAAGCTGCTTGACGCTGGAAGCGTTTCTTCATCTTTTCTAACGCACGAACGATCATAAAAACGACAAATGCAATGGCGACAAACGTGATGATTTCACCCAAGATTTCGCCAAAATAAAGCCCCCTGGGCACTGACATCATGGTGCCAGCCGGTTTGCTGGGATCCTGCACTAACATCTCGCCACCGAGGGGAATCATCCACTTTTTCCAATCCCCACCAGGAGTGATTAAGCCAATAATCGGCATAAAAAGCTTTTCAACTACCGCCGTCACAATCTTTCCAAATGCACCACCGATGATCACAGCAACGGCCAGATCGACCACGTTGCCTTGCATTAAAAATGCTTTAAAATCATCCCAAAAGCTAGACCGTGCCATATCAATTTCCTTCACTAAATTAGAAATCTCTATTGGCGAACATTATAGAAGGCATTACTAAAGTGAGGGATATCCTTCTCCAGATATATTTCCTGAAGTTTTCCCGCTTTCTTGCCAAAATTTAAGAATTTATTCCAAAAAACGATATGAGGTTAGGATCTATTAACTTTGGATCCTAACCTCAATTTCAATGTGAGTTCGATGCATTCCAGCGAACCGATCCCCGCAGGCCCCTTAATACCATGTCAGTTAATACTATGTCAGTTGGACGAAACTCGATTTCCGTCAATCTCTCGATCCCCCTAAATCTGCCTTATTAAGGGGGACTTCCAACCGAATTGGTTGCGCCTTAATAAGGGGGTTAGGAGGGTTTCTATTCCGGGAGGATTTGCCAACGGCTCGCCAGGATTCATCGAACTCACGTTAATAACGGGAAACCGATCATAAAGGGAAACCGAGGCAACCAAAGTGATGACTCGCTCCAGGCTGGATGCATCAGCACCGTCAGCTTAAACCATTTCCGATTCTTCCACCACTTCCATGGCTTGGGGTTGCGGATTGAACTGGAAGATGGAGTAGACCACATCCCGCCGAATGTTGATCATCATTTCTAGGAATAGCTCGTAGCCTTCGCTCTTATATTCAATCAGGGGATCTTTCTGACCATAGCCCCGTAGCCCAACGGATTCTCGCAGGGCATCCATGGCTTGCAAATGTTCGCGCCAGAGGGTGTCGATCCGTTGCAGGATGAAGAACCGCTCCACCTGCCGCATCAACCCAGGTTGCAATTGTTCAATCTCAGCTTCCTTCATGTCGTAGGCAATGCGCACTTGTTCATGCAGGAAAGTTTTGATTTCCATCATGCTCAGTTCCCGGAGTTGCTCTGGCATCAGATCTGCCAACAGATAGACAAATTGCTGCACCTTTTCAACCAGCTTGTCCAGATCCCATTCTTCCGCAGGCAGTTCTGGATTGATGTAGGCATCCACAATGTCATTCATGGTCCGCTCAGCGTAGTCGATCACCTGTTCTTTTAGGTCTTCTCCTTCCAGAACTCGACGACGCTCGGCATAGATGGCACGACGTTGATTGTTCATCACTTCGTCGTATTCAAACACCTGTTTACGGATGTCGTAATAATAGGTTTCAACCTTTTTCTGTGCTCCTTCCAACGATCGCGTTAGCATTCCCGATTCGATTGGCATGTCCTCCTCGACCCGGAAGGCATTCATCAAGCCCGCTACGCGATCGCCGCCAAAAATGCGCAATAGGTTATCTTGCAAGCTGAGGAAAAACTTAGTCGTACCGGGATCCCCTTGCCGACCCGCCCGACCCCGCAGTTGGTTATCAATCCGGCGAGATTCATGGCGTTCTGTGCCAATCACATGCAACCCGCCCGCTTGTACCACTTCCTCATGCTCGCGATCGGTGAGGGCATCATATTCTTTCCGAACCGCTTTATAAGCCGACCGAAGTTTTTGGATCACGGGATCCTCAGTTGGGGCCTTTTCTGCAGCGGTGGCAATTTTATCTTCCGCCTCTAGCTCCTGTAGGCTACGTTCGCCATATTCCTGCACTGCCAGGATCACCGCTTCCTTTAAGAGCTGTTCCGTGTCTGCTGAAATTTGGGTGGGGAAGATATCTGGGCTGACTTTCCAGGTCTTTTGCTTGCGCCCGCTGGGACCAAAGCCTTCTCCACCTTCCACGGTATTACCCAAACTGGGAGCCGGAGCTGTGAAACTATCTTCCTCTTCGGGTTTGACCAAACGCGGCATAAAATATTCCCGCACCTTCAGGCGTGCCATATAGTCGGAGTTACCGCCCAGAATGATATCGGTGCCTCGCCCTGCCATATTCGTAGCGATCGTCACCTGCCCTTTCCGCCCAGCCTGAGCCACGATTTCTGACTCCCGCTCCACATTTTCCGGTTTGGCATTCAACAGGTTATGGGGCACATCCAACTGCTTCAGCAAGCTGGACAGCACCTCTGACTTATCCACACTGGTGGTACCTACCAAGACAGGTCGCCCGGTTTGATGCATTTCCAGGCATTCCTTGGCGATCGCCAGCCACTTCCCTCGAATACCGATCGCATGGATCCCATCGACTTCATCTTGCAAGAGAGATTCCACCTGGGAACTAATGGTCAGGGTAATGTGACCGGGCTGCCGCGCCCAGGCGAGGAGATTGGCTTGCTCTTGGCTAGTTTTGGGCGGCACATTGGCAACTTTAAAGGCAGCCCCTTCTAGTATCTGGGTCAGTTGCCCTAGACGTTCCAGGTCACTTGTTCGCACCAAGACAGGGTTGCCGGCCTGCACTTGAGTGGCACATTCCTGCGCCATGTCTTGTAGATCGCCTGACTCGGTTTTATACACCACATCGGAGAGGTCTTTCCGTTGGCGGGTGCGGTTGGTGGGAATAATTGTGACTTCTAGTTTGTAAATCTTTTCAAATTCTGCTTCCTCTGTCTTAGCCGTCCCGGTCATGCCCGCCAGTTTGGGATAGAGCAGGAAGAAATTCTGGTAGGTAATGGTCGCCAGGGTCTGAGTTTCATTTTGGATATCCACCCCCTCTTTCGCTTCGATCGCCTGGTGCAAGCCATCACTCCAGCGCCGTCCCGGCATCACCCGCCCGGTAAACTCATCCACAATCACAATCTCACCATTGGCGATGATGTAGTTGGTATTGAGCAGGAACAGTTCCTTGGCTTTGATGGCATTAAAGATATAGTGCGCCCAGGGATCGCGGGGATCGAAGAGATCATTCACCTTCAGGATTTGCTCAGCAGCGATAAACCCTTCATCCGTCAGCAGAATGTTACGCTGCTTTTCATCGACCTCGTAGTGCTCATCTCGCTTCAGTTGTTTTGCTACTTCCGCTGCCCCAGCATATTTTTCTGCCGGACGTTCCACAGCCCCGGAAATGATCAGCGGTGTGCGGGCTTCATCAATCAGCACTGAGTCCACTTCATCAATCACGCAGTAATTAAACGGCCGCTGGACGACCTCCTGCATCGAAGTGGCCATGTTATCTCGCAGGTAGTCAAAGCCGAGTTCGCTGTTGGTGGCGTAGGTGACATCGCAGTTGTAGTTTTTGCGGCGATCGTCGGGATTCATATCCTGCTGAATCAGCCCCACGGTCAACCCCAAGAAGCGGTGAATCTGCCCCATCCATTCTGCGTCCCGGCGGGCAAGATAGTCGTTGACGGTGACCACATGGACTCCGCGCCCATTCAACGCATTGAGATAGGCAGGTAGGGTGGAGACGAGGGTTTTACCTTCCCCGGTTTTCATTTCGGCAATTTGCCCACTATGGAGGACGATGCCACCTAGGAGCTGCACATCAAAGTGACGCATGCCCAAGACTCGTTTTCCGGCTTCCCGCACCACGGCAAAGGCTTCGGGCAACAGATCGTCTAAAATCTGGCGTTCCTCGTTCAAATTGCGTGCTTTCGCCACCCGCTCCTTAAATTCTGCCGTCTTGGCGCGCAGTTCAGCATCAGAGAGTGCAGAAATCTCTTCTTCGAGTAAGTTCACCTCCGCAACCAGGGGTTGAAACTTTTTGATTTTCCTTGCGTTGGGGTCACCCAGAAGCGCTTTCAGCATGGCGATCGCAGTTGACTAAAAATGAGTTTGGCTAGACATGAAACTATTAAAATAGTCCCAGCAATTACCCCAGGTTAGGAACTTCAGAACCGGGACGAATTGATTGTTAAATCTTATCACTTCCCTTACGGATGAAGCGGTAGAGATGTCCGTCCTGAGGATTGGGAAACGCAGGAGAATGGAGAACTGGGACAAGCGATCGAAGTTTAGGGAGATTTTTCTGCCTCTGGAGAAAGTCTACGGAAGTTGAATTGACTGGCGGCGGGGTGGCAAGTGACACAACTGGTGAGACTCGCACGACCTGTTAGCTTGACTTTAGGATGGAGGGCACGGAAATAGCGAGATTCAGCCATACGGTAGGGGGTTTGTTCGTCATCATTCTTAGGGCGAGAGTAGGTGCGCAGGTAGTTCCAAAGAATGCGACGGTTGGGATCGCGGGACGGGGTGATGCGGGTGCCATAGTGCTGTGGATCCTGGATCAGATCTTGCCAAGTTTGAGTCGGCATAATCCCAGGCGGAACCCCAATATGACAGCTAGCACAATTTTCCAGATAGATTTGTTGTCCCAACTGAAAGCGATCGGGCACCACATCGATCGTCCCGATTTCAGATGGATTGCTTCCCAATAATTTTGCATCCCCCAATAATTTTGCATCCCCCAAATATGGTTGGTAGAGACGTTCCGGCGGAACGTCTCTACGACGATTTTGTGATCGCCCCGAAAATTCCGATGGGGTAATATTTTGCGACCACCCCGAAAATTCCGATGGGGTAATATTTTGCGATCGCCCCGGCAAGGGCAAGGAACCCTGCAGAGGCGCGATCGCCTGGGCCAACCCAATTCCCATCAGGATGCTGAACAACACAATCAGCAACACCAGCACAATTAGGTTGGGTCGAGGGCGACGGAGAGAAGGCAACTTTCTGGCCATGGGATCTTCACAAACTAGGAAACGAATTAGGCAATAAACCAAGCAAAACTAGGTAAAGTGGGGAACCAGGTAAAGTGGAACACAAGAATGCCAGACAAACAAGGGTGCGAACGGAAGGACGAATTTTGTAGCAGAAAAGTTCGCACTAACCACAATCCCTGCTAGGAATCGGTTTTACTTCATTCAGACGGGTTAATGGAAAGTCTTCCAGCCTGTCTACAGTCTTGTCATCTCTCGGACTTGTCATTTCCCTGAGGAGGAACAGTAGTGGATTGTCGGAACGTTCATTTGCAGGTGGGCTGGGAAATAGCTTGTTTACCTCAAGTGCAGACCCTGTTTAATTTAGCGGCATTTTGGGCCCGCGATCGTAGTTTAGAAGATTTACAACTTGCCCTAGAAAATAGTAACCCAGTGGTTACCGCCTGGGATCACAACACCATGATTGGGTTTGCCCGATCGAACTCCGATGGAGTTTATCGCGCCACCATCTGGGATGTCGTCGTCCATCCAGACTATCAAGGGGCAGGAATTGGACGCAAGTTAGTACAAACAATTCTCAGCCATCCCCAAGTCAGCCGAGTGGAACGGGTTTACCTGATGACGACGAATCAGCAATCCTTCTACGAAAAAATTGGCTTTGAAAGCAATCGCACAACCACGATGGTGCTGCACAATCAACCCCTGACCTTGACAAACGCTGCGTTAGTGGAAATTGAATGTGACATTGGGCGCTAGTGGATTGTCATTCATGGCATACCGGATAGGGAGGTTGATGAGGGTTGCTAGAATTGCAGTCACTCACCTCCCATAAACCGCAATGCAAAATCCCCTGATGCGATGGGTTGTCCCTGTTCCAGCGATCGAACCCGAAATCGTCCAAACCTACCGAGTTACTAAAGCCTTCTACGCCGAGGTTCAGTACCGAGCAGACCTAGACAGCCATTGCCAGTGGTATGAAGAAACAGCCCGTCGGAATCGGCAGGAACTGCAACGCATGAAGGGCGATATCAATCCCTTACGTTGGTTTCGGCGAGGTTAAGGCAAGTGTGAAATGGGGATCCAGACTTGGGCAGGGGCTGAGGTGTGGGGCTGTTGGGATGGAGTCGCCCATGAGGAGTCGCCCATGAGGAGTCGCTCATGAAAAGGTCATTTGGTGCGAGAATAGTCATCTACCAAACATGAAGGCGATCGCATCCTAAACTATGGCTCAGATTCAATTTTCTCGGGGCGTAACCGAAACCGTCATTCCAGATGTGCGTTTGACCCGCAATAAGAGTGGCTCCAATGGCACAGCAACGTTCTACTTTGAAAAGCCAGATGCGTTGATGTCCAGTTCCATGGATGCCATTACGGGGATGTATCTGATTGACGAAGAAGGAGAAATGTCCACGTTAGATGTGAAGGCCAAATTTATCAATGGTCAACCCGCCGCCGTCGAAGCAGTGTATGTGATGCGAACGGCGGATGCCTGGGATCGGTTTATGCGCTTTATGGAACGCTATGCCGAGCAGAATGAATTAGGGTTCAGCAAGAAAGACGACGAAGCCTAATACCCAATCCATAAAAATCAACTGCGAGAAGATAGATTGCGAGAGGGGAGTTGTGGAAATTCAGGTGCGTGTTCCGGCGACAACCGCCAACCTAGGCCCCGGTTTTGACTGTTTGGGGGCAGCCCTAACCCTCTATAATCGCTTCACCTTCTCTGGCGATCCATCTGCGATCGGGCAAGCCACTTCAACCCCCCCGGCATTGGAGATTACCGTGTCAGGGGTCAATGCCGATCGGGTGGGGGGTGATGCAAATAACTTGGTCTATCAAGCCTTTTGCCGCTTCTATGCTGAAATCGGTCAACCCGTTCCCCCTTTGAAGCTGGCGATCGACATGGCGGTTCCTCTGGCACGGGGTCTAGGGAGTTCTGCAACAGCGATCGTCGGTGGGCTGGTGGGAGCCAATATCCTGCAAGGCAAGCCTCTGGATCTGACAGATCTAGCAAAACTGGCAACGGAAATGGAAGGGCATCCCGACAATGTGGTTCCGGCGCTGCTAGGAGGCTGCCGATTAGCCGCAACTGGGATCGATCACCCCTGGGAAATTTGTCCCATTTCCTGGTCAGAGACCGTGGTTCCGGTGGTGGCAATCCCTGCCTTTGAGCTATCTACCGAAGCAGCTCGTCAAGTGCTTCCCACCAGCTATAGCCGAGCGGATGCCATTTTCAACCTTTCCCATCTAGGTCTCTTGCTCCAGGGGCTAACCAGCGGCAAGGCAGACTGGCTACAATCGGCGCTACAGGATCGCATTCACCAACCCTACCGGCGATCGCTGATTCCAGGCTATGACGCAGTAGAACAGGCGGCGATCGCTGCAGGAGCCTATGGGTTAGTCATCAGTGGAGCAGGTCCCACCCTGCTTGCCTTAGCCAATCCTGCCACAGCAGAAGCCGTTCGAGCAGCCATGGTTAACACCTGGGAGCAGACTGGGATTCAGACCCAGGGACTGGTGTTGGGATTGGATCATCAAGGAACCGTAGTTGAGGGAATCGAGAATTGAGAATTGAGAAGGCGTAGAACGCGCTAGAGTGGGGAAAAGCATTGGGTTTAGGTTTATGCGGCAACTTTTGGGTGGATTGCTGTCAGTCTTGTTGGCGATCGGTCTGATCCTGACAACCATTGCAGTGACTCCGGTTTCGGCGGCGATCGCGGCTCCGTTACCTCTGGCGGCAATTTTTCATTTTTCGGGTAAGCGACCTCCAAACCTGGGGGTGCAGGCGGGTCAGTTGGCAGTCTGTCCAGCGAGTCCCAATTGTGTGAGTAGTCAAGCAACGGATGATGGACACCAGATTGCACCGATTGCTTGGACGGGAACGGCGCAGGAAGGGGTGACCAAGTTGAAGGCATTGGTGGCAGCCCAACCGGGTGCGGAAATTATTACGGAAACGGAAACCTATCTCTATGCTGAGTTCACGAGTTCGCTCATGGGCTTTGTGGATGATCTGGAGTTTTTCGTCGATCCAGAACAGCAGGTCATTCAAGTCCGATCGGCTTCTCGCTTGGGAGAGTCGGATTTAGGGGTAAACCGCCAGCGGGTTGAAACGATTCGAGCGGGCTTGCAGGGGTGATTATTGCATCGGGGATACAAAGGGCTGAAGAGGGAGTGGGGGAGTGGGGGAGATAGAGTTCATCATCTCTATAGCAATCCTCTTTGCTTCAGTTGTAAAAGTGGGACAGGCTTCTAGTCTGTGCAGGCAGAACTTCGCCCCACAAATCAATTAGGATTGCTATATCCCCCATCGCAAATTCATTCCGTAAGATGAGCCAACCCCTAGGCTGAGACGATAAACGGAGAATTCACCGCCACCGATCGCCCGCTCCGAACTAAAGCCTGCAAAACGATCGCTGCCAGTTCTGCACGGGTTGCTTGCCGATTGGGATCGACCAAATTAACGTCCGGCTGATTGATCAATAAACGGTGCTGTAACGCCGTTGCGACTACAGGTTGAGCCGCTGCCGGAATGGAATCCCGATCGCGGAATCGACTCAGATTGGCAACATTACCGCCCGTTAGCCCCGCCCCCGCGACGATCGCCTGCAGCAGTTGCAAGCGGGTCATGGGTTGACTGGGTTTGAAGGTCTTATCGGGGAATAGATCCAAGAATCCGCCCCGGTAGGTTTGATCGATCGCAGCCTTAGCCCAATAGTCGCTGGGCACATCGATCGCGGTGGCGGCAGCCCGTTTGGGAGGTGGATTGAAAGCGCGAGCCACTACGGCAGCAAATTGCGCTCGGGTAATCCCATCATTAGGTTTGAAACTCCCATCAGCATTACCCCGCATTAGATCCTGCATTGCCATTGCCAGAATGAAATCGTTAGCCCAATGACCTTCAATATCCGTAAAGGAAATCGCATTGGCGCTGGGTTCCACAATGTACTGCGAGGTAATCACCGTGGCGCGATTAATCGCAACGAGGGCCTGATAGACAAACGCAGAAATTTCAGCACGGGTAATATCTCGGTTGGGATTCAATTTCTTCGTATCAGGATAATTCACCACCATCCGCCGTTGGGTGGCTGTAGTCACTTCTTCGGTGGCATAGCCGGGAATCTGGGCGCGATCGTCATAGCTGCCCAACACGGTGATAGCACCTCCAGTTAATCCCAAACCACTCATGAGGGAAACGATCGCCTGCACCCGCGTCAAATTTTGCCCAGGGCGGAATGTGCCATCCGGGAACCCAGAAATAAAGCCCATGCGATCGGCCTTCGCGATCGCCTCTGCAGCCCAAAAACCACTCGCCACATCGGAGAAGGTTTTACTCTGTCGCTTAGCGGGTAGATCAAAAGTCTTTGCCAAAATGGCGGCATATTGAGCACGGGTTAAGGACGCTTCTGGTTTAAACGTGCTATCTGGAAAGCCACTCAGCAACCCTCGTCCGACCAACGCTTGAATAAAGGCAGCAGCCCAATGCCCACTAATATCTGTCAAGCCAGTGGGAGTCGGGGTCGGCGTGGGAGTCGGAGTCGGCGTGGGGACAGGAACAGGAACGGGAGTCGGAGTCGGCGCGGGGACAGGAACAGGAACGGGAGTCGGAGTCGGCGTGGGAGTCGGAGTCGGCGTGGGAGTCGGACTGGGACTGGGGGTGGGAATTTCGTTGCCCAGCAATTCCACAGGTCCTTGAATTTTGGCGGGATTGAGTTGATTGCCTACAGAAACAAAAGAGATCGGCGGATTGGTGGCATTTTGCAGATCCACTTCCCCGTTATCTCGAAAAATATTGCGTCCTGATTCCTGACTATTGCCCAAATCTGGCAGCGCCGTTTCCAGAGCAACTAACCCACTTTCCGTATTCCGTTCCACCACGTTGCCGCGCAGCACGGGTCGAGCAGCCCGAGAAATCACAATCCCAGAGCGATTTTCAAAGGCACGATTTTCTGCTACCAGGGGAGCTGCATTGTCACCGATCGCAATGCCAAACCCCGTATTTTGACAAACATTCCGACGGTATTCCCCCTTGGCTTCCCGCGTGATGGAAATGCCATTGGCGGCGTTTAGTACAAAGACCGAATCTGTGACCGTGGGCTTAGCAGTTCCAGTGGCAAAAATCCCTTCTCGCTTACAGTTAGTAAAGGTACAGTGGGCGATCGTAGGATCCGTTCCTTCCAACCAAACCCCCGTGCCCCGGCTTTCTGGATTAGTAATGGTGACTCCAAGCAACTGGGATTTATTCTCCATGCGGAAGGTGACATTCTGGCCCGCAAAGCTTGGGCTGAGGTAGCGTCCCCCTCCAGTGACCAGAATGCCATTCCCCTTACCAGCTTCATCACCCCGCACAATGACTCCATTCGGCACAGTTAGCGGAAACGTTTCCCCACTGGCGGTATTGTAGGTGCCAGCCAGCAGTTGAATCACATTGCCAGCTTTAGCAGTTTGCAAGGCTTTTGTAATCGTTTTAAAAGGGGTTGCTTGGGAGCCATTGTTAGCATCATTCCCCGTAGTGGGGTTAACGTAGAGCACAGTTGCTGCGGATTGCACCATAACAGTTACCTACCTTTTTCAGGTTTTTCTCTCAAAGTTGATTTTTAGGATTAAACATTGCGTGGAATCAAAGTTCTTTAGAGATCAACAGGTTCTTTCAGATCAACAGGTGCAGCGATCGCCATTCCAGGAACAACCGCCAGCTCCTCATCATAACGACTGGACTCAGAAAGCGATCGGCAGCAACCGAATCGCAGAAAAAAATTAAGGGTCGATACAACCCTCCCCACTCACCCACTCCCCCACTCCCCCACTCCCCGCTCCTCAAA
>JAYKGX010000012.1:0-10976 GCA_035285565.1 Synechococcales cyanobacterium
TTGATTCAACAGTTGAAGACAAATACCGAACGACATCAGATCCTGGAAAAATTAGGAGAAATTGGAAAACCTGCTATCCCTAAATTACTTCCTCTGCTCAAAGATCAGAATTCAGAGGTGCGATCGAGTGCAGCAGCAGCATTAGGTGAGATCGGTGAATCTGCCAAATCGGCTATCCCCAGTCTCATTCCACTGCTCACAGATCAGGATAGCGATGTGCGATTTAGTGCAGCAATTGCATTAAACTCCATGGGTAAATCTGTCAAATCAGCAATCCCCCAGCTCATTCCACTCCTCCAACATCAGGATAGCGATGTGCGATCGAATGTAGCATGGGTATTAGGCAATCTGGGCGCATCTGCTAAATCGGCTGTTCCCAATCTCATGCTCCTCCTCAAAGATCCGGATAAGTGGGTGCGATCGAAGGCAGCAACAGCATTAGGCAAGATTGGAGAACCTGCTAAATCTGCGATTCCTGCTCTCATGCCACTTCTCAAGGATCAAGCCTCAATGGTGCGATTGCGGACAGCAGAGGCATTAGGCAACCTCGGCAGCTCTCCCGCAACTACCATCCCTCATCTCATCCTACTTCTTAAAGATCAGGATGAATTTGTCCGATCGAATGCAGCAGAAGTATTAGGCAATCTGGGCGAATCTGCCCACTTAGCAACTCCCCATCTGATTCCACTCCTGAAAGAGCGGGATGAAGAAGTGCGATCGCGAGCAGCAGAGGCGTTAGGCAAAATCGGCAAATCGGCAAAATCCGCTATCCCTCATCTAATTCCACTCCTGAAAGATCAGGATGAATTTGTCCGATCGAATGCAGCAGAAGCCTTATCGATCGCCGCAGATGCATTCACCACCAAGAGTGAATCAGAAGAATGGGTGATGCCCTATTTTATTCCACTCCTCAAAGATCCAAATAAAGACGTGCGATCGAGCGCAGCACAGGCATTAGGTGGGATGGGTGAATCGGCAAAATCGACCCTTCCTTATCTCACTCCACTCCTCAACGATCAGGAGAAAGAAGTACGCTTGCAAGCAATATGGTCATTAACCAAGCTGGGCGAACCAACCCTTCCTCATCTCATTCCACTCCTGAAAGATGAGGAGCAAGAAGTACGCTTGCAGGCAGCAGAAGTAATAGGTCATATGGGCGCATCTGCCAAATCAGCAATTCCTCATCTCATTCCACTGCTGAAAGATCCGGATAGGTGGGTGCGATCGACTACCCTATTCGCATTAAGCAAGATGGGCGCATCTGCCAAATCAGCAATTCCTCATCTTATTCCACTGCTGAAAGATCCGGATGAAGTTTTGCGCTTGGACGCTGATCATGTTCTCAGAAAACTTGGCTATCAACCCTAAATGCATTTATCAGTAGATCTCACCTGGATCTAAAGTTACGTTTTCATACAGTTCATTCACAGCGATCGCGAGTCCAATACTAGCGATCGTAAAACTTTCATCTTCCCCATAACTCATAAACTCCCAACACTCTGGTTCCTTGCGTCGGAAAATCTCCACAGATTTCACCGTAGAACCCACTACAACAAACTCTTGCAGGCTCGGCAACTTACGGTACAGCCGGAACTTACCACCACGGTCATAGGCTTCAGTACTGGGCGATAAAATTTCAATAATCACACAGGGAAACTGAATGAATTGTTGCGCACTGCGATCGCGATCGCCACAACTCACACTCACATTAGGATAGGTAAAAGAACCACTCTCAGCAATTCTAACTTTGCAATCTGAATTAAACGTAATGCAACCGCGATCGTGAGTATGGGCATTCAATCGACTGGCAAGATTAAGCCCAATCCGACCATGGGAAAGGTTTCCACCTGCCATTGTAAGTACGGCCCCACCAAAATATTCATAGCGTTCTGATTGCTGGGCTTCCCAAACGAAATAAGCATCCGGCGTTAAATCCTGGCACCCACGAACCGCAATCATAGTCAGTCTCGCTCGGTTAATCTAGCTCTGTTTGCAAGTTGGGAAGGGCTGATGCTGAATTCAATTATAACATTTGAGGGAAATCCTGATTTTGGGCTGTGAAACACGATCCTCTATCCTTGTCTCCTGCTTGCAAAATCACCTTTTCGCAAAACGCATTTCCCATCTGCAATAAGGCTGAGATGTGCGAAACCCAGTCATTTTTATCCTGATACAAGTTCTCAGACGCGATAAATGAAAGTAGTGATGGGCAGGTTACAGCAGGTCTCACCACAATCGAGACTGGGCTTGGAACTTGGAACTTTCGTCTGACCTTAACGCATCTATAGACCAGAAACCATGAGCGATCTTTGCCTGTTGAGTCTCACCCTAAACCAAGCCTTAGACAAACAACCCAAAGTTGAACCATTCCAGATTACTCATTCGTCACCCAAATCAACCCCAACCAGCCCCACCGCACGCAACAACCCAGGGCAATCCTCAAACCAATCCTGTCGGCAAAGCAAAATCCCACAAAACCCGATCCAGCAAAACGCGATCGCCCCTCCCGATCGCGCCCCCCTCCCCAGCACCCGTCCCCCCCACTCTCCCCCTCTCCCCCTCCCCTCCTCCACATCCCCCCGTCGAGGTCCCACCTCCGGCATCCAGCTCTATCGGCAACGCCTCGCAGCCCTCCGCAACGGTCGGCTCTATACCCGGCTACCCATGGATAGCTTTCAACCCGCATGGCAAGGCGCAACCGGACAGCCCACCTATCCCCAATGGCGCAAACTGCTGAACTTGGAATCGCGGGCAGTGGCACGGGGGCAGGGCGAGCGTCGTTTAGCCGTCCTGGTCGGAGATTCCCTCAGCCTCTGGTATCCAGCAGAACAACTGCCCAATCAACATCTGTGGCTTAATCAAGGCATCTCTGGAGATACTACCCAAGGCATCCTGCAACGGTTAGAAGATTTTCGCCAGACCCGTCCTGAGGTGATTTACGTCATGGCTGGGGTCAACGACTTGAAACAGGGTAAAACCGATCGCGCCATTCTGAAAAATCTGCAATCGATCGTCACCCGCCTCCAAAAACAGCATCCCCGTGCAGACATCGTGCTCCAGTCCATCCTCCCCACCCGCACTGCCCAAATTCCCCACGAACGGATTGAGCGCCTCAATCATTGGATTGCCCAACTGGCGCGATCGCGGAATGCCCTATACCTCAATCTCTACACAGACTTTGTAGACTGGGATGGCATGATCCGGTCTGATCTGACCACCGATGGCATTCACCTCAATGCCCAAGGCTATCGTCTCTGGCAAACCGGATTACAACAAGCGACAACCTTCATTGCCCAGCGCCGCCCCAGCCCCGCGATCGCCCTTAATCGCTAAACGAGATCGGTGCATTGATGGCCAAGACTGGATTAGAACTGCGATCGCCCTTGCCAAAACTAATTGCACCATGGGCTTGCTAAATTGCTGTATGTGGCAATTTTTAGTTGGGTGCAACACATTTTGAATGAGGAGAGGGGGGGAGGGGGGAGGGGGACGTGGCTGATTGATCTAAAAACGGCTGTAAGATTTGGTCAAGTGTCAAGGCAGCCAATTCGCTTAGGACGTATACTAAGGGGCAATATTGTTTTTTCCTGCATCATCATGGCACGACCCTACAGTCCTGACTTCCGGCGCAAAGTCATCGAAGCCATTGAAGTGGACGGTATGAAAAAGCAAACAGCGAGTCGGGTGTTTCAAGTCAGTCGCAATACCATTGACCTATGGCTCAAACTCAAAGCTGAAACCGGGGATGTCAACCCGAAGGCGCGGAAACCAGCCATTGGTAGGAGCAAAATTACTGATTGGGACAAGTTTCGTGCCTTTGCGGCAGCCCATGAGAATACAACTCAGGCAGAAATGGCACAGTTGTGGGGAGGCGACGTGAATCAACGCATTATCTCCCGAGCTTTACACAAGATTGGTCATGTCCGTAGAAAAAGATAATAGCGACCACCCATCCTAGAACCCGCGATCGTCAGGATAGACCCTTTCAAGCAACTCGCCTGAGCAAGGGTTAAGTGTCGCAGTCGGTGGGGTCTGAGCCAGGAGTTTCTGACCTAGAAATTTCCTCAGGCGTTCCAGTCCTCAAAAGGTTCCTGATTTTTCACCTTCAGAAGTTCCTTGATTTTCCCATAGAAAAAGCGCTGTACAACGAAATCTGCACACCCTGCTGCCCAACATCAAAGCCCCTCCAATCGGATACGGACTCGTGCTAAGGGGGTGTGCCAAAACTTTTTTGTACAACGCTAGATTGGAAGGGAGCATACGCTCTTAATCAAGTATAATACCGAAAAATCCATAAATAAAAAGCACTGTTCCATATAAACTTAATAGAATTCAATCTATGGACTATGGACAACTAGTTCTCTTCCGGGAGTGAGATCCTTGCAAAACGCGACATTACACCAACTGAAAGTCTTTGAAGCCGTTGCTCGCCATAACAGCTTCACCCGCGCTGCGGAAGAGCTTTTTCTGACCCAGCCCACTGTTTCAATGCAGGTTAAGCAACTGTCCAAAACAGTCGGGATGCCTTTGTTTGAGCAAGTGGGCAAGCGCCTCTACCTGACGGAAACTGGGAAAGAACTCTTTTCCACCTGCCAGGATGTGTTTGAGCGCTTGACCAAGTTTGAGATTGCAGTTGCGGATATCAAAGGCTTGAAGCAGGGAACTTTACGCCTAGCAGCCATCACTACGGCTAAGTATGTGATCCCCAGAATTCTAGGTCCCTTCTGTCAGCGCTATCCCGGTATTGATGTCTCGTTGACGGTGACCAACCACCAGTATGTGCTCGATAGTCTTGCCAGCAACAAAAACGATCTCTATATCGTTAGCCAGCCGCCGGAAGACATGGATGTGCAAATTCATCCCTTTATGGAAAACCCCCTCGTTGTCCTCGCACCACGCAATCATCCCCTAGCAAACGAAAAAAATATTCCCCTGGCACGCATTGCTGAAGAACCTTTTATCATGCGCGAACCTGGCTCTGGCACCCGCAAATCAGTACAGCGTGTGTTTGAAGAAAATAATCTTCCCCTGAAAGTCAAGTTAGATTTGGGCAGTAATGAGGCGATTAAACAAGCGATCGCGGGGGGAATGGGCATTTCCGTCCTGTCCAAGCATACCCTCGCCCTAGAAGGCTTAAAAAACCAGCTCGCCATCTTAGATGTAGAACAGTTCCCGATCGAGCGGTATTGGTATGTCATCTATCCAGCAGGCAAGCAACTTTCAGCCATTGCCCAAGCCTTTTTTGATTATTTACTTAATGAAGGAAAAAATGTGGCAGAGAACACGGCTGCCGAACATTTACTCACCCCTGCGCCTTAAAGGTGGGAGTGGGGGAGTGGGAAGTGGTGGGAAGTGGCAGCAAAAGAAACGTCTACCCCCCTCTACCCCTCCCCTCTACCCCCCCATCGCCCGTCGCAAATTCCCTTGGTGATCGCCCAGACGCTGTTCACAAGTGGCTTTATCCCAGCCTGTCCTGTGCATCATCAGAGCCAGTTTGACGGATTTTCCACTCTGCTGGAGCAATTGTTCCGCTTGGTCGCGATCGCAGCCTGCCAAGTCACTCAAAATCCGTAGGGCGCGATCGTGCAGTTTCGTATTGGTCACGGCCACATCCACCATGCGATTGCCGTACACTTTACCGAGCTGCACCATTGTTCCCGTTGAGAGAATATTCAGCGCCATTTTAGTCACCGTGCCAGATTTCAACCGAGTGGAACCTGCGAGAATTTCTGGCCCCACCACCAGCCGAATATCCACATCCACCGCGATCGCCACTTGCTCTTTGGGCACACAGGCAATAAAGATCGTCGTTGCACCCTGCTGCCGAGCCGCTGCGATCGCCCCATGCACGTAGGGTGTGGTTCCGCCCGCCGCAATCCCCACCAGCACATCGCGATCGCTAATGCCATATTCCGCAATCACCGCCGCCCCATCATCGGCTCGATCCTCTAGTCCTTCCGAACTCCGCAAGAGGGCAGGTGCTCCCCCCGCCAAAATGCCCTGCACCAGTTCCGGTGGCGTGCAAAAGGTGGGCGGACATTCCACTGCGTCTAACACGCCCAGGCGACCGCTAGTACCTGCACCGATATAGAACAAACGACCGCCTTGCCGCAGAGCCGCTGTGGTACGTTCGATCGCTGCTGCTAATTCCTCCCGCACCTGGGCGATCGCGGTAATGGTCTTTGCATCTTCCTGGTTAAAGACCTCGACGATTTCCAGGGCAGAGAGTTGATCCAAATTGGCGCTGTTGGGGTTGATCTGTTCCGTTAGCAAATGTCCACGCGTTTCCATCACAGCAGTCCCTCAAACTTACGACGTAGCGCTTCCAGTTCGTCTTGGCTCATTTCTCCGGCATCTGGCTCAGCAGACACCATGGGACGCTTTTCATTGGCATCCCAGTCAAAATCCCCAACATTTCGTTCAGGTGGCATCAACAGCAGCCGATCTTCTTCATCGGCCATTGTGAAATCGCGGGGAATGAACTTGCATTCGTAGCGAGCTTCCTGGCAAAACTCCTCAACTTCTTCCCGTTGAATTGGTTCAACGCTGGGTTCTGGAAAGTCCTGTGCTTCTAGCAACAAGGCATAACGGGTGGCATCATCTTCGTCTTCAAACATCAGAACGATGTTCCGATGCCCGATACTGATGGTATGGATCCCTTCATTCTCAGTGCCCGCATGAAAGAGCAAGACAAAGACTCGCATGATGGTAACGGCTATAACAGATATTTAACTTCTATAGGGTACTGCAAAACGGGCTGCCCCGGATGCGATCGCCCCTCAGTCCGCTCCAGTCAAGCTTCTCACTCACCCTTCCGGTTGGTTTGTCAGCATCCACTCACCTTCAATGGATAAGCTGATATAGATGATTCGGGCTAAGTTGCGGATATTTTCCTTGCGGAGCCATCTGAATTGCGATCGGCTTTGTCGTTTCGTAGAGAATCGCTATCCCATCTTTCAGTTTTAGGGCAAGCAAAATCCAAAATCCTCTATGGAACTTACTCTTCATCCAAGGGCAACCCAATATGGGGCTTACAATTGGTAAATGTTAACGAATCGGGGTCGAGAAAGTCGGCGATCGCCATCTCCAGAACTATTTCGATGGAGTAGTCAATTTGTTTAGCTTAGTAGAGTGTCAGAACACCGACTGATGAATCTTGAGCAAATTGCTGAATAACTTCTATTGCTGACCGTAGAATTTGCTCAATTTCTTGAGTTGAACAATTGCCACGACGAATCCAAATTACTTTAGGTGGGAAGCCTCGCAGTAAGCTCAGGTCGTTGTAGTCAGAATCTCTGGTCACAATAGTGAACTCATTATCAGTGGCGTAGTTCCAGATTTGTTGATCATCTGCCTGATCCATACCCAGTAGAAAAACGTGCTGAGAATCGGGATAAAGCTCAGCCATTCGTCGCACCAGACTAGGAGAGAGATTATGGTCAAACAAAAGTTTCATGCTGCGATCGTCAGAGTTTTCTGTTCTCGATCGGCAGCATAGGCAAGGCAGGCCAGAATATCGTTACGAGTGAGGTAGGGAAAATCGTCCAGGATTTCCTCGGTTGTCATGCCAGAGGCAAGGTAAGAGAGGACATCGTAAACGGTTATTCGCATTCCTCGAATACAGGGTTTGCCACTGCGTTTGCCGGGTTCTAGGGTGATGATGTCTTGGTAGTTCACAATTGTTATTTGAAACGCGATCGCCTCCCATTCTAACAAGCTCAATGCTCTGAACTGCGATCGGTCTGAGAAAGCTGGAGCTTCCGGGGAGCATTCCCAAGTCGGAGCTTGGAAACGAGGAATTTATCTATGCTTGAATTGGATCATTGATTGGGGGATGCCAACCAGCTTTCACCCAAATTTGGCGAACTTTACGAATGGAATCTTTCAGAGGATATGCTGCGCCGCTCATTGCAGCGATGGCAGCAGAGAGCAAGGTTATTGAGATCGTCAGTGCCATCTTTAGAGCGGGGCTGGATGTGATCAAGGGTGAAGCGATCGGGGCTGATGGCTTCGGGAGAATGGCAATATTCACAGAGGAATTGAGCGCGTTGCCGCACTAATTGACGGATTGAGTCGGGCACCATTGGGCTTTCGCGGCGAGTTCGGCATTAATGAAGGTAAAAATTCGGGATAGTTCAGTGATGCCTGCCCATTCGGTGGCTTCTTCTGTTGAGGCTGGTGGTGACATCGGGATGCTGCTCGCCCAAGAGCGATCGCCTCAGTTGCATTCAAGGAATGGTGGAACTCATTTATACTGGGAGTAGCCAAATGGCAGGAGGCAAATGATTACTCAAACGATGGTACAACCCTCTTCGTGGATCGATCGCGGCATTCAAATGTCGAAAGTCCGCGATCGCTACCTCTTCAAATTCACAGAAGAATTGCAAGCTAGACTCACAGACCTGAATCAGCGTAGAAAGGAAATTGGATTGAGCACCGAAGAAGAAGCTGAGTGGGTCGGCATTCTGGAACTTGATCGAATTTTCACCCTATTGAATGCCAAAATCATTGCCGAATCATGACCCTTTCTGAAGCCGTCCGGCGACAAGTTCGGGAACGGGCTTGTTTTTTGTGTGAATACTGTCATTCACTAGAAGAGACGAGTGCCGCACCCTTTGAGATTGATCATATTTTACCGCGATCGTTGGGTGGCATGGATGAGTTGGAGAATTTAGCCTTAGCGTGCCAACGCTGCAATGGATATCGCTACAATTTCACATCGGGGGTTGATCCAGAAACGCAAACGTCAGTGCCTTTATTTAATCCACGCCAACAAGATTGGGCAGAGCACTTTGTTTGGACAGCAGAGGGAACGGAAATTGTAGGATTGACACCTGTAGGTCGGGCAACGTGCCACCGCTTGGATCTGAATGATGCGTTTCATAACGAAGGTGCGATCGTCCGAGCCAGATCATATTGGGTCAGAGGCGAATGGCATCCTCCCAACACTGATCCGCGCCAACCTAAATAAACAAAATTGGAAGCCGCGATCGCACCGATTGAATGAAAATTACGATCGCCCCCCCAAATCACGATCGCCTCACCCTCCTCAAAAACCAGCCAACCCAACATTGCCTGGGGGAATTGTGCGATTCTCCCAAGGACAGGCAAAGCCGATCGCAGCTTATTGGAAGAACGATCGCACCCATCCCCGTAACCCTCGCTCTGCTTTCTAAGTTGCTCGGCTCATCATTTTCCGCAAGATTTCTAAACTCCGCTGTGTTCCAACGGTGTCGGGATGCTGGTTGCCCAAAAGTTGCTGACGCATGGCTAACGCTTGCACTAACAATGGCTCTGCTTCGGTCAATCGCCCCTGATGGTAATACAGCACGGCCAAATTGTTGAGGCTGGAGGCGACATCCGGATGCTGCTCGCCTAAGAGCGATCGCCACAGTTGCAAGGCTTGTTGAAAGAGCGGTTCGGCTAACTCGTAGCGTCCCTGTGCATAATAGAGTCCTGCCAAATTGTTGAGGCTGGAGGCGACATGCGGATGCTGCTCGCCTAAGAGCGATCGCCTCAGTTGCAAGGCTTGTTGATAGAGCGGTTCGGCCAACTCGTAGCGTCCCTGGGACTCATAGAGTCCTGCCAAATTGTTGAGGCTGGCGGCGACAGCCGGATGCTGCTCGCCTAAGAGCGATCGCACCACGGTCAAACAATTCTCTAACCACGGTTCTGCTTCTGCATAGAGTCCCTGACCGTCATAAAACCGACTGATTCCAGTAAACACCCAAAGTAGACCATATTCTTCCTGAATATAAAGCTCTTCCGGTATTTTCAGTTTCATCAAGTCGGTGGCGACTTCCTTCAGATGGGGGATCGCTGCCTCCACTGCCTGAATCTGAGCTAGCGTTGGCGTTTGGGGAATTTGTTGGGCGATGGCAATCATCGTGGTGGCGACGGCGGTTTTCAGGGTTTGCCGTTCTTCTCCGACCAGCTTGGCTGCAAAAAACTCCCGCAGCAATTGGTGCAGTTGATAGCGCTCTGTCTCCACAAACCTGAGCAAACTCCGCTGCACCAATTTGGCATCCCGCACCTCTTCCAGGTCTTCCTCGTCCAGGTATGCTTCGTCCCAGGTGGACAAACTCTGCTGCACCAGTTGCCACGGGATTTCTGCCCCAGCAAACAAACTCAGCAACCGGGCAACCTGCTGTGCGGCGGGGGTCAACTCCTGCCAACTCAACTCAAAGGCAGCGGTCACGCCCAGGGTGGCGGTCATTTGTGGCTCGGCGGCTAGCAATGCCTTTGCGGCCAGCCGTTGCGCTTGCAAGCGTTGCCAGAGGGTGGCGAGGCGGGTGCCCGGTTTCCGTGCCAGATAGCGCCCCACCAGTTCCAAGCCCAGCGGCAAATAGCCCAACCACTCACAGAGTTGCTCGGCGGTGGCGAACTCCTGGTCAATCCGGCCATCTGCCACCAACGATCGCAACAAATCCAGCGATGCAGCGGCACTCAGCACCTGGATATCGTAGTTTTTGACGGGACTGCCGAAATGCGATCGCGCCGTCATCAAAATTTTGAACTGCGATCGGGCTGGCGGCAAAAACGGCTCCACGTCCTCATATGCCTGCACATCGTCCAATACCAGCAGCGTCGGTTGGTCGGGCCAGCGTTGCCAGCAGTAATCTACCAGTTCCGCCAGTTCCAGACCCTCTGGCAGCACCCAGCCAAAGTTGGTTCTAGCAAAGGAGAGGATTTGCAATCCCACATCTTCCCGCGATCGCAGCCAACACAGGCCACCAGGATAATCCTTCGTTTCCAAATGTCGGAGGGCATATTGCAACGCCAATTCGGTCTTGCCAATGCCACCCATGCCAGCGATGGCGGAAATGGCCACGGTGGTTCCCCGTTGCAACTGCTCATGCAACGCCTTCAGGTCGGCATCTCGCCCTACAAACTGGGTTACTCCGCTGTAGGGCAAGTTGTGAGGAATCCCAACAATTTCTTTAGGCGTGGGGGGATGGTAATGGAAGTGTTGTTCT
>JAYKGX010000013.1:0-15970 GCA_035285565.1 Synechococcales cyanobacterium
CCTTGCAGATATCGACAGCCTGTTTACGGATGTCTCCACCCCATAAAGTCTCCACCCTGCATCAATTTCCACCCTTAAAGTTGTTCTCCGATTGAAAAGTTGCTCGGCTAACTGCACCTTATTGCCACAAAAACAGGCTGGATTAGGGGGCAGTTTTTTGCTCTCAAAGTGGGTTGCTCCATCCTTATTGCTACCTAAGTAGAGAAAATGTCCGGGGATCATTACCGCTTCATACCTGAACTTCATAAAAGCAATCAGCACTTCAAAGATTAAGCAAATGTCGCCTCTAGCGCTGGCTGTCTATGGGAATTGCCTCCTATAGTGTCAAAAGAACCAAGGTCAAGCAACTTCGTTAACCGTAGTACCTGTGATTACCACCTCTTCTCAACCTTCCCCTAAGCTTTACGCCCATGCAACACCCTCCCGAGAGGGCAGTCTGATTCTATCCAAACCCGTTCATTATGCTAAGCCAAATCTGGTATTGCCAGTTCACCCCTCTGTTGAGAGTAAGTTAAAACGAGCGATCGATATTGTTGGGGCACTGGTGGGTCTAGCGCTAACCGCCTTAATTTTTATTCCAGTAGCAATTTTGATTCAGTTGAATGATCCGGGTCCTGTGTTCTATAGCCAAGTTCGCTGCGGAGTCAATCGTAAGACCTTCCGAATTTGGAAGTTTCGCTCGATGGTGACCAATGCGGATGAGCTGAAGAAAGAGCTTCAAGCTCACAATCAGGCATCGGGGCATATTTTTAAGATGGAAAATGATCCCCGAATCACTAAAATTGGCAAGTTTCTTCGCAAAACCAGCCTGGATGAGTTTCCCCAATTTTTAAATGTATTGATGGGAGATATGAGCTTGGTAGGAACCCGGCCGCCCAGTTTAGATGAAGTTGCAAAGTATGATGAGCATCATTGGAAGCGTCTGGCAGTGAAGCCCGGTATTACTGGAGAGTGGCAAACCCGAGGTCGCTCCAATGTTAAAGATTTTGAAGATATTGTTGAACTCGATCTAGAGTACCAACGTAAGTGGTCTGTGCTGTATGACTTGCAGTTGATTGTACAAACCATTTGGGTCGTGTTCAACAAGAGTGGAGCTTGCTAGCACAGTTAGCCAATCAATTTGATTTTATCCCTGAGTTAGTGGTAATCGGGGGGTCATTCAGACCCCCTTTCTTTATGGGAAATTGCTGAGCAGCACCAATTTTCTCGCCAATCTTACGGGGCGGATAGCGGTAAAATCGGAGGGCGATCGCGGGTCAGGTCAATCCGTCTGTCGATCGCTCCGTGGGTCGGTGATGTAGAGGACAGAACGTATGAATTTGCCCACTTGGGTGACCGTCAGCCGCTTAATTGGAGTGCCCATTTTGCTGTATGGCTTGCAGGAAATGCCGAGTCCACTCTTACGCTGGGGGTTGGTGATTATTTTTCTGCTGACAGCGGGAACCGATTGGCTGGATGGTTATCTGGCACGTAAACTCAATCAGGTGACTGATTTGGGCAAATTTCTAGATCCTTTAGTGGATAAGTTGTTGGTACTGGCTCCCCTCATGGCACTGGTGGAGTTGGGGCAAATTCCCGCTTGGGGGGGCTTTTTAATCCTGGCACGGGAGTTGACGATCGCGGGCTGGCGAGTGAATCCTAGCCTGCAAGGGACAGGTGTCCCAGGAGCCAATCAGTGGGGCAAAGTGAAGACGGTGATCCAAATTGCGGCGATCGCCTTACTGATTGCCCCTTTGCCAATTGCCTATCACCCTCTGGTCTTGGGGATCTTTTGGCTTTCTGTGGTGATCACTTGGATTTCGGGTTTGATTTATCTACGGCCTGTGGCTCCAACTTCCCAGGCGGCTCAGTAGTGTTTTCAGGTGGCTGAATTGGCTGAGGCGATCGCATGGCATCCCAGAGGTAATCAGCACTTGTGGGAGTCAGTTGCTGCAGGAGTTCCGCATCTGGCGTGAGCAGAATAATCGATTGCTGCAGGTTGGCTGAGCGCGAAAGACGACGGGCGACTCGACGCGGAATCCCGTGTCCTTCCCAGACATGCCCCTGCCCTGCCAAAACTACCACTAGGCGATCGGGCTGCTGCTGCAAGATCTGGCTGATGCGTTCTGCCATGGTTTCATCCCACAACACTTGGGCTTGAAAAAAATGATGAAACCCCGTTTGACTGCCTTTGCGGGAGTGAAAACTATCGTAAAGCTCGCGTAGCTTCGTCTGGTAAGGCTCGGGACCCATTTCGATCGCAGACAGGGGAGGAATAAAGCGGCGCTCTGCGATTGTCAAACTGGTCAACCCTTTACGCCCCACCTTGCGGGTGACCTCCGTGGGCACATTCAGGGCGATGACAGGGATCTGTTTCTGCTTGGCAAATTGGACAATGGGTTCATAAAACTGCCAAGGAAATCCCCAGCGCTTCTCGTATTCGGTCTGGCGTAAAAGCGTGTTGGTATCAATTTCGCCGCCCAGAAAGCGATCGATCGCACTTTGGTAGGGGCGCTGAAACATTTCCATGGCAATCACCAGCTTGGGTTGGCGTTGGTAGAGTGCTTGAATGATGGCTAATTGGAGTTCATGATCCTCCGCTTGATCATGAGTTTCACCCAAATAAACCACCTGCAGCGTTGCCAGCCGATCTAGAACCTTGGCTGCGTCAAGAGACTGGGCCGGACTGGTTGCTCTCTGACTAGGTGAACCCTGAGTTTGTAGATATTGGGTCGGAGTTTGCACCACAAATGGGGCATTCTGAGCCAGATAAACCTGAGGAATGTGAGGCTGTTCTTCTGCGATCGCCCCACTGCCCCCACTCCAAAGACTCAAGCAGTACACCCCTAAGCAGTAAACTCCTAAGCAGTAAGCCCCTAGCAGCATTGCTCCCAGTCGTTGCCGCTGCTGTAAACGCTGATATCTTAGCTGTTCATCCCAAGATTGATCCCCCTGTTGATCTCCAAAATGCCTCATTCCCGAATGCCTCATGATTGTTGCTCTGAAGGTTGCTGGTCTAGCCCCCCTCATGATGGCTCAAGGCTGGAGAGTTCCCCCATAATTTTCCTGTCCATTCCCCCCACTCCCCTTTCCCCTACAATAAGTAAAGTTGTGATGGGATTGATAAAAACCGTGGGATTCAAAGTTGGCTTGTTGGGCTTAGGCACAGTGGGTGCGGGAACCGTGCAAATTTTGCAGAACCCAACCCAACGGCATCCGCTGGTGCAAGCATTAGAAATTCATCGGGTGGGGGTGCGATCGCTAGAGAAACCGCGTCCCGTCAGTTTGCCGAGCGATCTGTTGACAACCGATTTAGAAGCCATTGTCACAGATCCTGAAGTCGAAATTGTGGTGGAAGTGCTGGGGGGCTTGGAGCCTGCGCGATCGTTGATCCTCAAAGCCATTGAGCAGGGCAAGCATGTGGTCACGGCGAATAAAGCAGTGATTTCTCGATTTGGTGAGGAAATTTTTACGGCAGCTCGCCAGCGGGGGGTCTACGTGCTGTTGGAAGCAGCGGTTGGTGGGGGCATTCCGGTGATCGAACCCCTCAAGCAATCCCTCTGCGCTAATCGGATCACCAGTGTCATGGGCATTATCAACGGCACCACCAATTACATCCTGACGCGAATGCAGATGGAGGGGGCAGACTTTGCCACGGTATTAGCCGATGCCCAACAGCTAGGCTATGCAGAAGCTGATCCGACGGCGGATGTGGATGGTTGGGATGCGGCGGATAAAATTTCCATCCTTGCCTCGCTTGCCTACGGGGGACGGATCGATCGAGAGGCGATTCACTGTGAGGGGATTCGGCAAATTACTGCGACGGATATTTCCTATGCCGATAAATTAGGGTTTGTGATTAAGCTCCTAGCGATCGCCGATCGTATGGGCAAAGGAGAACAGTTCCAGGTGCGCGTGCATCCCACCTTAGTCCCCAAATTGCACCCTCTGGCAAGTGTGAATGATGTCTACAATGCCATCTTGGTCGAAGGCGATCCCGTCGGACAGGTGATGTTTTTTGGGCGAGGAGCGGGGTCTGGACCTACGGCGAGTGCAGTGGTGTCAGATATTCTCAATATCGCAGCCCTGTTGCAAGTGGGACATGGTGGGGCAAAACAACCCGATGGCACGCCCTTATTGGATCCCTTGTTAGCCTGCGGTCATTCGGACTACTGCGAACTGGTGGAAGTTCAGGAATTGGTGACCCGGTTCTATGCTCGCTTTTTAACCCAGGACTATCCCGGCGTGATTGGCAAATTGGGCACTTGTTTTGGCAACCACCAGGTGAGTTTGGAATCCGTGGTGCAAGCAGGTCTGCGGGATGGGTTGGCAGAAATTGTGGTGGTGACCCATGATGTGCGCGAGGGTAACTTCCGCAGCGCTCTGGCTGAGATTCAAGCAATGCCTGCTGTTTCCAGCATTGCTAGCGTTTTACGGGTGCTCTAGTAGAAACATTTCGCCGCAACGTTTGTACGGTGGGAGGAGCGAGAGGCGGCGATCGCAATTTGCAGGCTGGTGGGCGGGATGGGTACCTTAGGGGAAGTCGCTTTCCAGTGAAACAACGTGCTAGAACGCACTTACCACGATCCCCTGCATGGTGCAATTACCCTGAATGGCACCGATCCGACTGAGGCACTTCTGATTCAACTGATTGATACACCCGCTTTTCAACGACTGCGGCGGATTCGGCAACTGGGGCCTGCCAGCCTGACCTTTCATGGGGCAGAAGGCTCGCGTTTTACCCATTCGCTGGGGGTGATGGCGATCGCTCGGCGAGCTTTTGATCGGTTAGCGAAGTTTTATCCCCAGTTGTGTTCCTATCGTGCCTTGGTGCTCACAGCAGCGCTTCTGCATGATATTGGGCATGGACCCTTTAGTCATACTGGAGAGGAAATTTTTGCCACCCAGCATGAGCGGTGGACCCATCGCATTGTGCAAGAAGATGAAAGAATCCGGCACTGTCTTGAAACCTTGCAACCGGATTTTCCCCAGCAGCTTGTGCAGGTCTATAGCAAGCAATTTCCCATCCCCATCGTGTGGCAATTGGTTTCCAGCCAGCTTGATTGCGATCGCTTAGATTATTTAATGCGGGACAGTTATTTTACCGGGGCTTCCTACGGCAAGATTGACCTCGATCGCATCCTTCTAGCTTTGCGCTTTGATCCAGTAACACAGCAGTTGGTGGTGGCTCGCAAGGGGCTGGCCGCGATTGAACACTATCTGATTGTGCGCTACTTCATGTATGCCCAAGTCTATAACCATCCTAAAAATCTAGCCGCCACTCGCTTACTCGATCAGTTGTTTAAGCGGGCTAGGTGGCTGCTGAGACAGGAGAATTTAGGCTCCGATCCAATCATGGCAGCTTGGCTGAGTGAGACTCCCCAATCCATGACGCTCCAAAACTACTTAGAGGCCGATGATAGTTTATTGCTCTATCACCTGCAGCGCTGGCGATCGCATTCGGATCCAATTTTATCTGATCTCTGTCGGCGTTACTGCGATCGGGATTTGCCCAAGGCGGTGGATCTCTCCCATCTTTCCCCTGCAGAGCAGCAGAAACAGTTCATCCAAGCCCAAAGCTGTATAGGGCGTGTCTTGCCAGCGATCGCAACATCAGCCATAGACTACTATGTGGGCTTATCGGTTTCCCTCAGCCGGGGCTATACCCTCTATCAAAAGGGCATTAATCTCCAGACAACCCAGGGTTTACGAGAAATCAGTGAACTATCCCCGTTGGTGAAAACCCTGGTGCAGCCGTTAAAACGAACTTGGCTGATTTGCCCAAAGGAGGTGGCGATCGCCCTTTCCATTGATTAAGTTCGAGATTCTCACGAATCGACATTCCTAGCTATTTCTGCAAAGAAAGTCCCCAGATATCATTTCGATATGTTACGATCATCGTAAGCTTGTAAAGCTGCAGGCTCTACCAACCTGCGGTTGCAAAAAAACGTCTGCGCTTGCAAAAATAACTTGCGATCGCAACATAATTGGGGTCAACCAATTCCTTAACACCTGCAAATTCTCAAGACCTATAAATTCTCAAGACCTACAAACTCTCAACACCTAAAGTTTCAAAGACTAGAGATTTAAGCCTTAAACCTTCAAAAAAAGAAGCGCACAAGCCAAACCTTTGTGCGCTTTGTATCCCTAACCCTTTCGGTGCAACGTACCCGTTTGTCCTTGATTTATAGAGTACTGGTATTTTCACAGAACCAAGCTGACGTTTAGACTGTCTTTAGATTTGCCATCTAGGTCACATTTTGGAGCCAGACCTGTTTGGTAGGATTCACTTCTCTTTTGAATCAGTGACTCATTCAGTAACCTATGGCGGTTCAAATTAAATTTTTGCCGGATGATATTTCCACGACCGCTGAAGTCGGTGAAGCGCTGTTAAAGGTGGCGGAACGAGCTGGAGTTTTTATTCCGACGGGATGCTTAATGGGGTCTTGCCATGCCTGTGAGGTAGAGATGAATGGGCAAGAGGTCTGTGGCTGTATTACTTCCGTGCCAGCGGGCACTCCGCAGGTGACGATTAATTTATTCAGTGATCCAAGCTGGTAACGGCGATCGTGAGGGTGATCCCTGACTAGACGACCATGCGTGACCGTTATGTGGGAGAATGCGAAGCGCGAAATTAATCTCTATCCTCACTTCGTCTTTAGCAGATCCAAATGACTCGTTCTCCCTTTGCTCGTCCCAATAATCGGTTGACTCGTGCCCTAGATCGGTGGGCAGCTCGTCGGGTTTTGCGGGCGATGGTGGCTAAAACTGAGAATATGTTCACTGTGCGGTGGCTGGGTAAGCAAATTTGGCAATGTCCGGTTGATGCTTGGGTGATGCAAGAAGTGATTAGTGAGCAGCAACCGGATCTGATTATTGAAACCGGAACCTTCATGGGGGGGTCTGCCTACTACTTTGGCTGTTTATGTGAACTGCTGAATCACGGTGAAGTCATTAGTGTAGATATTGCTGCCCGAGAAACGATTCCTCACCCTCGGGTCACCTACATTGCAGATTCTTCGGTCAGTGAGGCGGTGATCACGCAATTAAAAGATCGCATTGAGCAGATTCAGGCGCGCCGGATTTTGGTGGTGCTCGATTCTGACCACAGTGAAGCCCATGTTAGCCGAGAACTCGACCTTTACTCAAAGTTGATCCCCGTGGGCTGCTATATGATGGTGCAGGATGCCTGCATTGATGAATATGATGTCTTTGCAGTCGATCGCCCTGGACCTGGGCCGGCTATTCGCAAATTTCTGGCGAATCAATCCCAATTTGTGCGCGATCGGGAGTTAGAAAATCGCTACGTTGTCACCTTTCATCCCATGGGCTGGTTACGTCGGGTGGCTTGAAGTGTTGCGCTGCCAACCTTGACTGTTAGCTCGCTACAACCTCAACCCCCTCTGATGGTTCCCTGTCCGGATGGAATGGATCGGATGATGGCTCTGATTGAACTGAGTAGCTGAAGCCCAATTCCAATTAGAGAGTTCTAGCTGATTTAGAGAGTTCTAGCTGATTTATGAATTTGTCTGTTCCCGAAATCTATCGCCATATTTCCTTTAAGCTACCAATGCGCCGTTTGGATCATCTGTTTCCGGGCATTCTGCGATCGCCCGCTCAACTGTCAGCCAGTTTGATCCAACGCAAGGATTTTTGGCCCTTGCCGATTTTGGAATTGTTGACCTTGGGAGCGATTTGTCAGCAGTTTCGCCCGCGCCGCATTTTTGAAATTGGCACCTATCGGGGGGCAAGTACCCTGACGATGGCGATGAATACACCACCGGAAACGCAAATTTGGACCCTGGACTTAGCGCCGGAAATGCAGAGTACCCATGTCCATGGATTGGGGGTGGGAGTACCCAATTTTCCGGTTGGAGAATTATATCGCGATACCTCCTATGAGAGCCGCATTCATCAGCTCTATGGCAATTCCCAGGTGCTGGATTTCTCCCCCTACTACGGCAGTATGGATCTGGTGCTGATTGATGCCGATCACACCTACGAATTTGTGAAAACTGATACAGAAGTTGCGCTGAAATTGCTCAAACCGGGCGGCATGATTCTGTGGGATGACTATCTTTGGATTGAACAATTCCCAGAATGTGCGGGGGTCACCCGCTGCTTGGACGAGCTAAGTACGACCTTGCCCTGTTTTCAGATTGCAGAAACGCGGCTTGCCATGCATCTCAATGGCTTTCCGTTGCATGGTCAGGGAGTCTAGTGCAATGCCCAAGCGGATTTTTGCAACTGCCGTTACCAAAAGTCATCTTGCGGATGCGAGAACTTTGGCGGCTTCCCTAGCAGCTCATCATCCCGATAGTGAGTTGTATGTACTGCTGGCGGATCGGATGGAGGGAATGTTTGATCCAATCCAGGAGCCATTTCATCTGATTCAGCTCAGCGATCTATCCGATCGCGATCGCATTGATCGTATGTGTTTTTACTACAATGCCTTTGAACTCTGTTGTGCGTTGCGGGGGGATTTGCATGAATATTTGTGGCAGCACACCCAGGTCGATCGCTGGCTCTTTTTAGATGCAGATGTTTGGGTTTGCCATTCCCTAGAGGTGATTTTTCAACAGTTAGACCAAGCTGAAATTTTACTCACCCCCCATAACCTGCAACCCACCCTACCGGAGCATGTGGAACTGCGCGAACTCGATTTCCTCAAGCTCGGTCTTTATAATGGTGGCTGTCTGGGGATTCGGCGAGGTTCTGCTTCCCAGCAATTTATCCAATGGTGGAAATCTCGACTGACCTACTACAGCTTTGACGATCATGGCATCAAAGAGATTCGTGGTCTGCACACTGATCAATATTTATTAGGCTTAGTGCCGCTCTATTTTGACCCTGTGGTTCTGCTGCGGCATCCGGGAGCCAATATTGGGCATTGGAATCTGATCGATCGGCATTTGGAGCAGACGGCAGATGGAAAATTCTGGGTGGATGGACAGCCCCTGCTCTTTCTGCACTTGAGTGGGTGGGATATTGAACAGCCCGATCGCGTGTCGCGCTACAGCCTGCTCTATGCAACCTACGAGAATCCAGCTTGGGCGATTTTGGGTCAGTGCTATCGAGCAGAACTGCTCAGCCATGGCTATCGCGAAACTCGGCAGTGGTCTTATGCCTTTGCGAACTTTGAGACCGGGCAACCCATTTCTTTGGCAGCGCGGCGGGCTTACTATCATGAGTGGCAACAGGGACAAGCTCTTCCGGCATCACCCTTTCAACAAGCTAGCCTGCTGGCAACAGCCAGCTATCCCACCCTCACCAGCGTGATTTTACTCCAAGAGGAGCGGGCAAACCTCATGGTCAAGCTCATGGAGCAACAGGAGAGTACGCATCTGGCTTGGACAAAGGTTGAAGAGCTGATGGAAATGCAAAAAGACTTGCATCACCAAATTCAACTGCAAGATCAGCAGATCCAAAATTTGAATGCCCAAACTCAAGCTCTGAATCAGCAGAATCAAGCTCTGAATCAGCAGAATCAACTGCTGGTGCAATCTGGGCAGTCTTTACTCCAAGATATTCGTGCTATCTCCAGCGAGACTGTCTCTGAACCGACGATCGCGGCAGCCTTGACCAGTCTCCGTCATCACAAGTTTTGGCGCGTTTGGAAATTTTGGGTGGCGACTAAAAATTGGCTCAAAACCCAGATCACTCAGCGCAGGAGTCGGTGAATTTTGGGAGAAAGCTTGAGAATCGTTCAAGAATTGATCCATCCCTCAGTACAATATCGAACAGCCCTGTATGGAGGAGAGCACCTCGGTCATGCAAGATCCTAACCTACCGGACATTGATCTTGATCAGTTGATGGAAACGATGCGTCAAGCGATCGCAGAACGGCGCAAGCAATCCCTGGTTCGATCGATCGAAGCTAGCTATCCCGGTATCGCTGTCAATGGCGATGTCTCAGCTAGGGCGCAGTCTCAGCAGGGCAGGCAGGCGGATGCCGTTTCCACCCTCGACACCTATCGACTGGTGCAGGCCCAAGGGTTTTTAGGCAATGCGGAATCAAGAGCCCACGATCGCACCAAATGGCCCGATAAGCTGCAAAAATTTCCCTTTACCCTCAGCAAAAAATTTCAACGGCTGCTCCTCAAGCTGCAAAATTCTCTGTTAATGGATCAACGCATCGTCAACCTCAATTTGATCCAGTCGGTGCAGAGTTTGATTGAACATAACCAACAACTCACCACCGAAGTGATGGATCTGCGGGCTGAACTGATGGCGTTAAAGCTGGAAGTGCAGGCGGATCCAAGCCTGACTCCTTCAGGGATGCACCGGAGTGACGAACCAGGGTAGGTGATACGGAAAGAATCATGAAGGCTCAGAACATTGCGATCGTTATTCCTAAAGTGACCACCACAGCGACTGGGGGTGCTGAACGCTTTTTCATCGGCTTAGAGCAAGCGCTGAACGCCCAACCCGGAATTACAGCCGAATTGGTGCAAGTGCTGGTGGATGAGTCTAGCTTTGAGGCGATTCAAGAAAGCTATCTGCGGGTCTATGATTTGGATCTGTCTGGATATGATGGGGTGATTTCCACGAAGGCTCCGACCTATTTGGTACGCCATCCCAACCATATTTGCTACCTCGTCCATACGATTCGGATTTTCTATGACATGTTCGATCGCGAATGTGCTGGAACTGGAGCAACCTTGAAACAACAGCGAGATCTGATTCTTCAACTCGACACGGGGGCATTGCGATCGCCTCGAACCCGCAAGGTGTATACGATCGGGCATGAAGTGAGTCGGCGCTTGATGCAGTTTAATGGCATTCCCAGTGATGTGCTGCATCCGGGATTGGTGTTGGATGATCTGACGGCCTTTCAAGAGGGACCTTACGAAAATTATCTGCTGATGCCGGGGCGCTTGCATCGTTGGAAACGGGTCGATTTAGCGATCGCGGCGATGCAACAAGTGCGAGAACCGCTCAAACTCAAAATTGTGGGTACGGGAGAAGCAGAACAAGCGCTACGACAACTGGCGGCCGGGGATGAGCGGATTGAATTTTTAGGACGGGTGGATGATCAGACCCTGTTGGATCTGTACCGTCATGCCCTCGGTGTGGTCTTTTTGCCGATTCGAGAAGACTATGGCTATATCACCCTAGAAGCCTTTGGGCATAGCAAGCCTGTCATTACTTGTGAGGATTCGGGTGAGCCGCTGCACTTTATTCAACACCGTGGTAATGGGTTAGTGGTAGCGCCCAAACCCCAGGCACTGGCGGCAGCATTTACTGAACTGAGCCAAAATGTAGCCCAAGCGGCGGTCTGGGGCAGACAGGGCAAGCAAAGTATTGCCCACATTACCTGGTCCAATATTGCTCAAACGTTATTGAAGGCGCTCGATCGCCCAGTGATTGCGGAGGTTTAATTTGATGAGCGATCGCCACCCTATGCAGCAGTCCCATGCAGCAGTCCCTGTACCAGGAGCACTTCCCTTGTTAAATGTTTTAGTGTTGGATATGCAGCCCATTGACCCACCCCTGGGAGGCGGAAGAATCAGGCTATTGGGTCTCTATCACGGGCTGGGAGCCTCCAACCCAACCACCTATGTGGGAACCTACGATTGGCGGGGTGAACCCTATCGCCATCATCGCCTCACGCCAAATCTGATTGAAATTGATGTGCCCCTGAGCGAAGCCCATTTTGCCCAGGCGGATGAATGGACTCGGCAAGTGGGTGGCAAGGTGATCATTGATGCGGCATTTAATCTGCAGGCTCATTTATCACCTAAGTTTGTGCAAACCGTGGAGCAGCAATTGGCACAGGCGGATGTGGTGATCTTTTCTCATCCATGGGTGTATCCCCTAGTGCGCAAGCAACTGCGCGATCGCCCGCAATTGGTCGTTTACGATGCCCATAATGTGGAGGGATTGCTCAAAACCGAACTGTTGGATGATGGCGGTTTGGGGACGGAGATTGCCCAGAATGTGGTGCGCTTGGAATATGATCTCTGCCACAATGCTGATCTGATTGTCACCTGTTCTGAAGACGATCGGCAGCTTTTGGCGCAACTCTATGGGGTTGCTTCGGATAAAATCCACCTTATGCCCAATGGTGTGTTTGTCAATAAAATTCCCATGGCAACGGCAGCGGCACGATCGCAGGCCAAGCAACAATTACAACTTGCGGATCGACCCACGGCCCTTTTTCTCGGCAGCGCTTACGAACCGAATGTGGAAGCCGTACGGTTTATTCTCGATCGCGTTGCTGGTCAGTTACCAGATGTTCAATTTGTGATTGCTGGGGGTGTGGGTGATCAGTTTCGTCCAGGGCAGTTGCAGGCGCGGGGCTTAACCAATGTGCGGCTGACGGGGTTGCTGAGCGAAGCAGACAAGCTGACCTATCTGACGGCGGCGGATTTTGCCATCAATCCCATGTTTTCTGGTTCTGGTACGAATATCAAAATGTTTGACTTTATGGCGGCGGGGATGCCTGTGGTCAGTACCTCTGTGGGGGCGAGGGGAATTCCCATCCAGTCTGATGCTCCGGTGCTCTGTCTGGCAGAAGCTGATACTTTCGTGCAAACGATCGCGCAGTTGCTGCAAAACCCTGAGCAGATGCGGCAGATGGGCAGCCAAGCCCGTCAGTTGGTGGAAACCCAGTTTGCTTGGGAACGGTTGTCGCAGGAATTAGGGCAGTTAATTACAGACACCTATGGGGCGATCGTGGCAGATCGTCAATCTCTCCCTGTATCATCGTTTGCCCCGAGTGCGGCAATTGCACCTGTCTCAACTTCGGCGATCGCCCCTGAGGCACCCGAAACACCCAACAGTCGCTCTGCCCAGGCTGGATCGCGAATTGCTGTTATTTCTACCTTTCCTCCGGCGCACTGCGGGATTGGCAGCTATGCAGCCCAACTGGTGCATCACCTGCGGGACCAGGGCAATCAGGTCACTACGATCTGCGTCAATCATGAGGGGCAGGCCGATCGCGTGTTAGATCTCAAACATGGATGGCGACCTTTGCGTCTGTTACCCTTGCTTTTGCAATACGATCAAGTGCTGTTGAATTACCACCGCAGCTTTTTCTTTGGGCGCAAATGGGATACGTTTTGGACTAATCTGGCTTTCATCCTGCTGGAAGTTGTGGGTGGACGGAGATTTACGGTGTTATCCCATGAAGTGGAACGCTTGCCGAAAACTGGATCACCTTTGATTCGCTGGGGCTTTGGCTTGGAACGGTGGCGGTGGCGGCTGGCGCGGCGGTTGGAATTTCACACCCAACATGAATTAGATAGTTTTCTCCACTACTATCAGTTGCCTGCTCAAAAGGGCTATACCCTGATTCCCCATGGTTCGCATTTCACCAAATATACAGCCCTTGACCCGATCGCCGCTCGGCGCCAGTTAGGGTTGTACCATTTGCCCCAGGATGCCTTGGTGTTTGTCTGTATTGGGTTTATTCAACCCTCTAAGGGCTTCGATCGCATGGTGGATGCTTTCTTGGCGGTTAAGCCTCCAGCTTCTGTCTATCTTTACGTCGTTGGCTCGGTGCGGGTGGAAAATCCGATCGATCGCGAGCATATTGAAAGTATGAAACAGAAAGCCCGCCAAACCCAGAATATCCGAGTGGTGGAAAAGTTTGTTTCCGATGAAGAGTTTGATCAATGGATTAGTGCTGCCAATTATGTGGTGTTGCCCTACCGCATTATTTGGTCCTCCAGCGTTTTGGAGCGGGCCAAACTTTACCAAAAACCTTGCCTAGTGGCAGATGTGGGTGGCTTGCCCGAGCAGACGACGGCGGCAGATTTTGTCTTTCAGGATGATGAGGCGTTGCAGCGTTGCTTGTCTGGTATTGTGTCTGATAAGGTGAGGTCGCCTGAGAAGGTGGAAGTCCAAGGTTCGTTAGCTTAGCGAGAAGAGGGAGTTGATTCGGAATGCAGTCATTCAAGCAGCAATTTAGCCAACTGACGGACAAGCTTCTCAAGCGATCGCAGTCTGCCAGTCCTATGGAGATTAGTCAATCGGACGATGAAGCGATGGTGCAAATCATGCAGCAACGGTTGCAGGCGACCTCGAATTGTATTGATGTTGGCTGTCATTCTGGTGGGTTTTTGACGGAAATTTTGCAACTGGCTCCTCAGGGACAGCACTATGCCTTTGAACCGATTCCTAGTCTGGCAGATTTGCTGAAAACTCAGTTTCCGCAGGTGAATGTGCAAGCTGCTGCTCTGAGTGACACGAATGGGGAAACTACTTTTCATCATGTGGTTAGTAATCCGGGCTATAGCGGTTTACGAGAACGACGCTACGATCGTCCCAATGAACAGATTGAGTTAATTCCTGTGACGACGTTGCGATTGGATGATTTTTTGCCAGCGGATTATCATCTGGATTTGATTAAAATTGATGTGGAAGGGGCGGAATGGCAGGTTTTTCAAGGTGCGGTAGAAACGCTCAAACGGAATCGTCCGATTGTTTTATTTGAGCATGGGCAAGGTGGTTCCGATCGCTATGGCACGACCCCGGAGATGATTCACAACTTTTTGGTGGGGGAATGTGGCCTGACGATCGCTACGTTGCATGATCCACATCCGTTGACGGCGGCGGAACTGCGGCAAGTTTATGATTCTGGCACGGCTTGGAATTTTGTTGCTTATCCATAAACAACCCGGTTGAGAGGATGGTTTGGAGGTCTCCCTGATTAACGTGAGTTCGACGAAACTCGATTCCTGTTAATCTTTCGATCCCCCTAGCCCCCTTAATAAGGGGGAACCGAGCCAAATTCAAGTGTCCAGCAATCGTCGTTAGGCTCCTTCCCGTTTGCTTTTCGGTTTGAAGTCTCCCTTATGAAGGCTACTTGTGTACACAGATCTTTTTGTGATCGCGATCGCTCTGGCGAACCGCCCCCCAGCCCCCAAATTTGGGGGTGCCGTTGGCGTAGCCTGTGCAAAGTACGTAACCGACTCGAAGGTTCCCCATTTTGGGGGATTTAGGTAGGGGGCGAAACGCTTACAGCGGAAATGATCAGAACTTATGTGTACACAGTAGTCTTGTGTAGGGCGATCGAGATTATGGCAAGTAACGTGTACAAACGCTCATGACCGCGCCGGGTGGCAGATTCAGCATTTGCGTTTGGGTCTCAGGGGCGATGGTCTCCGACCGACCATGGGTCATCGCATCCCAAGGGTTAGGACGACTCCATTCATGGGGTTCAGCGACTCCTCGCATGTGTAGATTGTTAATCATTGCCTGCACATGTTCCGGTTTACCAATCACCCAGAGACGGACGGGATCACGATGGTCTCCGACCGACCTTGGGTCATCATCTTTGCCACCGCCAATGTCAATCATTCTGGCAGCAGAACCGGACCGCACACTGTAGGCGCGATCGTTTGTATATTGAGCCATGGAAAAAGAACCTGCAATCAGCTTTGGTTTTGGTTGTAGGAAAGCAAAAACCTGGTCATCCTGCCTCTTAGTGTGGCGACAAGCAGGATGACCGGAGATGTTAAAATCTCCAAAGCCGCTGCGTTGGCGTGATCAACGTGGGGGTCAGTCACTCAGGGTTGCTGGTTACAACCTTGGGTGACGCGAATGAACCAGATTCCTGAGGTTAGGCTAGTACTGAACTTGTCTCCAATCAAACTAGCATAGCTCCCAAAGGTAAATCATTTCCGAGGGGAAGTCAACTGCTTGTTTAGATTTATTTTGGGAGAATAATTGGGAGGGGGAGTGGGGTGATGACCCAAGTTCAGTTGTTGACGATCGTCTACGAATCGTGCTTTAGGTGAATTGCCTCTCGGACTGAGTCTAGCAGATTTTTAGGTGGATTTTGCATGGCGGGATAGGCTGACAGATGCTGTATTACTTCCTATAATGGGAGGATATGCGGAAAGATTCTGCTTTTGCCGGCGTTGTTGCATGAATAGGGGTTGCGGAAGGGGAATGTGATAGGTTTGAAGTACCACCAACGAACCTTCACTAGCAATGAGCTACCACATCCGCAACTGGTCTGAGTATAACGCAGGGTTAAAGC
>JAYKGX010000014.1:0-9669 GCA_035285565.1 Synechococcales cyanobacterium
TCGACTCAAAGCCATCTTTGGCGGCAAGCTCCGGTCTCGCAAATTTGACAATCAAGCCGTGGAGCTATTGCTCCAATGTGTGGCGCTGAATCGCATGATCCAGATCGCTAAACCGGATTCTGTCTGCGTTGAAGCCTAGAAATTCCTACCTTTATTCCAATCGTGTTGCTTATTTTTGATTCATGCAACAACGCCTCAAAAAACTGTCCGAACTATTGCTAACAGAATCTTCACCATATCGCCGATTAACTGATTATCGACTTCATGTTCTGAGGAAGGCATCCGAAGCTCCAATACACCATGACTATAGGTAACTCGACAAGCGCAATTGTCTCCCAGTTCCTCTAGGAGACTTTCAAACTCTCGCCAGGTTACATCCTGTAAGTGGATGCGCTGTCCAGGAGAAACGATGAGTTGCCGAAGTTGGATTGCGACCATAACCGCTTAAGAAGGGTGGCTATTGATGAGTATAGCAAAGTGCATTGTAGGGGAGTGGGGGAGTGGGGAGGGGGAAATTGATCCTTTACGGCAAGATTGAGGGTCTAGTTGTCAAACTGGGTCATCGGACTTGGATAGTTGAACGGGGGATTCCTGGAAAACGATCAAAGCTTCTGGATCTTCTGGGTTGGCTGCCGGAACAGGTTCAGCGTCTGTTGGCACATGAGCAGAGGTGACAGGTGGCTGTTTCCAAAACCTGCCATCTTGCCATTGATCTAAAATATCTTTGACCAAAATTTCCTGAATCCACACCTGTCCTACCACTGTTAATGGTAAAGCGAGCAGCAGCCCCAAAAAGCCAAAGAACGTGGCAAAAAAGACTTGAGATAACAAAGTAACGGCTGGAATCAAAGCAACTTGCTGCGCCATCACGTAGGGAGTTAACAGGTTAGTTTCCAACTGCTGCACAGCAAAGTAGAGAATCAGAACGGCGATCGACTTCCAAGGAGCATCTATCAACGCGATCGCCATGGGTGGCACCACACTCAGAGCCGGTCCAATATTGGGAATAAAGGTGAGCAATCCAGCCAGAATCCCATTGGCTAACGGCAGCGGAATTTGCAGAATCCATAAGCCCAACCCGCTAAATGTGCCAATCACCGCCATGTTGAACAAAATGCCAATCAGCCATCCCTGCAGTGCGACATCACATTTATCAATAATTTCCTGAATGCGACGACGATAGAAACTGGGAAAACAACGCACAAAAGCTTGGCGATACTGATTGGGATCTACGATAAACATGATTGCTAACACGATCACCAACAGGCTATTTACCAGCGCACCCAAGGTACCTGAAAAGAAAGCGAACGAACTGCCCACTAATTGATTGGCGATCGGTTGCAGTTGGGGAATCAGACCATTGACATCTGGCAGATAGGGCGCGATCGCCGGAGGCGCTTGGGTATAAACGTCATCCAGCCACCGATTCACCCGTTCAATTCCCAAGGGAAAGAGGGTCGTCAATTGTTGGAATTGATCGGCAAAGGGCGGCACAATCAGCCAGAGGGAGAGCACAAACACGCCCAAAATCCCAACGATCGCCAAAAAGACTGATAAACCCCGATGAAGCTTAAACCGTTGGATTTGACGAGCCGTCGCATTCAGGGCCGCTGCCAGCACCACTGCCGCAAAAATCAACATAATGACATTGCGAATCTGCCACAGGATCACCAGTGCGATCGCCAGTGCCAGCAAGCCAATCCATTGCCCCAGTTGCATAGCCTTTTTCTCCCTTCACTAGTCCTATCTTACTCAGCCTTTTGAGACTGGATGCTCAAAATGATTGCCATGATCACCGTAGGAGTCAGAATGGCGATCGTGGCAATCCAATCCTGGGGCGGAATCGACAGCAAGGGCGCACCATATTTAATCCCCAACGATAGCACCGTAGACAGCAGGAAAACTTTAGCCAAGGTGCTAAGAGGAAGCGAGACATTGAGCATGGGGTTTACCCTGTTTAAATTGGCATAAATTTGAGCAAGCATCGTCTACCAGACCATCACCATCGTCCCAACAAGATCAATCTTCCCCCACTCCCCCACTCCCCCACTCCCCCCACTCCCTCCCATAACATCCCCTAGTAAGCGTAAACCGCTCCCTTCTCATCCAAATGCAAGGTGCGATCGCCCTGACCTCCCGTGAGCTTGACTTCGGCAATGATGGTATTGGTTTTGCGATTCACCGTGATGCTGTAATCAATGTTGGTATCGCGCAGCGGGTTGATATTCAAAAAGGTGGGCAGGCTCAATTCACTCAGGGTGACGCTTTGTCCGGGTTCTAGGCGGCGGAAATTCGTATGGGTGGTAATGAGATATTCTAAGGTCTCACCCGTTTTATTCATAATTTGCACCCGCACAGGCTTTGCTTCATCAAACCAAGCCGTCGGCACCCAAAAGGCAGCATCGGTGTTTGGCTCGGCTTGGGCAAGGCGCTGTGGCTCGGCAGACAAAGCAGACACAGGGATGATCGCAGGGCTGCCCACCAGGGTCAAAAGAGCAAGAACACCAGCGGAGAGTTGGCAATGACGCACAAATTTCATAATTCTTTTCATATCGAGTCTCCTAACATCACTTGACTGTCATTATGCGCGATCAACGCGATCATTATGCGCGATCGCGCACCCCGTATGAACTGATCACCGGTGGGCTGCCCGATGGCGCAATGATCTGCGATGATCAAAGAGAACTTCCCGACGATCGTGCTGGATTCCCGATTTTTCATGCTGTTTGACTCTCCTCACTATTGGTTGCGCAATGCTCAGGTTCCTGCTTCGCTGTTGGTGGATGGAGCCAAATGGAAAACTCGCAAGGGACTGCCGGATAATCTGCTCCGAGTGGATATTGAAGTGCGGGAGGGTCTGATTTCCACGATCACCATTGCCGACACCTTTTCTAGCTTCAGTGCCCCCTCGATCGACCTCCAGCTTGGGATGGTGTTGCCTTGTTTTGTGGAGTTACATACCCATTTGGATAAGGGGCATATCTGGTCTAGAGCAACGAATCCGGATGGCACGTTTGATAGCGCGATCGCCACGGTGCAAAAGGATGCCCGCAAGCATTGGACCGCCGAAGACCTCTACCGTCGCATGGAATTTGGGTTGAAATGTAGCTATGCCCATGGCACCAAAGCTCTGCGCACCCATCTTGATGCCGCTGGCAAACTCGCTGCCCTCAGTTTTGGGGTGTTTCAGGAATTGCAACAGCAGTGGCGCGATCGCCTGCATCTTCAAGCAGTGTCCCTGGTGTCCCTAGACTATTATCTAACTCCGGCGGGGGAAGCCTTGGCAGATTTAGTGGCAGCAGCGGGGGGCATTTTGGGTGGTGTTGCCTACGAGAATCCAAACTTAGAAGCCCAGATTGATGCCACATTCAAACTGGCAAAACAACGCAAGCTCTCCCTGGATTTTCATGTGGATGAGAATGGCGACCCCAACTCCCGCTGTCTCCAGGCGATCGCAGCGGCCACTCTCCGGCATCGCTATAAAGGCAAAGTCATCTGTGGGCATTGCTGTAGTTTATCGGTGCAACCGCCGGAGCAAGTGCAAGAGACGATCGCCCTGGTGAAAAAAGCCGGGATTGGCATTGTCAGTTTGCCGATGTGTAATTTGTATCTCCAGGATCGGCGATCGGGGCAAACTCCCTACTGGCGTGGTGTCACCCAGTTGCATGAGTTGCGCAAGGCGGGCATTCCGGTGGCAATTTCCAGTGATAACTGTCGAGATCCGTTCTATGGCTTTGGCGATCATGACGGCTTGGAAGTCTTTACCCAGGCTGTGCGGATTGCCCACCTCGATCGCCCCTATGGCGACTGGATCAATGCCATCACCACTACCCCTGCTGAACTGATGCACTGTCCTGAAACGGGCAAAATTGGCGTGGACTTTCCGGCTGATCTTATTCTCTTTAAAGCAAGAAATTATAGTGAACTCCTGTCTCGCAATCAGCATGATCGCATTGTATTGCGCAGTGGTAAGGCGATCGACACTCACCTACCGGATTATTCAGAACTCGATGATCTTGTCCCAACTGTGTCCAGCTAAACTCGGATCCATAATTGTAAGGTTCATCAGAGATTGGATTCTGACAATCCTCTGCCGATCAGAGCACTGTCCCGAGAAAAAATAGTGTTCAACAAATAATATCTTTTGTAGCTATTTTAACCTTTGATTAACTTAATGTTAACCGGATGCAAGCGTGTTTTTACGGATTTTTGATATTTTTTTTTGGTGTTGAATAGACTCATAATCACTCTTATTGCTGGAAAAACTAAATTCTGCCTCCCTGGGGCACAGCAAGCTTGCATATCAACTATTTATGGGAGAAACTTCTATAAATGAGTAGGTTGAATAATCGTGTTAGATGAATGATGATCATACGATCGATGAATGATTTGTCAGTAACTTTAGATACGCTGTGAATAATAGTTACCTCATTACCAAGCTTGTCAGATTGAAAGCCTTCGTTTTATAGTCCTAACTAATTTCTGGAACATGTTTACGCAAATCCCTTAATCCTGCCTTGTTTGCCTAGCTTTGCTTTCTTCCTTCAGGAGAGTTCGCAGTCAGAAGCGACTCACTTAGCTCCCCTGCCTGAGGCATCTCTCATTAGCGATGGGAAGTTGGGGGTATCTTGACGATCGCAGGCTAGAAAATTTCTGGCAGGTTCCTAATCTTTTGGTTGTCCTAACTTTATGAAATCGTTCATGGTAAGCCCTTCTGGAAACTTGAGTGCGCTAGACTGGGATCCCGGTTGCTGCTATGGGTTACTGAATCCGTTGGTTAACGATTGGTTAACTATAGGGTTGATCACGCATGGTGCTGACATCAAATAGAGTTAGACATGATACCGATCAGTCTGCTTGCCGAACTGCCCCCAACCCCAACTTAGGGGGTGCCGTTAGCGCAGCCTGTGCAAAGCACCTAACCCCTGCAAGTCCTCCAGAATGGTGGATTTTGGATTGAGGAGGTGATGATAGGTAGCGAATTCAAACTGATTTGGTATGGCTAAGCATGTTGTGAACCCAGCAGGGGTGAATGAGCCAGTTCCCCCGTGCGGTTGTCCACTCAGCCTTTTCTGCTCGGGTTTCTCTTCGTCTGTTCCCTACCGATTTTTCTTGTTGTGACCAGTCTTTCAGTATTACTTTTGAACTTATGATATTTGACCCTTCTAGCCCCGTGATTGTCCAGGGGATTAAAGAACCCTTAGGCATGACCTATGCACCGTTGATGAAAGCCTACGGAACCCCTGTGATTGCCGGGGTGAGTCCTGGGTATGGTGGAGAGCGGCTAGCTGGAATTCCTGTGTACGATATGGTGGAGCAGGTGGTAGCCAGTCACGGGGCGATCGCTACGGTGGTCATCTGCAGCCATCCCTATGCAGCCTTGGATGCGGCCCTGGAGGCGATGCGGGTGGGGGTGCGGCAAATTGTTTTGATCAGCCAGGGGGTGCCGCCCTTGGATATGGTCAAGTTGCTCCGCCATGCCGAAACGACCGAGACGTTGGTGGTTGGGCCCAATGGTCCAGGGGTGATTGTGCCGGGGAAGTTGCTGCTGGGTATTCATCCCCCAGCCTTTTACCAGCCCGGTTCCGTGGGCTTAATTACCCGCAATGGGCCTCTGACCTATGAGGTGGCAAGGCTGTTGACCCAGGCCGGGATTGGACAGTCGATCGGTGTGAGTATTGGCTCGGATGCGATCGTTGGATCAACTTTTCCCCAGTGGTTGCAAATTTTAGAAGAGGATGATGAAACAGAGGCGATCGTCCTAGTGGGAGAAATTGGCGGAGATAGTGAGGAAATGGCAGCTCATTATATTGCTGAAGCGATCGATAAACCCGTGGTTGCCTATATTGCAGGTCATACGGCTCCCCGAAATCGTCGGATCGGTCATGCCGGGGCGATTATTGAATCTCAGATTTTGGACTTGGGACCAGATATTGGCACGGCTGAAAGTAAAGTGGCAGCATTTCGGCGGGCTGGAATTCCAGTGGCAGAGCGTCTTTCGATGATTCCAACCCTCGTCCAGCAAGTCCTAAATCAAACCCTGTCCTCCAAGTTGCAAGCCTCCTAAAGATCATTCATATTGGGCTGAGGTCTCTCCCTGAAAGTCTCCGCTGCCTAGAGGGAAGCAAACCCACGGAGGCAAAATATCGTTAAAATGGTTATGAAGAATTGTAAATTTTGCCAAATTTTTAACTTGTAGGTCTTGTCATGAATCCTATTACCCAACCCACCAGTCAACCCCAGCTCGAAGATCCCAAATTTGGTTTTAATGGCTATGCCGAACGTTTGAATGGTCGGGCAGCCATGCTGGGGTTTGTGATTGCGATCGCGATCGAATTTGTAACGGGGCAAGGTGTGCTGACCTGGCTAGGCTTGGTCAGTTAGGTTGAGTAGATCGACTTTAACCGTCAATCCGGGTAGCAGCAGGGGCATCTTGAAACAGAGATTAGCCCCTGATTTTGTTAGAAAACTCTGAGGAGACGGGTATGGCTTTACGGTCGTTAAACGGGTTGCGATCGCAGAATCGTCGGACTCCCATTACGCTTCTGCTGCTCAGCAGTGGGGCGGTCAATGTGGCGATCGCTGCTTGCAATCATCAAGATGGGTTGATGCTGGTGGGGTTGGGCACGGTGGGGATCACCTTAGCGCTACGGTGGTTGCAGCATCAGCGATCGCGGCAATAATCACCCCAAAAAGCCTGTAAGAATCTCCCTAGATGACCCTAGGATTACCCCTATGGGTGATGTTCGGGCGAGGCGCTCTCTGGGTACGCTAGACCCAGTTATGAATCCAGTATTGGTTCAGCTTTTGGTCGTCTTATCTTTTGCCGCTGTGTATCAATGCAACCGAGACATCTTGTGAAAGACAATTGTGCTTGTATCCAGTCGGTATCTAGACAATGATTGCTTCCGCGTCCAATCACCCGGTCTTTTTACGAACTTTTTATGCATACTGCTGTATCTTCAGTCCCACCCGCAGAACCTGTCTCAGTCCCGTTTGTTGATCTTACAGTTGCCCATGCCCCCATTCAGGCTGATTTGGAAGCCGTATTGCGGAATGTGCTGCTGCAGGGGGACTATGTACTCGGTCATAGTGTGAGAGAATTTGAAACTCGTTTCGCTCAAGCCTGTGGTGCGCAGCATGGGGTAGGGGTAGGCTGTGGAACAGATGCGATCGCCCTGGGGCTGCAAGCTTGTGGAATTCGATCGGGGGATGAGGTGATTCTGCCCGCCAATACCTTTGTTGCGACGTTGATTGGTGTGCTGCGCAGTGGGGCGAAACCGATCTTAGTAGACTGCGACCTGCAAACGGGCTTGATGGACTTGACGGCGGCTGAAAAAGCCATTACCCCCAATACCCGAGCGATCGTGCCCGTCCATCTCTACGGTCAGATGGTTTCCCCCACCTTGCTGAAGGATTTGGCTGCAACCTACGATTTGATTATTTTTGAGGATGCCGCCCAGGCGCATTTAGCCGAGCGAGAGGGGTATCACGCTGGATCGGTGGGGACTGCTGCTGCCTTTAGTTTTTATCCCAGCAAAAATCTTGGAGCCTTGGGAGATGGTGGGATGGTGGTGACTTCGGATGAGGCGATCGCCACTCAGATCCGCTGTTTGCGTAATTATGGAGCGCCCAAGAAATATTTCCACACGGAACTGGGGACCAATAGCCGTTTAGATACCATCCAAGCGGCAGTCCTCAACGTGAAGTTGCCCCACCTAGCAAGCTGGAACCAAGCCAGACGATCGGCCTCTGAAACCTATCAGCGTGCCCTCAAACCCCTAGCTGCCCAAGGGGTCTTACCGCTACAAAATCAAGTGGGGCGCGGGCATGTCTATCACTTGTATGTGATCCGGTTGCTGGCAGAAGCTTGGAAATCCTGTTCTGTGGGCGATCGCGCCGCTTTGCAAGCCCATCTGGAGCAGCGTGGGATTCAAACAGGGATTCACTATCCACTTCCTTGTCATCTCCAACCCGCGTTTAAATTCCTGGGGTATCGGGCGGGGGACTTTCCCCATGCAGAGCGCTTATCGGAAGAAATTCTCTCATTACCGATGTATCCTGGATTAACAGAAGCCCAAATTCAACGGGTGGTGGACGAGCTTAAAAGCCTGCTCATTCCTAGTGTCCTCACCCCGAGTGTTAACCCTTTACTGATATCTGCTTAATATGCGATCGCCGCTTGCTTTCCCTGGCTGGAGCCACCTTTCAACCCGTCTGCGTCAATCCTGGCTGGTTTGGACGATCGGGGCGTTGGTCGGCTTGCTCTATGGACCGCTGCTCTGGCATTGGGTGGATGGCTGGCTGAAGAAAACCATCAGTATTGAACATGAATATTTCAGCCATGGTCTGATTGGGTTGCCCTTTGCCGCTTATTTGGCTTGGAGTTTTCGCCACCATTGGCGCAAGTTACCCCACCCCAGTTTATTGGCTCAAGCAGCAGGATTCGGACTCTGTGCTATCGCGGCTGGGTTATATCAGACGGGATTACCGGATCTGGTGAATGTTTCGTTGCCGATGTTGCTGGTGGGGATGGTGGGTTTGTGGAAGGGGCTGCCGGGACTGAAACTCCAATGGTTTCCCCTCTTGTTGGTGCTGCTGGCGACACCGAATGAACTCCCTTATTTAATTACGCCCTATACGTTACCGTTGCAAAGCTTCATTGCCCATTTTGCGGGCTTTTTGCTCACTATCTTTGGTATGGATGTTACGGTTGAGCAAATCAATATTTTTGTCAACGATCGCCAAGTGGAAGTAGCTCCCTATTGTGCTGGTTTGAAAATGATGTTTACCAGCCTCTATGTCGCATTAATGTTACTCTATTGGACAAATTTACTGCGCTCGCGTTCTGCAACGTTTATCTTCTTCATTATTACTATTATTCTTAGTATTGCTGCTAACATTGTGCGTAACACAGCACTCACCTTCTTTCATGGTACGGAACAGGATGGTCTCTTTGTTTGGCTGCATGACAGTTGGGGTGGTGATCTCTATTCTGCAGGCTTACTTGGCTTGTTGGTGATGGTGATTGGCAAGATCGAACAATGGTATGAAGATCGGGCGATCGCCCCTGCAGGCAATGATCAATAGCTGATTATAACTGGAGATTCAGAGGAAGTCCTGAACAAAATATTCTGAACCGCATCGACTTCTAGTAAGTAATAGATTTATACTCTGGCTTAGACACAATTCCAGTTCCTAGCTTCTTATGACAGTTTATACCCCCGGCTCTGTTGTTACTTGTCGCGATCGTCAGTGGGTCGTGCTGCCCTCGGATAATACGGAAATTATTCGATTACGCCTACCTTCCGCAGGTAGTACACATTAATGAGAGGAATAAATTCAAGCGAACTACGATCCTCATCGTTTACTCCGTAAAACTCAACTGAATAGAGTAGATAAAGTGATAATAGCTACTTAAAATAAAGATGAATTCAATATTAATACGGATTCTATTAAGTATTTATGATCTACCTGCGGAATGTAGGTTACGTCCTCTGAGTGGGAGTGAGGAAGAGATTTGTGGAATCTATGAACCGTTGCAGGAAAATTTGGGTTCTCCTAGAATTCCCGTGGTCGGTACCCAGATATAGCGTCCATCTGTTGGCTGTAAAATCAAGAGGTTAGCCTTGGCACCAGGGTCATATCATGGACAACCCCATTCAAATT
>JAYKGX010000015.1:0-7747 GCA_035285565.1 Synechococcales cyanobacterium
TGACATTCGCATTCCAGTGAGGGTGATGGCTGGGCTGATGCTTGAGACTGGCTAAAACCTCCAACATTTTAGCCGCTAAGGAAGTTGCATCATCCGGTGGCACCAACCATCCACAACGTCCATAATCCACCAGTTCTGGTAAGGCTCCTGCGTGAGTAGTAATCACAGGCAGTCCAGCTACCATTGCTTCTGCTACAGGCATTCCGAACGCTTCATCACAAATCGATGGAAAAACGAATAAATCAGCACTGTGATAGTAATGCTTTAGATCAGCATAATTCACGTTTCCTACAAAATTAACCTGTTTTGCCGCCGGATGCGATCGCTGCCATTGCATCAGATACGCTTGCCATTGCGTGGATGGGTAAAATCGCAAAAGATTCAGAATTTTAGGATCATCATCCATGCCAATGAGATATTCATAAGGCATGACTTCTTGTGATCCAACCAAATCAAGCTGCACAGTTGGCATCTTCTCATAAACCCGCTCGAAAGCTTCCAGAAGAATATGAGTTCCTTTTTCGGGGGAAAGACGACCCACATACAGAATTCTGAGCGGTTTCAGCGATGGAGTAGCAGCAGATCGGTGTGCTGCAAGCAAACAGGGCGTTACCTTGACCATTGCCCTAGCAGCTAAAGTATCAGCCAGATCAGTGCTAACACTTGTTTGATGAAGCGTTGGTTGAACTGCTACGTCACTGGGTGATGGATGCAGTAATCGCTTACTATCTTCAGAATATTTCTGATTAGCTGCATGATCTTCTCGAAGCGATTCAGTATAGCTAAGTTGGCTAAAATATTCAGCATCTACTCCATTGAAGATTGTATGGCAGCGATCGGCAATATTGGGAAATCGCTGCTGTGTTTCCTGGGTTAAAAAGCTACTACAACTGACAATAATATCTGCTTTCTGCAATCTAGGTTCTAGAAACTTGGCATCTAGTTTATTTAGCCATTCGCAATGGGTCTGCAATGCAACCTTAACCTTTGGATTAAAAAAGCAGATGGTGGAAATAAACTGAGAAAAATTATGCACATGCACCCAATCACAGGATTTTCCACGTAAGTCAAGTGCAATTTGCAGACCATAGGTAAAGTAAGCAATATTCCAGAGAAAAGGTGGCTTTAGATCATTCCTGAAAGGCAATCTATTCAAGCCTTTGATGAGTACCTTATCCAGCACAATTGGAATAGACTTGTATGTAACCCCCTCATGCTGAATCATCTCCTTTTTCCAGAGCGCGCGATTATAGACGGTTACATCATGCCCTGCTTTGGCAAGGCGCTGGGCTGTTTCATATATCAGAATCGGAATTGAACCAGAGGGTTTCGGAGGCACCAGTCCGCCCCAAGGCTGATTAATGATGGCGATCTTCATAGAGGACTCCGGGTAGACACAAGCTCAGCGTTGGGTGCAATTAATATGTACTATTTAAGCTACAGTTGCCAGGATAAAGCCTGAAACAATGGATCAGGATTTTTCTTTGGCGAGACTATCCTACATCCCATCAGTAATTGATGTCAGTAACTTCAGGTTAAGAAATACCTATTCTTTTCTTAATCTAATGGCAAACAGAACTTGAGCGGTGGTTGAATCAGGTTTCGCCTCATTCAACTTAGCGGTCTCAATCGGTCTATCGTTATCTACTTACCTGCCCCTAATCACCGACAATTTGAGCCGCCGCGATCGCAAGATGACCTGTTCCTGTTCCAATATCTAAAACCGTCTGTCCAGATCTAACCTGTGCATACTCAAGCAGACGATGGCCAATCTGTACGTGCCAATTGCTATTGTCATAAGTTCGACTTCTGCGATCGTATGAATCTGCGACTCCTTGCTTGTACTCGCTCAATTCAAGTTGTTTCACCATGAGAAGTTTTATACAACGACCACTTAACTAATGTCCACTTAACTCTAATTGCTGCAGCGAAGACTTACAACTACCGCCCTCACCAACTGATTGAGCACTATGTTATGCGGCTGGCGTGCTTCGCGAGAATGCGTAGGGCTTATAGTACAAAAGTTGTCAAATTCTACACAAGCTCAATTCAATTGAATCAAGAACTGGGGAATTTTGTCGGAGAAATTCTCTAGCAAGAAGTTACACCAACAGCAATACTAAGATATCGCACCCAAGGTCAACCCCCATGCTACCGAGGTGTGTGGCTGCTTTTTACTAAATTTTATAAAGCGATCGGGGCTTGTTGGGCAGTTCAATTGCATCTGAGATTTCCTGTATCCATCCAACCATAAGCCACTTCAATCAACGATTTACCGCCAAATTCTATTTCTTTTTCATGAACGGGTTTACCGCCAAGTGCCGCATAAAATTGGCAGGCTGGATTATCCAGCAAAACCCATACCAGCATAGTGTCGATGCCTGACAGATGAAGCTTTTTCGCAAACGCTTGCATTAGACAGCGTCCAATTCCCTTGCCTTGATGGTTTTGTAGAATGTAGATTGCCTTCAAATCGCCTTTATACACTGGATCGCCTGGTTGCTCTTCACCTCCACTCGCAAAACCGATAACTTCACCTGATTCGTCCTCAGCAACGTAGGTAAAATAGCCATTCTCCGGAGCGCCGTTCAAAATTTTAGACCAAAAGTTCTCTCGCTGCTCATAGGATAGATTTGCCAAATACTCATCGGGCATAATCCCTCGATAGGCTGTTCGCCAAGTATCTACATGAACCTTAGCAAGGACAGGTATATCGTTGTGGGTTGCTTCTCGTATGATCATGGGTCCATCCTGCTCAACACGCTGATTTAGGAACTTAGACTGACGATCCGAACAAACCGTTGCATCTTGCGATCGCTCAATACGCCTAATTCAAGTTCAATTCTACCGCTAAACTCAAGCAACTTCCCCACTGATAACTCAAGCATCAACATACAACGCACAACCATAGATTCTGGTACTGCCATTTTTCCAGCCTAGATTGACAAGCTGATAGTGATCAAAAAGTGGCAGCGGATTTTGAAACGGATGAAGCGGATAGTTTAAGGGATTCCTCCGTTTCATCCGCTCAAAAATCCGCTGCCTATTCAATCTGTTAGTTTAAGGGATTCCTCCATTTCATCCGCTCAAAAATCCGCTGCCTGTTGAATCTTTATTCTCCAATCTCTAGCAACGTCTTCAGCACAGAATCTGGGTTCAGGCTGATGGAGTCAATCCCCTGCTCCACCAGGAATTGGGCAAATTCAGGATAATCGCTGGGGGCTTGTCCACAAATGCCAATCTTACGACCGTTCGCTTTCACAGTTGCAATCGCGCTAGCAATCATCTGTTTGACAGCAGAATTTCGTTCATCAAATAAATGCGCGACTAGAGCAGAATCGCGATCGAGTCCTAGGGTCAATTGTGTTAAATCATTCGATCCAATGGAAAAGCCATCGAAAATCTGACAGAAGTCTGCTGCCAGGATGACATTACTGGGCAATTCACACATGACATAGACCTGCAATCCATTTTCTCCTCGCACCAGTCCATGGTTTGCCATTTCCGCCAACACCTGTTTCCCCTCTTCCACAGTGCGACAAAACGGCACCATCAGAATCACATTCGTCAGCCCCATCTCATCCCGCACCCGCTTCATCGCTCGACATTCCAAAGCAAATCCAGCTCGATAGCGTGGATCGTAATACCGTGAAGCCCCCCGCCAGCCAATCATGGGGTTTTCTTCCCTCGGTTCAAAGTCAATTCCCCCTAATAGATTGGCATATTCATTGCTCTTGAAATCTGACAGTCGCACAATCACGGGTTTGGGATAAAAGGCGGCTGCGATCGTGCCAATACCATAGGCAAGTTTATCCACAAAGTAATCAGCCTTATTGGGGTATTGGGCTGTTAAATGGGAAATTTGGGCTTTACTCCTGGGCTGGGTCAATTGATTAAAGTGCAACAACGCCAGGGGATGCACCTTAATCTGGTTTGCAATAATAAATTCCATCCGCGCTAAGCCCACCCCATCATTGGGAATCGCAGCGAACGAAAACGCTTCCTGAGGATTGCCCACATTCATCATCACCTGAATTTTGGGGCGGGGGATCTCAGTTAATTCAACCGCCTGTACGTCAAACGGCAGAATGCCTGCATAGACTTTCCCCTCCTCTCCTTCAGCACAAGAAACAGTGACCGCTTGATCCGTTTGCAGAATTTGCGTTGCCGTTTCACAACCGACGATCGCAGGAATGCCCAACTCTCGGGCAATAATGGCAGCATGGCAAGTACGTCCCCCTTGATCCGTGACGATCGCACTGGCTTTTTTCATAATTGGTTCCCAATCGGGATCAGTCCGGCTGGTCACCAAGACTTCTCCAGCTTGGAAAGCCTCAATCTGCTGCACATTCAAAATCACCCGCACGTTGCCATGCCCAATCAAATTTCCCACAGCCCGACCTACCACCAGGGGTTCCAGATTCGTGCCAGGTTCAGGACGCAAGTGATAGGAACGCAGCGTGGTTTGGGACTTTTGGGATTGCACCGTTTCAGGTCGCGCCTGCACAATAAATAATTTCCCCGTCAGCCCATCCTTTGCCCATTCAATATCCATCGGCGTATAGACCCCTCGCACCTGGGAATAGTGCTCCTCAATCACACAGGCCCAACGGGCTAATTGCAGAATCTCTGGATTACTCAGGGCAAATTTCTGACGATCGACCTCTGGCACGAGAATATTTTTGGTTTGCTTCGAGCCACCAATATCGTAGACCATCTTAATTTCTTTGCTGCCAAGGCGTTTATCCAAAATAGGCGAAAAGCCTGCTTGAAGGGTTGGTTTAAACACTAAATATTCATCCGGGTTCACCGACCCCTGTACCACATTTTCCCCTAAACCATAGGCGGCAGTAATCAGGGCAGCATCCTTAAATCCCGTTTCCGTATCAATCGAAAACATCACACCGGAGGTTGCCAAATCCGATCGCACCATTTTTTGCACGCCAACGGATAGCGCAACGTCAAAGTGATTAAACCCCTTAATTTGACGATAGGAAATCGCACGATCGGTAAAGATAGAAGCAAAACAACGGTGGCAAGCTGCCAGTACATCACGAATGCCATGTACATTTAAATAGGTTTCCTGCTGTCCGGCAAAACTGGCATCGGGCAAATCTTCCGCCGTTGCACTAGAGCGAACCGCCACATCCGTCTCCTGACCCTCCAGGGCACAGAGATCTGCATAGGCATCCTGAATAGCTTGTGCCAACTCGGGCGGAAAAGGCGTTTGCAAAATCAACGATCGGGCTTGCTGACCGCAATCGCGCAAATTCTGAATATCTTCCACCTCTAAATCTGCAAAAATCTGCCGCAGTTGCTGCTCTAAGCCAGCACTGGCTAGGAAATGACGATAGGCATGGGCAGTGGTCGCAAATCCACCGGGAACCTGTACCCCTTTGGGCGTGAGTTGTTGAATCATTTCCCCCAGGGAGGCATTTTTTCCACCAACTAGGGCAATGTCCGCAATCCCCACTCGGCTGAGGGGCAACACCAGAGCTTCTGCGGTTTCTAGTGCCGTTTCATGGCTTAAGCAAAAGCGATCGAGATTGGGGCGATCGGCGTTCAACGTTGGAGCGGTGTCTGCCTCTGGGGAATTTGGGTCACGGAATCGAATAGTCATATAGACCTCTCTTGCATCAAAGCTTGTCTATTAAGTTAACGATCGACTTCGGATACTTTCATTTCTACTCCAATAGTTTGAGGAACTTGTGAGGGATGGGTCAAGCGAACGCATGCAAACGCGTACAATAGTCTGATACTGAGTCTGATACTTGGTTTAACATGAGTTCGGCAAAACGCAATTCTCCCCCTCTCCCTCTCCCCCATTTCTCCTATGACCCTGGCACCTTCCGCCCATCCCCTGCAACGGCTCCTCCGCTACAGTCGGCGCTATCGTTCTACGATCCTCTGGGCCAGTAGCTTTTCAGTCCTGAATAAAATTTTTGACCTGGCTCCGCCCTATTTAATCGGCATGGCAGTCGATATTGTGGTCAAACAGGAAAAGTCTTTATTAGCCCAGTTTGGCATCACCACCGTTACCGGGCAGTTGATGCTCCTCTCCCTGCTGACCCTCTTGATTTGGGGGGGCGAATCGCTGTTTGAATATGCCTACGATCGCATCTGGCGCAACCTAGCCCAAACGCTGCAACATGAACTGCGCTTAGATACCTACAGTCATTTGCAGGATCTGGAACTCAGCTTTTTTGAAGAGCAAAATACAGGCACCTTGCTGTCCATCCTCAATGATGACATCAATCAACTAGAACGGTTCCTAGACCATGGGGCAAATGAGATTTTGCAATTTGCCACCACAGTGTTGTTTGTCGGAGGAACGTTTATTGCCTTAGCTCCGGGGGTTTCCTGGTGGGCAATGTTGCCAATTCCCTTCATTCTCTGGGGTTCCCTTGCCTTTCAAAAACGCTTAGCTCCCCGCTATGCACAAGTCCGCGAAACAGCCAGTTTAGTCAATGCAAGGCTGGCCAATAATCTGTCGGGCATTGCCACCATTAAAAGCTACACCGCTGAAGATTACGAACGCGATCGCGTCACCCAAGACAGCCAAGCCTACCGCAATAGCAACCGACGGGCGATCGGACTCAGTGCGGCGTTTATTCCCCTGATTCGCTTCATTATTTTGATTGGCTTTACGGCAACTCTCTTTCTAGGGGGACTAGAAGCGGCAGCGGGACGCTTGGAACCGGGCACCTATGCGTTTATGGTGTTTATTATTCAACGGCTCCTCTGGCCCTTCACCCGGCTCGGACAAACGATGGATCAATACCAAAGGGCAATGGCTTCTATACACCGGGTCATGAACTTACTCGCCACTCCCATTGCCATTCCCACGGGCGATCGCAGTCTGCCAGTTCACCAAGTCAAGGGCGAGGTGCGCCTAGAAAACATTACCTTTGCTTATAAAAATCGGGGGAATGCCTTAGAAAACCTCTCGCTGCACATCCCAGCGGGTCAGACGATCGGGATTGTGGGTATCACTGGCTCCGGCAAGAGTACCTTAGTTAAATTACTGCTGCGGTTTTATGAAATTCAAGCCGGACAAATTTTGCTAGATGGCATTGATATTCGCGATCTGCGGTTGAAGGATTTACGGCGCTGCATGGGTTGGGTGAGCCAGGATGTGTTTCTATTTCACGGCACGGTGAGTGAAAATATCGCCTATGGCAGCTTTGATGCAACGCGATCGGAAATTATCCAAGCCGCCAAGCTCGCAGAAGCCCACGATTTTATTATGACGTTGCCAGATGGCTACGAAACGATCGTTGGTGAACGGGGGCAAAAACTTTCCGGCGGACAGCGCCAACGCCTTGCCATCGCCCGTGCCTTGCTCAAAGATCCAGCGATCCTGATTCTAGATGAAGCCACTTCCGCCGTAGACAACGAAACCGAGGCCGCCATCCAACGATCGCTAGAACACATCACCCAAAATCGCACGACCATTGCGATCGCCCACCGCCTCTCCACCATCCGCCATGCCCACTGCATCTATGTCATGGAGCAAGGCAACATCATCGAACAAGGCACCCACGAAGCCCTACTGGCACAACAGGGAGCATATGCTAGCCTCTGGCAAGTGCAGTCAGGTATCCGAGCCTAGTCAGATTGAAACGCTGAAGCAGAACCCAGAAAATGGCGATCGCCCCCCCTCCCCCCCTCCCATTCCCCCTCCCCCCCTCTCCCCCTCCCATTCCCTACTTGCTGTGGATAGACGTTCCGGCGGAACGTCTCTACG
>JAYKGX010000016.1:0-5016 GCA_035285565.1 Synechococcales cyanobacterium
ATCACCTTGCCCATATCTTTGGCAGAGCTAGCTCCCACCTGTACTACGATCGCCTCAATCACCTGGGCAATCTCCTCATCGGATAAGGGTTTCGGTAAAAATTCTTCGATGATGGCTAATTCAGCACCTTCCTGGGCCGCTAGATCCTCACGCCCCACCTGCTGATATTGGGCGATCGAATCTTTGCGTTGTTTGGCCAATTGCACTAAAGCTTCCATTTCCTGCTCTGGGGTCAAGCTGGTTTGCCCACTGGGTCGAACGGAAACTTCTTTTTCTAAGAGAATTTTCTTAATACTCCGTAGGGTTTCTAAACGTACCTTCTCTTTTGCCTTCATGGCAGTTTTGATATCTTCAGAAATCTGGTCAATAAGACTCATGGGTCGGTTCCTCGTTCAGTCTTCTTCATCACATTTATCCTAAAACGCTTGGCAGGCTGGGACGAAATTTGGCAAAATATATTCTGTTTTTAACCCCGTCAACCTCTTTCCTGGAACGGCTAGCTGTTCTATTGAACTGGGTGAGTTGACCCTTCTGCGGTCTGTGGCAGCTTAATTTCTTTTTTCCCACTTTTAATCTGGTCTTAAATCCTATTAAATGGCTTCTTGCGAGTTTATGGTGCTGCCCAATGCCTGATTCGACTCTTGCTAGCTCGATGAGTTGAATCAATGACGATCACTCTTAAACATTCTTTTTCCAAATTGTTCCCGCGCTGGTTTCAGGCTGCATCTCATGACGATTTAGAACGGCTTATCCGTAAGAACGCTTTAAATCGGGTGATGGATTTGTGGCTGTATTTCAGGCGAAGGAATTCCGTGAGATCTAGTGATGAAGTCCCTAGATCCCGATGCTAAGATTGCCATGAACGTGTTAGAGGAATTGATGTGATCCGTTCTGCGACTCTGACTCTGCCGACTCTTCCAGTGACTCCTGCTGACAATAACCGCCTTTGTCTCCTATCGGGTTCTGCGAATCCGGTCTTAGCACAGGAAGTGGCTCGGTATTTAGGAATTGACCTCAGCCCGATGATCCGTAAGCGTTTTGCGGACGGTGAGATTTACGTTCAAATTTTGGAATCGATTCGAGGCTGTGATGTTTACATTTTGCAGCCCACCTGCCGTCCCGTGAATGATCACTTGACGGAATTGATGATCATGATCGATGCCTGTAAACGGGCTTCTGCCAGACAAGTGACTGCGGTGATCCCCTACTATGGCTATGCCAGAGCCGATCGCAAAACAGCGGGGCGGGAATCAATCACCGCTAAGCTGGTGGCAAATATTCTAACCAAGTCTGGTGCCAATCGCGTGCTGGCGATGGACTTACATTCAGCACAGATCCAAGGCTACTTTGATATCCCCCTTGATCATGTCTATGGTGCTCCCATTTTAGTCGATTACCTCAAGAGTAAGAACTTAGAGGATCTCGTGGTGGTTTCGCCGGATGTGGGCGGGGTCGCTCGGGCCAGAGCCTTTGCCAATCGATTGAATGATGCTCCTCTCGCAATTATTGACAAGCGCCGTCAAGCCCATAATGTGGCAGAGGTGATGAATGTGGTGGGCGATGTGCGGGGCAAAACCGCTGTGCTCGTGGATGACATGATCGATACTGCTGGAACCATTACGGAAGGGGCGAAGCTGTTGAAGCGAGAAGGGGCGCGTCAAGTTTACGCCTGTGCTACCCATGCGGTCTTTTCTCCTCCAGCGATCGAGCGTCTTTCCAGCGGTTGCCTTGAAGAAGTGATCGTGACTAATACGATTCCTTTGCCAGAAGAGCAGCGCTTTCCCCAGTTGCGGATTCTCTCAGTGGCGAACTTACTGGGCGAAACCATTTCCCGCATCCACGAAGAAAGTTCTGTCAGCAGCATGTTTCGCTAGACACTAGTTCACGTTTTTTGTTGACGATCGGTCACGTGATGTCATCTTAAATCAACCTTTGAGGGAGCGTTTTGTTAAGACGTTCCCTTTTTGTGACTCTAGTTTTATGAGTCTAGAGCCTCAGCCTAACAATCTGGCGTGAACCCAGCTAAGCGATTGCATCGGGATCGATCCCCTGAGCTTTCAGGAGTGCTGCCAGTCGTTCAGCCCGTTGCTTTTCCTGCTCAGCCCGTTGCTTTTCGGCAGCAAGTTGATCTACGATTTCGATCGCCCAGGGTAAAAGGTTTCCATCTCTATCCCACCAGCGCAACCAATAGCCCGATCGCCCCTCCTTTTCACCGCGCCAAGTCCCTAGGAAGAGCTGTAACTCATCAAACCAATGATGACCATTTTCATCGGGCTGTTCTAAGCTATACTTGCCCGATCCCCAGCGATAAACCTCTAGAAGACCACTATCGGGTTCAAAAATGACATAATTTGGCACCTGGAGCACTTCTTCATAAAAGAACCATTTGCCAACGGGCGGAATTAGACGGATTGAATATTCTCCCCCTTCCGTTGCTGAGAGAAACTCCATGACAATGCTGGGTGGGTCTCCTTCTGTTTGTGGGGTGTAGGTTCTGCGATCGAGTCCAGGGTGATTGACGCGAGCAACATAGAGCCAATCGGGAGCCTTGACCGTCAGTTCACCGTTGATTTTGGTGCAGAGTCCAAAGTTTGTGGCGATTAAGTTTTCGGGTTGAATGCGTCCCGTAATTTCTAGGCTTTCCCGTAATGCTCCAGCAAGGAGCGGCTGATCCGTATTATCCACAGGCGCATCATCCAATTGAAAATCAGCAGGTGGCTTTTCCCAGGAAATGATGGGTTTAGGTCTTTGGCGATTGCCCAGTTGTGGGCTGGGGACACCACGAGAGGATGAAGAGGGGGATGGACGAGCAGGCGTAGTAACCATAAGCAATTGCCAATACAAAATTGTCAATACAACCGTTAAAACTGGAGGAGCCAGCATTCCCTGCCCCAAAAAATCGCAGCAAGACAGGACCAGCCAAAGGCGAAATTGACTCCTAATGCGATCCAGTTTAGAAAAAAATTGAAAAAAAATGGGCGATTTCCCAAAATCACCCATCACCAGGAATGTCTCATGGTTAGCACTCTGCGGGCGAAGTTTTGCAGGCAACGATCGCAGACTGACCAAACTTTAGCTTGCCCATCAGAGGTAACTAAGAAACACTTCAGGTACAAGGCGCTTGATTCCAGATTGCAACTCAGAAATTTCGATCCAAGAGGCCTGATATTCTTTGTGACCTTCGTAATAAGGAATGCTCGATTTTTCGTAGAGACTGCGATCGCATAAATCACACTGGTAGGCGAAGACAATCTCATGACCGGGTTCATCTTCTAAGCAGAACAGATTTTCTGAACAGCCCAGGTAGCGAATATTTTCGAGTTCCACCCGTAACTCTTCTTGAAATTCTCGCCGCAGTGCATCTTGGCTGGATTCGCCAAAGTCAATGCCACCGCCTAAAGCCCGATAATAGTGCGATCCCAATTTGGAATCATAGCCTTCAGACAAGAGGACGCGATCGCCGTGCCGCACCAGCCCTAGAACGATTACTCGAATTTTTCGTTTTCGCATCTTGGAAAGTTTGCAACCTCAGAAACTGGCCAATGGAGTTAGTTCCACTCGTTCAGATTACCCATCAAGTCCGGTTTCGCCATTTCCGGAATCCGCCAGTCTTCGTTTTCACCGCCGATAATCACTCGCTCCAGTCCAATGAAATCTTTGCTCAGTTGGCGTAAGGCATTGATCAACACATCTAGGGCGATCGCATCACTCGTTCCTAGGTCAAGCCAACAGCGCGCCCAGGCTCCTTCATACTCAAACTCGCCCATATTGTGCATCAGCGCCATCATACTATTGTCTGCTTGGGACTCATCATAGGTCATATAGCTGACCTCCAAGCCTGTATCCTGCACCTGGAGATTTTCGGCATTGAAGCCCCCCAACTTGCCTAGGTAAAACCAGGAACTCAATAGCTCTTCGAGGTACTGCTTCTCCATTTCTGAGGGGAAATTGGGAAATTCAAACCAAAACCAAACGCTAAATGGATCAAATTCGCGAAATTCGACTTGCATGGTAGCACTGAAGGATAGGTGAACCTGAAAGGGGCGATGAAAGACCGTTACGAACCGTTCAGCATTGTCGCATGAGTTTTGGTCGCATGGGTTTGGTCGCATGGGTTTTGTTTCCTAAGGGTCGATCGCCAGTACAATACTCACCAGTACTTGAATACTTAACAGTTCCCGAACATTCACCAGTCCTAAAGCACGCCGCCCATGCGCCTAGGCAAAGTTGTTAAATCTAATTCCCACTGTGATTACGTCGTTCAACTCGATGAACCCACTGAATTTAGGGATGCTCCCACTGCCAATGATTACGGTTTTGGAACCTTTGTCAAATTGGAAGATGAGCATCGTCACTGGGCTGTTGGCTTGATCTACAACTCCCAACTGCTCAACCCTAGTTTTAATGCCCTTGGACCTCGCCTCACCAGTGAACCGGATCCTATTTTCGCTCCGGATTTGATTACCGAAACTCGCACGGTGTTGTGGACGGTTTTGATTGGCAATCTGGAGTCCGTTTCCAACAAGGCCCAAATCTACGGAGTCCAGGGCATTCCTCGTGTGGTGGTGCCTGTGAATACTGCTGTTTATCGCATGACGGCAACAGAAGTCTATCAATTTCACCAGGATGTTTTGGGGCGATCGCAGTTTACCTACTACAGCCATCTGTTGCGATCGGGCGGAACCTTTGCGACCCAACTGACCTATCAAGTCCTTTTGGAGTTGATTAATTCTCAGCAGTTTTCGGGGGCGGATGAGCGAGCCTTGATCGTGCTAGCGCGGGATCTGGCTTGGCGCAATACTGTGGGGATGATGGGGCGATCGATCTAATTCGCTCCCTTGTCTAATCAGGTCATTTGCCAGTTGCTTCAAGTGCAATTCAGGTCATTTGCTAGTCGGTGCATCAGCGCTGCAATAAAAAACCCCCCAGCCGAGAAGCCAGGAGGTGATATTTGTCAGGGTGCATCTACCACTTCACTCTTCCAGGTTCGTGGTTGTGGTCAGGAAAAAACTCAAA
>JAYKGX010000017.1:0-11366 GCA_035285565.1 Synechococcales cyanobacterium
ATCGGTTCAATGGTAAAGGTCATACCGGGGCGGAGTTTCTTACCCGTACCCCACTTTCCGTAATGGGGAATCTGAGGCGCGGTGTGGAAAATGCGGTTGATCCCATGGCCGACAAAATCCCGCACCACGGAAAATCCCTGGGACTCAGCATATTCCTGAATGGCAGCACCGATATCCCCAATCCGATTGCCCGGTTTGACCTGTTCAATTCCCAACAGGCGACATTTTTCTGTCACCTCCACCAACCGTTTTGCCACAGGCGAAGGTTCCCCCACGAAGAACATCTTGGAGGTGTCCCCATGATAACCATCCACAATGAGAGTCACATCAATGTTGAGGATGTCACCATCCTTGAGAATCTGTTTTTTGTTGGGAATACCGTGGCAAACCACCTCATTCACACTCGTGCAAATTGATCGCGGGAAAGGATTATCACTCCCGGCTGGATAGCCCTTGGGCGCACTGATCGCTCCGTGAGCCTTGGTCCAACGTTCAGCTTCGTTGTTGAGTTCTAGGGTGCTAACCCCCGCCTGAACAAAAGATCCCAAATGGTCTAGGAGCTGAGCAGCCAATTGACCCGCCACTCGCATTTTGGCAATTTCACGCTTGGATAGAAGAATAATTTGTTCCATAGGGATTATTGTACAGGTCGGTAGGGAGCTTGATGCAGCAATCCATAGGCTTGCAAATCCACACTTTAACAGGAGTTTGCCCCTGGCTGGCGATCGATTCACCCCATTCGCCAGATCAACCTGCCTGCGCACCACCAGGTCATCATTACCGCTAAACAATCATTCCAGTCATGACCGATATTGAGTGCAACTGTGGTGTAGATCCTCTAGCGTAGGTCATCTCGTGCAAGTGCTGGTATCAGTGATTCATCACAGAGTGAACCAGGGCACACTCGATTGAGAAAGGCAGGATAGTCTGCCCCACAGACCTGTTGCATAGATTGCTTCACCTATGGCATTTATTGCCTCATAACGGTTACCTCACAACATTTGTACAAAAATTTATCGGTACAAAAGTTTATCGGTACAAAATTTGCATAAAGACAAGTTGGAGCATCGTACATCCACCTGATTGGATTGGGTTCTATCGAGAATAGTCATATGAAAAATTTTCAACCCACAGCGACTGCCTATAACGGTCACAATGCCCTCGTCCTAGCACAAGCTTCTCATCTGGCCTATCGCGATCGCGCTGAAATTCAATTGCAAGCCGCCCAATGGGGTTTCCCAACTTTCCATTGGTTTGATCAGGAAACGACCCAAGGCTATCTCATTGCCAATGATCAGGCAATCATTCTGGTCTTTCGGGGCACAGAAATGCGCAATCTCAGGGATTGGCTCACCAATAGTCAGGTTGGAAAACGCTCTCTGCTCTCAACCAGCAAACGCCCCAAGCGGATTCGTCGCAAACTGGTTCCTAGTCCAACAGCCCAGCACCCATCCAGTTCTAATCCCTCAGCCTGTGAGTCAACTGATGGCGCAACTCGTCACTCAACCCATCATTCAGTCGAGTCCTGTCTGGTGAGCGATCGCCCCACCGATCACCCCAGTCCCGCACCCGGTCAGCGTTACTCCATCCATCGTCGCGATCGCATTGCCCAGAGTCGGGTCCACCAGGGATTTTGGAATGCATTACAATCCGTATGGTCTGAGATCCGTACTGCATTAGCCACTGTGCGCGATCGTCAGCAACCCCTCTACATCACAGGGCATAGTTTGGGAGGCGCACTCGCCATCTTAGCCGCTGCCCAATTTGCCCAAGCAGGAGAGCCAATTCAGGCAGTCTATACCTACGGCGCGCCTCGGGTGGGCAATCGTTCCTTCCAGCAACAGTTCAATGCTCAATTGCAAGATCGCACCTTTCGCCTCGTCAATGATGCAGATATTGTCCCCCGGCTGCCAGCAGTAACCTTAGGCTATATCCACACCGGACAAGTGTTTCACTTCAATGCCATCGGCACCCTGCAACTCTACTGCGATCGCAAAAACCAGAGACTGCGCCGTTTGGGGCGAGGTCTGCTGCGCTGGTTGGATGGCGATTTAGAGGAAGTCAGAGATCACAGTATCACAGCCTATGAAACCCGCCTACGCAACGCCTTACCCTCTCTCTCGCTGACTGAGTAGAGTGGCAGATTGACGAAACCCAGCCACAAATTCAATCACCTGAGATTGACCAGGTGGCTGGAAACTCGGTAAGGCATTGATCTTAAACTCATCGGCAGTTTTGAAGAACGGTACCGATCGCTTGCCAAATAGGGGGTTACTGTAAACCATTAAGGTCTGCAACTTGGAATTAATTAACAGCAGTTGGGTGGGAGCTTGGAAAAAATCAAGCTTTTGGGCAGCGGGGGGAATGGCTTGCAGCAGGCGATTGCCATCCATCTGTTGTCTTTGCTGATTCAAGAACGTAATCAATTGCTGAAAACGCGGCAGCAGATCTCCTTCCTGGCGAAACACATAGCTAGGAATCTGTTTTAATAACCCTGTCAGACCCGCCTGAGTCAGTTGCGCATCGCCAAAGGGAAAGATCGCAGCATAGGCGGTCATGAATAGCTCCAGATCACTGGTTAATTCAAAGGTGAGCACCGTGCGGCGACGATGGAGGGTCTGATTGGGAGGAGTCAGGGGCAATTGCACTTGGCGAAACAGTTGTTGATAGGTCACAGCAAGAGCAGCATGGGCTTCGCTGTCCATTCGGCTATCCACAATTAGCTTGACGGTTGGCGCACTGTGCTCAAAGAAATCTTCGACCGAGTTATCTGGGAACTGATAAGTCTGACTGCGATCGCCATTGCGACTGAGATCAATCCACTTACAGGCAACCCCTTCCACCTTGGCTCCAAAGGGAAAGGTATCGTACAACTTACAACCCGTTAACTGCGACCCTGTCAGATCCGCGCCCTGCCAATCCACCCCCGCCAGGTTGGCTCGGGTTAAATCCACATGCACCAGCGTCGTCCCCAGTAGGGTAGCCCCACTTAAATCAGCACCCGTGAGATTGGCCCCACTCAGAATAGCCCCACTCAGATCAGCCCAGCGCAAATCCACCCCACTCAGATCAGCCCAGCGGAGATTAGCCCCACTTAAATTAGCTCCCTGGAGGTTAGCACGGCTGAGATTGGTCTGTCGTAATTCTGCCAAGCTGAGATTGCTGCCAGACAGATCCGCACCACTCAAATCAGCACTATGTAAGGTAGCCTGTTCCAAGTTGGCGGCTGTCATCACCGCTCGCCGCAAATCTGCCCGACTCAAGTTTGCCCGTCGTAAACTAGTACGCCGCAATTTAGCATCCTTCAGATCCGCTCCAGATAGAGTTGCCTCTAAAAGTTCTGCATCAGTTAAGTCTGCTCGTGCAAGTTCTGCTTTAATTAAAGAAGCTTGGATCAGAGAAGCACCCTGCAAATCTGCCAACACCAAATGAGCTAAGTTTAAGTTCACCTGCCTAAGGTTAGCCTGGGACAGATTAGCCCCACTTAATTTGGCAACGGTTAAGCGCGATCGCTGTAAGCTTGCCCCATGGAGGTTGGTATTGGTGAGCGTTGCCAGGTTCAGATCTGCATCGTTTAACTGAATGCCACTCAGATTCACCCCACTCAAATTCGCTTCCGGTAGACATACCGCAGGAAACTCTCGTTTACCCGTCTCATATTCAGCCAACAGTCCCTCAGCGTTCATTTACTTTTCCCTGACCACATGCACAGATCGTTGTTAGGATTTTGAGCCATGAGATATTCGGCACGCGAATGCCGTGTAGATTGCAAGCCCTGGTGCTTAATGTCATCAAGATTGAGCGAATTTACTGTAAAATCACTGTAAAATGCCTCAGTTTCCTAATAATAAACGCATCTGCATGGGGTATCTAGGCATAGGTGATGTAGCACGATGCATCCAGCAGATTGGGACTAGCAGATTGAATTGAATAAACCGATAGTGATAGCATTCCCCAACCCTCTAAGCGAGTTGCTAGGCTTAAGCTCTTAGCAGCAAAAATTCTGGCGATCGCCTTGAGACCCTCGCCCATTCAACGGCTGAGCAGCAAAAGTTCGCAGGCAACAGTAGTCGTAAAAAACAGGTTCGCAAACAGGCAGGTTCGCAAACATAATGCGTATTGGAATTGTTGGCTTAGGATTGATCGGTGGCTCTTTGGGATTGGATTTGCGATCGCTAGGGCATTACGTCATTGGAGTCAGTCAGCGAGCCAGTACTTGTGAGACAGCGGTCGATCGCGGCGCAGCGGATGTGGCCAGTTGTGAATTTACCCCACTAGAAACCGCAGAAGTGATTTTTATCTGCACACCCCTGTCTCAGATTGCCCCTACCCTAGATCAGCTCCTACCTCACTTAGCCCCCAATGCTATCTTGACCGACGTCGGTTCTGTCAAAGCTCCGGTCATCGAGCTAATTCAACCCCGCTGGGCGAATTTTGTAGGAGGTCATCCCATGGCGGGCACGGCTGAATCTGGCATTAATGCGGCCATTCCCCATCTGTTTCAGCACAATCCCTACGTCCTCACCCCCACCCCCCAGACCCCTGAGCCTGCAATCGCCCTGATCCACCAGCTTGCCACCAGCCTTGGAGCCAAACTCTACACCACCAGCCCAGAAGCCCACGATCGGGCTGTTGCTTGGATTTCCCATCTCCCCGTCATGGTCAGCGCCAGTTTGATTCTTGCCTGCCAAGGAGAACCCGATCCTGCCATTCTCAGTCTCGCCCAAGCTTTAGCCAGCTCAGGATTTCGGGATACTAGCCGAGTCGGCGGGGGCAATCCGGAACTGGGGCTGCTAATGGCACAGTTTAACCAAGCAGCCCTTTTGGAAGCACTGCAAGCCTATCGACACCAGTTAGACATCCTCATGGATGGCATCAAGCAATCGGACTGGCAAGAGGTTCATCAGCGCCTCAGCACCACCCAACAGGCCAGACCTGCCTTTGTGAAAGAACCTTGGTGAAAGAACCTTGGTGAAGAAATGAGTCTGCCACCCAATGCTTCTGGCAAAGACCCTGGCAGGAAATCTGTCAAGGAATGCGGGTCAGCCACTGTTGGACAATCCACCCCAGGATTAGCCCAATGCACCCAATCAGTAGAAGATTCCGCTGGCGGCGCAAGCGCTGGACTTGGCGTTGGAGCGCTTGCAGATCTAGCAATCGCTCTGGAAGCAATTCCCTTGGCTGAACCTTCGTTGGGAGCAACTCCTTGGATTGGGGCAGTAGAGTAGCCAGCCAATTCGGCGGATCGGGAAACTGAGTTTTCAGTTGTTGGTCTACCCAAGTCAGGTTAAAGACTGATTGATAGATAGGATTTTTGACCTGTAGTTGTAAATTCTGTTGTTCCACCAACCCCGATAGTAAGAGTTGTTGCAGATCTGGAGATTGTAGATCCGTAGGAGTCACGTAGAAATCATCCGTCGTTAAAATGTGGCGATAGAGTTGGAGCAACGATCGGGCATGGAGACCACAGAGCAAGCGATCGCGAATACTCCGCAAATGCTCCGGATTATCCTGGCTTTCCCAATCCTGCAACACATAGGTCTGCACGAGTTGATCCACCCAAAACTCTTCCATTCCCGGTGGCAAGGTCAGTTTTCCCTGAATCGTCCGTTGACTGGCTTGGGCCACCAGTTGGCAAAGCTTTTGGGTCAGGAAGGGTTGCCCTCCACTCCAGCGCAGAATCGCTCGCAACACGATCATCGGCTGACTGACAGAGGTGACTAACCCTTGGAATAACGGTAAGACTTCATGCTCCTGAAAGCCCTGCAGCGAAATTGCCCGACCTACCCCAAACGGCGATCGCGATCGATCGCGAATTAAATCCTGAGGCGTGGCAACCCCTAATAACACCCAAGTCAGGCGACGAAACTCCGGATCCTCAGTGCGGCAATCGTAGGTGGCTCGGATGAGGCCCCAAAAATCATCTGTCGGAAAGGGCAGTAACAGCGTGCTATCGATTTCATCGATGAACAGAATCACCGATTCCTGACATTGTTTTAGTAGCACATCCCGTAAAAAGGTCATCAACCGACTTAAAGCAGACAAATCGCCCTGCGATCGCCACCAAGTGGGCACATCCAAATCTAAGTCAAAGTTCTGCGCAATGACAGCCACCAGGGAGGCATACCATTGCTCTAAGGTGACAGCTTGGGTGCCTAAGATCGTTAAATCCACCGCTCCACAACGCCACCCCTGTTTGTGCAATTCATGCATTGCCCGCACCCGCAGACTGGATTTACCCATCTGGCGAGCATTAAAAATATAACAGAGCTGCCCCTGCCTCAGCTCCGTCAGCAATTCCAAATCTGCTTGACGAACAACATAGCTAGGGGAATCCTGTCCCAGACTCCCACCCACTTGATACTTATATCTCACAGCAATCAACGCTTCATAATTAACGCTTAGAGCCAATAACTTTGAGAGCAATCACTGCGTGGGTTGTCGTTGAATTCACTAATCACTAGTCTACTAGGCAACCCCCGACTCGCAAGCATTTCCGTGATCCCAGAGCCGAACAACACCCTCTAAACCCCATAGCTCCTGGTGACTTGTCCGCACCAAACGCACCGATTCACAGATCCAGACAATCTGACCCGATCGCCCCTGCACTTGGGAAACAAATTGAGAGACAACCCCATATTGTTGCAAGTAGGTTATCAATTCCGCCCAACGGGAGGAACTGGTATAAAGATGCTGGGCAATATTGGGAATGGCTTGCTGCATCTGGTCGGGTGATTCGTAACCCAAGAGGTGCGCCAAGGCAGGATTGACCTGTTGGTATTGTCCATCCAAACCAGCAAAATACATGCCATCCACCGCATGGTCAAAAAAGTTGCGATAGGGAAGATCCGCTAACTCTTGGCGAGCAACTAGTTGCTGGAGAGCTGCATTCTGATCAGTCATCTGCTGTTGCAACTGCCGGAGAGTCAGTTGGCGCTCAATCCGAATCAACATTTCCTCAACTTGAATCGGTTTGGTCAGGTAATCCGACGCACCTAGGTTAAACGCCTTAACTTTATCCAACGGTTCATCGATCGCACTGACAACAATAATGGGAATTTCTGCTGTACCCGGATCCGCTCTAAGACGTTCACAGACTTCATAACCATCAATATCCGGAATCATGATGTCTAACAGCACCAAATCCGGTTGAATTTGAGTGGCATGGTTCAGCGCGATCGCTCCACTAATAGCACTACAGGCCTCATAGCCATGATGGGTCAGAATTTCCGAAAAAAAACGCAAAACATCCAAAGTATCATCCACCACTAAAATGGTCGATCGCTTGACCGGTCGATTTTTTACTCCCAACAATTGAAAAATAGCTACTTCAGTTTCAGTCAAGCTGGCATGGTGCTTTGCCCCCTGACTATTGAGAGTTTGATGCTGCAGGGTGAGTTGTTCTAACTGGCGAACGATCGCCATGAGCGGCTGCTTCGGCTGGTTTTCGGCTGGCACCCAAGGCTCTAGGGGATAGGCGGCGAGCAATTGCTGGAGATAGTAGGCTGTAATGGGGGGCAAAGGTAGCTTTGCAAGACAATCCTCCACAAGATGTGACTGGGCTGCGTGGCGTGGCAACAGACTGGACTGAGCTAGATGCGCAACTCGGTTGGAAACCGGATTTAGAAAAGAGGCATTAAGATGCGTCATGGGAACGCGATATCCAGAGAAAATTAGACTTAAAATCAGAAAAAAGTGGGAACAGAAGAATTCAACCCAAAGATTTCGTAAAAGCTTCAATAAAACGCTTCAACCAAAGGTTCTATGAGTCTACCCTCTGTCTCACTCAGATCTCAAGTGATCCTTAATTCTCAGGCATCGAATATTTTCTCGTTCAATCTCAACCTGAGATTGCATAGGGTGCAGAAGCACAGCTCTCTCTTGCTAAATCCAAGGGATCGAGATTCATAGAGCCGAGGTTCACAGGGGCAATCGCAACCGTCTCGGCAGCAGTTCGCCGCCCGTTTTGAACCTGCCGCGATCGCAGACAAACCCCAGGAGCATAGGATTCAATCACGCGCCCCGTCTGGCAGCAAGTGATCAAAAGGTAATCGCAACTCTCACATTGCGTTCGCAGTAATGCCTGGGTGGTTAAACAGTGTCGTTCGGCTGTAGCACCACAATTGGGACAAGGCATTGTATGGGCTACACTAGCTTCCGAGGAAATAATCATGGGTTCAAAACTCAAATCTTGAAAATGCAAATTTAAGGCGAGTTCAAAAGCTTCATCAAAAATGAGACATAAGCGATCGTCGCAACCTGTGCTCAAACCACATTAGTTGAAAACAGCCGCACGCATGAAAATAGCGTAACTTGTATGACAAGCGCGATCCCCATTGAGTAGCCCCTATTATCTGCGGCAACCTTAGCAAACCATGACAAAGTTTATGGAATTTTTGGTTTTCATGGAAGCTAAGGCTGAGGATCCACGGGTAGCGTTGGGAATGTTGGAGGAGTGGGCAGGGTTGGAGGGCTGGGCAGCGTCGGGTTAGGAGGAGCGTCCGGAGAACTGGATGGTGAGGGTAGCGCTGGGCTGGGGGAAGGCTGAGGCACGCTTGGGAGGGTCGGGGGTTGGCAGTTTTTGGGATCGACCGCCTGAGCTACAACATTCACAGTGGGATAGGTTGGCAGCTTAACCAGTTGACTGACCACGAGTTTAGCCCGTTCATTGGCCCGATCGAGCAGTCCTTTGTCACAAGCAGCGATCGTAATTTTCTGCAGGGCTTGCTGCTGGGCAAGGGTTTGCAATTGCGGAGCCACATCCGGACCCAAGCCGAGGGAACCCCGGTTATAGTCATACACCGAAGACTTGGCAACATCAATTTTGCTGTCCAGTAATTTAGGCGGGGGCAAGCGCAGGGTCACACTTTTCTCCGTTGGTTTCACATCCTGCACCGTCACCTGGCTCAGATCCACCCCGGCCCGCACTTCCCCATAGGCAATGTAAAGTAATTTCGTCGTGCCCACCACCATACCTGCCACCGTTGCATCCTGCTGAGTTGGCACCACGGCTTCCATCGTGTAAATCGCTGTGGTCAGTTCGCTGGCATCTTTGACCTGTTGTACTACGATCGATCGCACGTCCACCTCAGGTTCCGCATTTGTTGCCGTCGCCCAACTGGTGAGCTGTTTCCACAATCCCTCTCCGGAACGCCAAAAATTGAAGACCAACACCAACCCAACGAGCATCGTCCCCCCTGAGACCAGAATCGCCAACGATCGCAGCAGGTGAGAGAAAAGATGAACAGAATTTTGACGTTTAGATGGGCGCATGGATTAGCTAAATGGGAAATGGAGAGAATCTAGGGGGCATTGTAGCCAGGATTTTCAACTTTGGGTTGAGCAATCTGGGGCAGCTACTCCTTCAAGTTGAATACTGACGTTGAATGAAGTATCTTGACACAATAAATATTGATTGAAAAATATTAAGCAAGTCGATCAAATGAACTCTATTCTGAACAAACAAACTGAACAATAGACCCATCCATCTGGTCACCCCACTCGAAAAAAATAGGTGGAACTCAGGAGTTCATCACCAGTACGACTCGCATTTAAGGCAAAATAGGATCAGCAGATCAATCTAACTGAATCAAAAAACCTTAAGATTTCTGGTTATCTATGGCAGATCCGATGAGCAGCTTGCCGAATCAGTGGCAATTAGAGTGGCAATTACAGCAACGGATCCCTAGTCAGACAGGGATTCGTGCCGCAGTCGCAACCCCGGAGCAGGTCACTGCCAATCAAACCACCCAGCAGCCCTATCCCAATTACCGGGTGATTGTGTTGAATGATGATTTCAATACTTTTGAACATGTAGTTAATTGTCTCGTGCGGTATATCCCTGGCATGGTCAGCGATCGCGCTTGGCAATTGGCCGATCAAGTTCACCATGAAGGAGCCGCCACGGTTTGGTCTGGACCTTTAGAACAGGCAGAGCTGTATCACATGCAACTCTGTGCTGAAGGTCTTACTATGGCTCCTTTAGAAATGGCTTAGGGTGAGCAAGCATCGCTCAGTGAGTCTCCACTCAGCAGACTATCACCAAGCAATAGATTGCAATAGATTGCTTGGTCACCTATCGCTGAGTGAAGCATCGCTCAATGAATAATCCTTTAGGTGAGTCATCACTCTGACTGCAATAGCTTTCCGCTAGAACAGCAACTATTTTAAGTAGCATCGGTTTTAAAACGGCATCGGTTTGGAGAGATCGCATTTATGACGCAAGCGCAAGGACGGGTGGTGCTCAACCACTCGACTCATATTCCTGGACTTATTCCTGTTTTGGAAAAATTAGTTCAACATCCTAGTATTCAAACGATTACCCCTGGGGTGATTTGTTCAGTGCGTGCCCACATGCCTCATTTACGATTGCGAGTTTCTGTGCCCATTCGAGGTGGCTTCAAGTTAATTGCCCGTGCTGGCAAAATTGCGCAGGAAGTCTTTGTCCTTACCAGTATGGGACAAACGGATTTGGAAACCGCGATCGGTCAAATTCTAGAGCCAAAATAGAGTCATCAGCTCAGCACATCAACCTCCTTGCAGTCAAGCCCCATTCAACTGCAGTGAATGGCTTCAGCAATGCGAATTTCATCCACGCTGGCCAGGTGAACATCCGCATTGGGCAAGGTAAAAGCTGTGCTCCAACCCCAAGTCGCAGCGATCGCAGCAGCGGCTCCTCCCCGTTTTGCTAATTCAATGTCGGCACTGGAATCTCCAACAACGATCGTTGCTGGCGCAGTGACCCCCAGTTGTTGGCAAGCCAGTTCTAGCAAGCCTGGATCGGGTTTTGGCAATCCCGGCTGAGTCCCCATGCACAAGTGTAGATAGGGAGCCAGCCCATGGGTTTGTGCAAAGGCTTCCACATTAGGGGTGATGTCAGCAGAAAGGATGCCTAACCGATAGCCCGCCCCATGGAGCGATCGCAGCAGTTCCACAATGCCAGGGAAAGCTGGGGTGAGCAAATCTTTCCGATCTGTCGTAGCACTGGCTTCGGCAAACGCAGTCTGGACTAGGGTCAACGCTTCAATCCAGGAATATCCCAAAGGCGTGATATAGCCTGCACTCACCCATTCATTTTCCTGACGGGATCCCACTGCCAGCAAACCCGCCGGATGTACTGCTGTTTCTGTCACACCCCAGGCTGCTGCCAACCGCATTGTCCAAGTTGGGAAGAGGCGATCGCCATAGGGAGAACCTAATAAATGGGCTTCTAATCGCGCCAACCGTTTTGCCGCCTGTTGCCGTAGATAGTGATGGGAATCTGCTAAGGTGCCATCTTTGTCAAAAATCACCGCACGCACGCCTGCAAACGTCCGATCGCCCCAAAAAATTGATGCCATAGCTGCCCAGCCAACCTATTCCTGTGA
>JAYKGX010000018.1:0-34443 GCA_035285565.1 Synechococcales cyanobacterium
TGCCAGTGTGGGTGTGTGATGGCCAGAGACCATAATGCCGCGAGAAACATCCTGAGTCGGGGATTAGCTACCGTAGGGCATACGGGAAGCCTCATGCGAGACATGGGAAACGCTTGGGGAGATGGAGCCTCTACTGAAGTTGGCGCAAGCCTGCCTCAGCAAGCCCTGTCATAGAGCCAAGAATCCCTGTGCGTTCACGCCGGGGAGTGTCAAAATGAGTTTGCTAGTGCCCCTCAAGCTTGTGGCTCAATCTTGTGAAAAAGCGTATCACATTAACCTTTCCGCGTCGTTCTGTGCAGATGCCAGTTACCTATCGATTGGCAAAGGATTTTAACGTGGCGGCAAATATTATTCGTGCCCAAGTGGCTCCCAACCAGGTGGGCAAAATTGTCATGGAAGTTTCAGGAGATATTGATGCCCTGGATGCCGCGATCGATTGGATGCGGAGCCAAGATATCAATGTTTCGTTAGCCAGCAAAGAATTATCGATTGATGAAAATCTCTGCGTTCACTGTGGTCTCTGTACGGGTGTTTGCCCAACGGAAGCACTAACTTTGGATCCACAGAGTTTTATGCTGACCTTTACGCGATCGCGCTGCATTGTCTGTGAGCAGTGTATTCCGACTTGTCCTGTACAGGCGATTTCAACCAATTTTTGATTGCAGCACCTGCGGTCGGGACGATCCCTTCTGGCTGGAACGATCCCTGTCGATCGGTTCAGGGCCAAAACTTAGCTCATCGATCGATAAGCTAAGTTTTGGCGAGTTGACATTGAGCAACTCGTTTAAGGAATTGTTGCCCAAAGGACGTACTTTTTTCTTCAGTAACAGCATGGTTGCCAAAATCTCCAGTTGATCGCACGGGCAGCGGGAATGTCCCTTTTGGAACATCGGTGATCGCTGCTGACGGTTTTGCCTCCTCCCTCAGAGACTGTACTAGATAGGCTTGCCAGCCAACTTGTTGCGTAAAAGCACTCCAAGTAGACAACTCTTCTGGAATAGAAGAAGGAGATAAAGGTTGGACTTTTTGCCAAATTTGCGTTTGAATCGTGAATCCGAAGCGATCGCGACTATGTTTGCGCCAGAGGTGGTCGAGGGTTTGTAGATCCTTGCAGGGAAAGGTTGTGACGGATTCCTGGATCAGGAGATCGGAGCCAATAGTTCCATTGTCACGGCGACGGGCGATTTCAAAAATGAGCTGTTCTGTTTCTTGGGCTGCTGCCTCCCACTTTTGGGCTGTTAATAACTGCTCGATAGACTGATAGTTCATTCCAACTTCAGACTGTTGCCAATGACCGGAGACAGCCGACACTGAGAGTGTCCCCAAGGTGAGGATTCCCATACTGAAAGAACTGAGATGCACCATAGGAAAAATTGAACTGGTTACAGGAACCGGAAAATTAGTAGATGTTCCCAGTCTTCCCCTACAATCGATGTCGGTAACCTGTGATATCAAAGAGATTTTAGCTTGCCCGATCGCGGCATTCAATGAGTCACGATATTCACGGATGTTTGTAATTGCTTGGAGAACTGCAGTGGACTTATCACGGATTCCTGCCCAACCGAAGGCTGGTTTAATCAATGTTCTGATTGAAATTCCAGCAGGCAGCAAAAATAAATACGAATTTGACAAGGATCTGAATGCGTTTGCTCTCGATCGCGTTTTGTATGCTTCGGTGATGTATCCCTTTGATTATGGTTTTGTGCCCAATACCCTAGCAGATGATGGAGACCCCTTAGATGGCATGGTCATCATGGATCAGCCCACTTTCCCTGGTTGTGTGATTGCAGCCCGACCTATTGGCATGTTGGAAATGATAGATGGCGGCGATCGGGATGAGAAAATTCTTTGCGTGCCCGATAAGGATCCTCGCTACGCCCAAATCAAGTCGATCAAGGATATTCCTCAACACCGTCTAGATGAAGTAGCAGAATTCTTTGCAACTTACAAAAATCTAGAGAAAAAGTCAGTTGAAATTTTGGGTTGGAAAGACGTTGATGCTGTTATGCCACTTGTGGAGCAATGCATTCAGGCTGCTAACTAGTTAGCAATTCCAAATAACCCATGGGGCAGGCTGAGGCATGGTTCACTTCAGCCTGTTTTGATTCAATCTATTTTATCGACACCCATTGATTTCCACTCGACACCTCCGTGTTTATTCGGATCTTTTCTACCTAGGGACTAGGTTGACCTGTCTAAAGGGGGGAATTTCCGGATTTTCCCGACTGTGATGAATCAGCCTGTATAAGGGACTATGGGCTAGCGGTTACGATTTGCTGCTCTCAAGTCTCCAAGCTGGGTCTCCAAAAGTCAATTGAGAAAAGTTTCTTGATCTGTCTTCCTTGGTATTGTCAAGAGATAGCTGGGTAGCATAAGGGTAGCAAAGGTATTTCTGAGAGCAAATCGCTTAGCGAATGAATGCTTTCTGATTCTGATTCATAGGCTCTTGAGGCAGGTGCGAGTCAAGTCATGGTTTATTCGTCGGAATTTGTGGTTCAGTTCTGGGGAGTGCGGGGAAGTATTGCAACCCCCGGTATATCCACTGTGCGCTATGGCGGCAACACATCCTGCGTGGAGGTTCGAGTCGCAGGTAAACGGCTCATCTTTGATGGTGGAACAGGCTTGAGAGTTCTCGGGCAACATATCTTGAGCGAAATGCCCCTAGAAGGTCATATTTTCTTTAGCCATTCCCACTGGGATCATATCCAAGGATTTCCGTTTTTTCGCCCTGCATTTGCACCTGGTAACCGCTTCCATATTTACGGAGGGGTTGCACCCAATGGAGCCACAATTAAGCAAAGACTAAGTGATCAGATGCTCCATCCGAATTTTCCGGTGCCCATGCAAATTATGCAGTCTGATCTGATGTTTCATGATGTGTTTCCAGGGCAGATTGTAGATTTAGGCGACGGGGTCACGGTAGAAATGGGGGCCCTGAATCATCCCAATACCGCTTTGGGGTTCCGAGTGAGTTGGAAGGGGCATAGTGCGGTTTATGCGACAGACACAGAGCACTATGCCGATCGCATGGATGAAAAATTGCTGCATCTCTGTCGTAATGCAGATGTGTTAGTTTATGACGCTTGCTATACGGATGAAGAATATCATAGTCCGATCGCACCTCGGCAGGGCTGGGGACATTCTACCTGGCAGGAGGCATTGCAGCTAGCCAAAGCTGCGAATGTCCGATGCCCCGTGATGTTTCATCACGATCCCGATCATGATGATGAATTTTTGGAGCAGATGGAAGCAGAAGTGCGAGAGGTCTTTCCTGAGAGTTGTTTAGCGCGGGAAGGCATGATTATTCCGGTAATTCCCATGGTAACCGTAGAGAAAATGGGAATGCCAGTGGCCATGGCGAGTGTGAGAAACTAGCTGCTAGGGGCGTGGCTGGTGGGTAACATCACGGTGACAATAGTTCCCTGGTTTGTCTGACCAAGGGATTCTACGTGACTTTCAATCTGAATCTGCCCTTGATGTCGATCGACGATCGCACGGGCAATGGCTAAGCCGAGACCTGTGCCACCGGAAGCTTGCGATCGGGCTGGGTCAACCCGATAAAAGCGATCAAATAATTTTGGCAGAGCGACTTCTGGGATACCAATGCCATTGTCGCTCACTTTGACTTGTAGAGAAGGTTGCCCACTCCGTTTTGTCCGTTGTAGATCGACCTCAATTTCGCCGTTAACGGGAGTAAATTGAATGGCATTGCTGATCAAATTGGTAAAGAGGCGCGAAAGTTGATCGGCTTCTGCTTCCAACTGAACGATTTCAGAGCTTATGTTGGAGGAGCAGTGAAGGCAGGTGAGGTGAATGCCCTTTGCCTGGGCTGCCATGTGTTGCTCTTCCAACACGTTTTCTAGAATTTCTGCCAGATTGACAATTTGCCATTGGGGGGGAACCACACTACTGTCTTGGCGAGCTAGGAAGAGAAGGTCATCGACTAATTTACCCAGTCGTCGGGTGAGGCGTTCGATCACTTGAAGATGATCACGTTGGGCTTGGGGTTCTAAGTCAGGGTCAGAGAGGGCTACCTGCACGTTTGTTTGAATGATAGCGATTGGATTGCGAAGTTCATGGGATGCGTCTGCTGTAAATTGCTTGAGGCGCTGATAGGAGTCTCGGATGGGCTGCATAGCTAGCCCCGAGAGCAACCACCCTACGCCTGCAACGATCATGACCATTAGGCTAGTTCCTAAAAACAGATCCAAAACTAACTCGCGGGAAGGTTTGGTCACTTCAAACCAGGGATGGCTGACGCGGAGATAGCCTAAGACTTGCCGCCCTAATTCAACCCGATGAGTCACTTGTCGTAGCAGATGCTCTGCATCAAGATGAACTGTCTCACCATTGCTATAAGTATGCAGTGGAACCGCGATCGCACTATCAAACGTGAACCAAAGTAATTGACCCGTTGGGGAAAACCACTCCAGATCAATGTGATCGTCTTCTTCTACCAGAAAGTTATCACGAAAGCTAGCTTCCAGATTCACCTGCAGAATTCGAGCTTTGGGGGCAGCGGGTTCAATGACCAGGGATCGTTGCACGACTTCCACCACGTGATTTAAGGTGTCATCAATGCGTTCTACCAGGGTGCCACGCACATAGATATAAACACCCGTGGCAAAAACAAGTAATAAAATGGCCGTGACGGTTGTGTACCAAATGGCTAATTGACGTCGGGTAGTTTGAAACATGGTGGGGTGAGCCGCACTCTCAGCAATCTTCTTTACTGTACCGTGGTCTGGGAGTCTCTCCTTTGCATCTCTCAAGAGTTCAGTAGCCTACCAGCAATGCCAGCCAGAGAATAGCTCTCCCCGGCTGTCCCCTCTTCTTGCTAAAATCAGGAGTTCCAAGTTTTCCCAGCTTGCGGACGAGACTTATTAAGGAGAGATCTGAGATTATGGCGCGGATGTACTATGACGCGGATGCAAATTTAGACCTGTTGAATGGAAAAACAGTTGCAATTATTGGCTTCGGTTCCCAGGGGCATGCCCACGCTCAAAACCTGCATGATAGTGGCGTGAAGGTGATTGTTGGTCTATACGAAGGGAGCCGCTCTGCGGTGAAAGCAAAGGAAGCAGGTCTGGATGTCAAGAGTGTGGCGGATGCGACCCAAGCAGCGGACTTTATTATGATTCTGCTGCCGGATGAAGTGCAGCGTTCCATCTACGAAACCGAAATCGCCCCCCAGTTAAGTGCTGGCAAAACCCTTGCATTTGCCCATGGTTTCAATATTAACTTTGGTCAGATCGTTCCGCCCAAGGATGTGGATGTGGTCATGGTCGCTCCGAAGGGACCAGGGCATTTGGTGCGGCGAACCTATACCCAAGGTCAGGGGGTTCCAGCGCTGTTTGCAGTTTATCAGGATGCATCTGGTCAAGCCCGCGATCGCGCGATGGCTTATGCAAAGGGCATTGGTGGCACCCGAGGTGGAATTTTAGAAACAACTTTCCGGGAAGAAACCGAAACGGACTTGTTTGGTGAACAGGTCGTTCTGTGTGGTGGCTTAAGTGCGCTGATTAAGGCAGGGTTTGAGACTTTGGTGGAAGCGGGCTATCAGCCAGAATTGGCCTATTTTGAGTGTCTCCATGAAGTGAAGCTGATTGTGGATCTAATTGTGGAAGGTGGGCTGGCAACCATGCGCGACAGCATCTCCAATACGGCTGAATATGGAGATCTGACCCGTGGTCCTCGGATTGTGACAGAAGAAACCAAGCGCGAGATGAAGAAGATTCTCTCTGAGATTCAGACGGGACAATTCGCACGGGAGTTTGTCTTGGAAAACCAGGCGGGCAAGCCAGGATTTACAGCCATGCGGCGACGGGAAGCTGAACATCCGATCGAAGAGGTGGGCAAGGATCTGCGGGCGATGTTTAGTTGGCTGAAGAAGGTTTAGGGGGCGACGATCGCCTTTAGATGGGTTTCAGCGGTACAGCAATTGCCTCGATCTTAGTCAAAGTCGAGCAAGTTGCCATTGGATAGAGACGCGGTCAATCACGTCTCTATCGTTTTTCAAGCTTATCTATTTGCTCCTTGCGAGGATTATTAGGATTTTTGGGCTGCCATTGTGGGAAGGCATTGATCATCATATTGTTCAGGGTTGTGCGGATGATCAAGCTATATTGTCCAATGGGTTGAGGCAAAATCTGATCCCCAAATCCAATGAATAGCAGCACAACTAGGAGAGCAATACCAATCGGGAAGCGACGCATGGCGGTTTACCAAGTTGAGGGACGAGTGGAGGATCTGGAGGAAGACCTGAGGGAGAACCTGGATGGTTCGCAGAAGTTTTAGTTAAAGCGCCAGTCAATGGGCGGTTCTACGCTGGTCTGCTTCTCCCTAGTCTGCTGGTCACTCAGCTTTTGTATTCGTTATTTCCTAGCTTGCCAGCTTGCATCAGGAGAGATTGCGGGTTTTTGAGAAGCGAGTTTGCAGAGAAAAAGCTGGGCGGTGCCAGTCTACAAGACCTTCCCCTATACTTCCTATATACTCATGCATATCTAAATTGTGCATAAAGAAAAAATATTTAGGTATCCCACTATGCAATCTCCAATCCCTTGTCCGGTACCGATGGAACAACGTCCGGTGAATGAGTTTCGGGAATTATCTGAATCTTGGTTTTTTAAGTGGGCGACGGTGCAGGGTTGGTCTTTTATCAAGCCCTTGGCGATCGCCTGTTGTATGAGTGCTTTCGTTTCTGTGCCCGTTGCGGCGGCAAGCTTTCCATTTCATAAATATCCCTTACAGTGCATCCTGGTAAGTTCTGCAGGGGCTTGTCTGATTCCATTTTTACTGCTGGTGCGGCTCTATCTGGGATGGAACTACGTGCGATCGCGCCTGCTGGATACCAAGATTTTCTACGAAGAGTCCGGTTGGTATGATGGGCAAATCTGGGAAAAAACCCCTGATTTTCTGGATCAAGATCGCTTAATTGTGACCTACGAGGTGCAACCGATCCTGAATCGACTCCAGCAAGTGTTAGTGTTTGCGGGTGGCATATGGCTGGGACTGACGATGGCAAGTTTAGGGTGGGGATTGATGGGTGCTTAGCTGCGGGCGGCATCTGTATGAAACAGCCTCGATGGGCAATCCCTCAATTCGTAATATTTACTGCGAGAATTGTGTTGTCTCCTCGCTACGAATCTACAATGGTAACCGTTGAATTACCTCTGTATCGATGACTTTAGGAAGAAAAACAGACACTACCGCATTAGAAGTTCACCTGTTGCGGGAGGGAATTGTTGAATCGGTACATCCGGTCCATGCAACAGTCTGTGATGAGCGAGGGCGAGTCTTGCTGGTGGCAGGGAGTGCCGAAACCGAAACCTTTGTGCGATCGGCTCTAAAACCCTTTCAGGCGCTTTGTGTGACGGCAACGGGGGCTTTGGAACGGTTTAAGCTGAGCGATCGTGACTTAGCCATTATTTGTAGCTCCCACCATGGTTCGATGGATCAGATCCGGCAGACCTTTCATGTGCTGTGGCAAGCGGATCTCGATGTGTCTGTACTGCAATGCCCGATTCCAGTGGGTGGGAAGAGTTCTTTAGAATATAATTGTTCTGGTAAACATGCAGGAATGCTGGTGGCAGCCAAGCAGATGAGTGTTCCCTTGGCAACGTACCTGCGCCGGAATCATCCGGTACAACAGTTGATCTTGGGCAAGGTGGCAGAAATTCTCAAAATTCCCTCAGAAGAATTAATTGTGGCGCGGGATGATTGCGGTGCCCCAACTTACTTCATGCAGTTGCGTCAGATGGCGGCGCTCTATGCTCGGTTGGCCTCTGGCGATAATTTAGATCTGGAGCGGATTGTGCGGGCAATGGTCAACTATCCTGACTTGATTTCTGGTGAGGGCAACTTTGATACAGAGTTAATGCGCCTGACCCAGGGGGAAATTGTCAGCAAAGCAGGAGCCGAGGGAATTCAATGTATTGGGCGGGTCAAGGAAGGAGTTGGGTTGGCGATTAAGGTGCTGGATGGGGCTAAACGAGCCAAGTATGCTGTTGCTATTCATTTACTTAAGCAGATGGGCTGGGTTAGTTCTGCGGTGGTGGAATCATTGTCGGATCGATTTCTGATGCTAGGGGATTTCAAGCGTTTGGAAGTGCAGGGAGAACTGTCGCTGCTTTAAAATTCCTCATTTTGAAGCCTTGGAGATTGTGTTCAGGGGAGGCTAGCCAGTGGATTCTGGCAAATTGCAAGCGCAGGACCCAGTGAATCGGACATAATGTGGGATAAGTTGTTTCTCCCTTGCTTATGAGCCGACCCATCCTGGATGTCCGCAATCTTCAAGTGCAATTCAAAGCAAATGATCGCTTGATCCAAGCAGTAGATAATATTTCGTTTCAAGTACAGCCTGGTCAAACCTTGGGAATTGTGGGGGAATCGGGTTCGGGCAAGTCGGTGACCTCTTTGGCGATTATGGGATTGGTGCCCAGTCCGCCAGGGCAGGTGAGTGGGGGTGAACTTTTGTTTGATGATGGTCAGCGTCAGGTGGATTTACGATCGCTCAATGCCAAGGACTTACGGCAGATTCGGGGCAATCAGATCGCCATGATTTTCCAAGAGCCTATGAGTTCCCTCAATCCGGTGTATACCATCGGCTTTCAACTGACTGAGGCTATTCAGCAACATGAGCCTCTCTCGGATCGCGAGGCTAAAGCCAGGGCGATCGCGCTGCTCCAGGAGGTGCGGTTACTCCCTACGGATGAAGCTATGGAAGAATCTCTGCAAGCAGCGGCAAAATCCGGTGATTTTCTCAGCAAAACCGGGGCAGATATTGATCGATCGATCGCTCAACGGAAGCAGCAAATACTCGATCGCTATCCTCACCAGCTTTCTGGGGGGCAATTACAACGGGTCATGATTGCGATGGCGATTTCCTGTAATCCGCGTTTGTTGATTGCCGATGAGCCAACCACTGCCTTGGATGTGACAGTTCAGGCAACAATTTTAGATCTATTGCGGGAATTGCGCGATCGGCGAGGGATGGGCATGATTTTTGTGACCCATGATTTGGGGTTGATTGCTGAAATTGCCGATCAAGTGGCGGTTATGTATGAAGGCAAGATTGTGGAATTTGGATCGGTCAGCGATCTCTTTGCCGATCCCCAACATCCCTACACGCAAGGGTTACTGAATTGCCGTCCCCGTCCCGATCGTCGTTTACAAGTGCTGCCAACGGTGAGTGATTTTATGACCGTTGAGCGGTTAATCGACGGCTCGACCAACATTATGGCTAAGCATGACAATGTGGTGGAAGTGCTGAGCCGTTTGCCGGAAAGCAGTGAAGCTAGCCAACGCGATCGGCTTCAAGGGCTGCAAACGAAACAGCCTCTTCTGGCGGTGCAGAATCTTCGGGTTGCTTTTCCAATGCGGGGTTTGTTTGGGCAAGTCCAACAATATGCGATCGCAGTTCAGGATGTTTCGTTTGAGGTTTATCCGGGGGAAACTTTGGGTCTGGTGGGTGAATCGGGCTGCGGCAAAACCACCTTGGCGCGCACACTGTTACGCCTGATTGAACCGCAAGCTGGCAAAATCCTCTTTGATGGGCAGGATATTTTAGGGTTGCAACCCAATGCATTACGGCAATTGCGACGGGAAATGCAAATCATTTTTCAAAATCCCTTTAGTGCCCTGGATCCCCGCATGAGTGTGGGAGAAGCTGTGATGGAACCGATGAAGATTTTTGCACAGGGCAAGCGGCATCCAGCTCAGTATCGCGATCGCGCTATCTATTTATTAGAACGGGTGGGGTTGACGGCAGATGCAATGAAACGGTATCCCCATCAATTTTCTGGAGGACAACGGCAGCGTATTTGCATTGCTCGATCGCTGGCACTCAATCCTCGTTTCATTATTTGTGATGAATCTGTCTCTGCATTGGATGTATCTGTTCAAGCCCAGGTGTTGAACTTATTGAAGGAGTTACAAGAGGAATTTGGTTTAACTTATATTTTTATCTCCCATGATCTTAGTGTTGTTAAATTCATGAGCGATCGCATCATGGTTATGAATCGCGGTCAGATTGAGGAAATTGATACAGCGGAACAGATTTATAACAATCCGCAACGGGATTACACACGTAAGCTGATTGAAGCCATTCCAGTTGGCACACTTGAACGGATTACGAGTCGGCAGCACGATCGATTCCATCCCGATCAATCTGCTGCGAGTTAACGAAAAGATGGGTAAAGGTCGATCGACGAAAATCAGTTAAGAGGCAGCCCGTTGTAGAGGAAGTTTGACAGTAAAAACTGTTTTCATGTTCTCGCTGGTGACCTTAATACTGCCTTCTAAGCGTTCTATCAAGCGTTCCACTAAAGCTAATCCAAGACCTGTACCGCCCTGTTCCCACGGATCTCCAGCAGGAACCCGATAAAACTTGTTGAAAATTTTGGTTAACTCTTCTGCCGGGATCTCAGACCCCAGGTTACTGACAATGAAATCGATGGAGGGAATATCATCCGCGCCACTAGCGATCTGGTGGAAAGAACTGAGTGTCACATAGACTTCAATTTGCCCTAAGGGAGGGGTATATTTGCAAGCATTATTGACTAATTCCATAAGAATTCGTCGTAAACTTTTCTCCTCGGTTACAATGACAGGTACGTGAGAATTGACTTCTATAAAAAGGCGTTGTTGTTGACTGGTTGTACGTGCTTGAAAAGGTTCTAATAAATCGGGTAACCAATGCTGGATCTCTAAAGACACGAGTTCAGTTGATTCTTGTGCTGCTTCTAAGCATTGTAAATCCAACAAGTCATTAATTAACTCTTGTTCTCTTACACATTCTTGCTCTAGTATTTTAAGATATTGACGATGCTTTGCTTCGTCTAAGTTCATTTGTAACATCTCAATTGCTAAACGCATATTGACGATTGGTGTACGCAACTCATGGGAAACCGTACTCAGGAAATCATCTTTGAGTGCAGCTAATTTATCTAACTCGACAACTTGACGAACCAAATTTGCTTGGACTTGTTGTTGTAAGGTGACATCTTCAACGACCAGTAGCATCCCAAACTGCATTGTATTTTCTGACAGGCAGGGTTCTAGGGTATCTAGGGATAGAGCGTAGGAGGGAGGAGGATAGTGTAAAGGTTCTAATCGTAGACTCAAGCAGTAGGAAGCGCGCTCCAGAGTGCCTAAAAAAACAGTTTCATCTTGTTTCAGAACCTGTAAAGCTGCTTGCCAATATTCTGCCTGAAACCAATTCGGGACAAGTACTTTTTCCAACCAATCATTCTGCTTGAGATTGAGGTGATGTATAGCAATGGGATTGCAAAACCAAATCTTCCCTTCTGCATCAGTTGCAACCAGACCCAGCGAGAGATGTTCTGCGATCGCAGATTGGGTAGATTGGGAACGTCCTAGCATTTCTGCAAGATAGGTTAACTGTGCGACGGTTTGTAGAGAGGTGGGGTGCGCACAGGGAATGCGGAAGCGTTGCTGGTGCAAATTTTGTTGGAAATTAGGACCTTGGGTCAGTAAATCTGGTAAGTAGCGTTTCCACAATTGGGACACCTGATTTTGTAGATAAAAATTCATCCGTATTCGTTCCCATAGCACCACGCAGATAGTGGTGATGATAATTAGACTGGTGGGTAACGCAATCAAGATCCAAATATTTTTCAGAAAAAGAAAGTAAGCAAGTCCCAGCCAGCCCAGGTAGGTGAAGGTGCCAATCGCCAATTGAGCCTCAGTGCGCCAAGCACTCAGGAAGAGACCAAACAGAGGCGTTGCCAGAAACAACCAAATGATCCACTTGGGTTTTTGATCTGCCTGGAGCACATTTTGTTGCAGTAAGTTACTGGCGATCGCAGCGTGAAGGTAGACTCCTGTGACGGGCGGATTGCGATCGAAGGGGGTGACAAGTGTGTCAAATCCAGTTGCAGTTACACCCACGAATACGAGCTTGTTGTGAAAAACCTGGGGATCAACGGTGCCATCCAAGACATGGATAAAAGAATATTGCTGGAGTTCGGATCCCGGCCCTGGCCAATTAATCCAAAAAGGCTGTGCCAGATCGGGTAAGGTGACGGGTGACTGAACCAGGCTATAGGCTTGGGTGGAAACAGCGCCCAAATTGAGCATGTCTCGTGATTGCAAAGGAACCTTACGGGTTACCCCATCCCAATCAGTGGAAACTAAGACATGTCCCGTCGCGATCGCCGCTTCCTGGAGACGGGAAACAGGGGGTAGCGGTAAGCCCTGTTGATCGACAGCTTGCCCCAACACCACATGCCCTTGATTTTCCATGGCTTCTGCAAAGCGTTCATCATCAGGACTGGGTTCAGAAAAAATCAAATCAAAGGTCACCACACTGGGTTCAGCAGATTGGAGACTGTCCAAAAGTTGTTGATAGTGGCGTCGAGGCCAGGGAAAGCGACCTAACCGACGTAAGCTGGGATCATCAATCTTGATTAGAACAATGCGATCGTCCCACTTCCGTGCTCCTCGAATTTGAAACAAGGTATTATAGGCAAGCGATTCTAGGGGGAGCATTCCTCCCATTTGTACTAATAGCCCTACTCCCGATGCCACAAGCAGTCCGGGAAACACTCGCCATGCATATTCTCGGAGATGCCATCCACTAAAACGCCAAATCATATCGCTTTTCCCTGCCCAGGGGAGTGATGATTACCACGGATACCTTTGGGTAAGAAACAGCAGGTAATACTAGGAAAAATCGACCCTGCTCGTCTGTTGATTGCGGCTGATCATTCACTGTGACCATATTAACAGGATCTACTTGACCGACTAGCGTGATTTGCCGCTTGCCGTTGACTAACTTTCTCTGAAAATCGTAAACTAAATTTAAATTATCTCGAAGCGGAACAGGGGGAGTGGGGGGGTGCCCCGGCATTATAAAGTTTTGGAATCCGGCAGGCACGGCTACGGTCTTCCCCTGAGCCTGACTTTCGATCGCCCCGTCCAATGTTGCAAAACTCATCTTACCTCCGGGCTGCAACGTGATGCCAAAGTCCGTCCCCCGAACGGCACCCACTCCAGTGGGAGTCTCGATTTCGAAACGAGTTTTTGGAGAAGTAAATTGCCGGAGCCTGAGTCGAGCGCGTCCATAAGGCATTAAGAGCCGAGTAATGCGCCCCTGATCCCCCACCTTCGTTAAGGCTTGCACCTGCAGACGAGTTTTCTCAGCTACCTCAACGGTACCAATGTTGGTATCGACTATAAGGGTTGTGCGGGCATTTGTAGCCGTGGTGATGGTATCTCCGACCTGTTGTAAGCGATCGCCCACCTTGGCGGAACGACTTTGCCCTTGACTGGTAAAGGTCACTTGCCCCATCAGGCTCTGAACTTGTAACCACTTTTCCAACCGAACTGTCAGCGAACTTTGTGCGCCCAAGGAGTGATGAGCCACCCCACCTCCGACAAGCCCCACTAGACAACAACTCATTCCAATCAGATGACTTAATCGCGCCATGCCAATACCAAGCGTGAAGTTTTAACCAATGCGAAGCTTCCGCCAAGATGGGATACTGGTGGGGAAACTGAAACCATAGCCTTAAACGTATAATTTAAATAATGTATAATTTAAATAGAGTTTGCAAGGATTTGCAGAAGTTGTGGATAACCGGCTCTATACCCCGAATTCATCTTTTTTTCAGTGCCTAAGTTTCGTTGCCTAATGTCTTCCGGATACAAGAATCACAATGGTAGTTTATTCCATTTTATTCCTAGGAGCATTTAATTTTCCTTGGGCAGGAAATATGACTTGAGAATGATTTATACCACAAAAATAATATATGGATGTGGTAGAAACAACGATTTATGCCCTAATGCTCATCTCTCCAGTCTGTTCAACTCCTAATGGAAGTCTTGTTTAAGGGGCAGCACAGATCATTCAAATTATAAGCACATTGCTTTAACTTATTATTTTTATTACAAAAAATAATAAGTTAAAGCAATACAGCCTTAATTTGGGTTGATTTAAATCGTGAATCTGCAATATAGCGATGACTTTCGCTGGAAAAGTATTGAAGGGTTTACCATTTGTATGATCTTGATACGCCCATGATAGGCTCATGGTGTGCTTCTAGAATTTAGGACAACAGGCACTCTGTTGATGTCATGCAATTGCCTTTGTGGGAACTGCACTAAACCTGGCTTAAACAGTTTGAGTCCTTCCTAATTTGCTAGTAGCTAATCTTGTATCAATTTAATGACTTTTGCGGTTTGTGCTCTTTGAGGGATTTGCCCCACTTTAATTTCATCTGTCCCTTTTTGTTTACGGTCGTATGTTGATGTCAACACCTCCAAAATCTCAGTCTGCCAAGCGGAAACGGGGTGTCTTGTTGAGTCTCAAAGGCTGGCAACGGCTGCAAGCAGCAGAACAACAGGTCACCCAAGTCGAAAACCAAGGGAGACCCTTTACGTTGCAAGAACTGAGCGATCGCACCGGCTTAAGCTCTAATACCTTGGCTAGAGTGAGAGGCCGTAAGATTGCGGTTGATCAGCAAACGCTGGAATATTATTTCCGTGCATTTGATCTGATACTGACCCTAGAAGACTATTCTGATACAGATTTTAATGGTAACTTAGGTCGGCTTCCGGGACCTCCCAATGGTCAACTACCGATCGATTCCCCACTGTATATTTCCCGTCCCCCTGCTGAAAGTTTATGCCTGGAGAGTATTCTGCAACCTGGCGGTCTGATTCGGGTCAAAGCACCTCGCCAAATGGGCAAAACTTCACTCGTTGCTAGAACGATGAGCAAGGCTCGGGATTACCAATTTTCCACAGTCATGATTAGTTTGCGGCTGGCAGACTCTGGCATTTTTCGAGACCTAAAGCGATTTTTGCAATGGCTTTGTGCGGTAGTGAGCCAGGATTTGGAACTTTCTGTCCAGATAGCTGACTATTGGGATGACCTGTTTGGTGCCAGCTACAACTGTACGAGCTATTTTGAACGCTTTCTCTTGAAGCATCTGGAACAACCCCTGGTGCTTGCCTTGGATGATGTGGATGTTGTGTTTGATTATCCAGAATTAGTCTCTGACTTTTTTGGGATGCTCCGGGCTTGGTATGAAAAGGCACGTTACGGAGATCTGCGGAGTGAGCTGTGGCAAAACTTACGTTTGGTGTTGGTATATGCAACGGAAGCGACAATTCCATTAAATCTGACGCAATCTCCTTTCAATGCTGGAATGCTGACGGAATTGCCGAGTTTGACACCCAGTCAGGTCATCGAGTTGGTGAATCGCTATGGATTACTGGAGGGGGAGCTAGATGTAATGCGTCTGATGGAGTTGGTGGGCGGAATTCCCTATCTGACTCACTTGGGTCTTTATGCCTTGCGGATGCGGGATCAGTCTGTTGAGGAGTTGATCGATCATGCGATCGCCCCGGATGGAATTTATAGCCATCATCTTCGCAGCCAGTTGCTAGAATTGCAGGCTTACCCGGAGCTTCTAGGGGTCTTGCGCAAGGTCGTCTTATCCAGTGAGCCAGTGGGACTGGAGCCTGTGCAGGCATTCCAACTTCAGAGCAAGGGCTTGGTCAAGGTACATCAGCATCAGATAGTGCCGAGTTGCGATCTCTATCGCCGCTTCTTTAGTCACGTATTGGGGTAATGTACAGAACACCCACCTTGTTGGACAATGGAAAATTACTCCACCTACCTTGTGCGGTGTTCTGATGAGAAAGCTAATACGTGGCTTACGGGATTTCCAGTCTCATTACTTCGAGGATCATCGGGACCTGTTTGAACAGCTTGCCCATGGGCAGCATCCTCGGGTACTTTTTATTACCTGCTCTGATTCTCGAATTGATCCGAACCTAATTTTGCAGGCAGGGCCAGGCGAACTGTTTGTCATTCGTAATGCTGGTAACTTGGTACCACCCTATGGAGCCGCCAATGGGGGAGAAGGTGCTTCGATTGAATATGCGATCAGTGCCTTAAATATTGAACAGGTGATTATTTGCGGGCATAACCATTGTGGTGCCATGAAGGGACTCCTCAAACTGCATCAGTTGCAGGAAAATATGCCCCTGGTCTATGACTGGTTGAAACATGCTGAGGCGACTCGCAAGTTGATCCAAGATGCCTACAGCCAGTATGAAGGTGAGGAGTTGCTGGATATTACGATCGCAGAAAATGTGTTGACCCAGATTGAGAACCTCAAAACCTACCCGATTGTGCGATCGCGGTTGCATCAAGGCAAGCTGCATATCTACGGTTGGGTGTATGAGATTGAAGCGGGTGAAGTCCTTGCCTATAATCCTGAGACCCATTCCTTTGATCCGCCCCAGAGTTTGCTCTACCCAGAAGATCTACCCCAGCATGTGGTGCCAGGGCAATTTGCCAAAACGAGTGCTCCGCCAGTTGAACTACAGAATTCCCCAGCAGTTCCTGCTCCACCCAGTCCTTCTACCCCAGCAGCAGAGAAAGTACCTGCGGTGCATGGGATGAGTTCTTGGCTGTCCCCAGAGCAAATGGAGCGCATTTATCGAGGATCGGGAGTTCGGCGTTAGTCCCTGTCAAGACTGGATTTTTTTATTATTGACTTGGATTGATAGAGAGCATAGAAACCACTCAATCAATAACCTGTCAACCCATATTTCTCTAGAACTTGAATCTCTCCCAGGATAGAGATCGGGGAAATTATTTACGTGGAAGTACGGATGAGTCTGTTCCACGATGCCTGTCATGATCATGTTCAGTCATTTCATTAGAGAGTATCAACTTTCACAGCTACTCGCCCAACTGCGATCGCAGTTGGGTATTTGTTTCATATTGGTTCAAGTTTCGTGAATTGACTCCTGAAGGATTGATCAAGTGGGCGTATCTAGTGATGAAGTGCATTTTCGGTGAGAGGGCATTCCTGGTGATTTGGATCGTCCGGTGATCTAGATTATCGTTTAGGTGATATGAATCATACAAATGTCAGGATGCGATCGCTCGAACCCAGAAACAGTGCTTTTATACTCAATCTACTAGCCTCCTACTATCAGACATCGATGGTCGCTCTTCCAGCACCTGCCCTATCGATTGTGCAGGTCACTGATACCCATTTATTTGCAAATCCGACCCAAACCTTAGTCGGCATTTCCACCCTAGAGACCCTGAATGTGATCCTACAGGCAATTCGGGGTTGGCAACCTCAACCGGATTTTTTGCTGTTAACTGGAGATCTGTCTCAGGATGGCTCCCCAGCCTCTTATCAACAGTTAGGAGATCTGTTGGGGCCCTTAGCGCTGCCTTGCTATTGGCTACCAGGAAATCATGACCATTGGGTCACCATGGAACAATCGCTCTCAACAGCCCCCTTCATCGGCGATCGAGCGTTTGTCATCAAGGGATGGCGGTTTTTGCTGCTCAATTCCCAAATTCCCAATGAAGTTCCCGGCTTGCTGACCCCAGAAACTCTGGCTTGGCTGGATCAGGAGCTACAAAATTCCCCGGAGCTACCGACTGTAATTGCCCTACATCACCCACTCTTTCCCCTGGAAACCGATTGGCTCGATCGCAGTTGCTTGCAGAACCCAGAAGATTTTTTTGCTGTCGTCGATCACTATTCTCAGGTGAAATTGGTGCTGTTTGGACATATTCACCAAGTCTTTCAACAGCAACGGCATCAGGTTACCTACCTGGGGTGTCCGTCCACCTGTGTCCAATTTGCGCGGGGCAGTGCAACCTTCACTATCGATCTCCTGCAACCGGGTTTTCGCACGCTGGATCTCTACGCTGACGGCACCTGGAGCACAGCGGTGCATCGCATTGAAGCGATTCCATCCTTTGAAGGGGTGAATGGGCGAGGATACTGAGCAGGGACTGGACAGAACAGGCAGAGGTGCCTATGACCGAGACTGTTATTAAAAACGAGGATGCATTCGTGGGTTCATCAAGGTAGCGATCGGGTGACCTTGATGGCAATGCTCTACAATAATTTGCTCCGCTTGTTCCGGTTGCACTTGGCTGTACCACACATCTCTTGGAAAGAGCGTATTTGCTGGGATATGAACATTAACACCTAAATGGCATTGCCCCTGGCAGCTACTGGGGAAAACAGCCACTGTTCCCTCTGCTTGTGTCACGAAAGCCGCTAAGACTTTTGCGGATCCTCGCTCAGCGCAATTCATATACTGACACACGAAAACTTGAGGTTGACCTAGGTGTGATGTTGCTCTCTGAGATGGCACTGGGTCTTGCACCGGATGGTTCACTGGATTTTGCATTTGCATAATAATCCTTCTACAGATAGATTTTTGTCAGAAAATTATGAAGTCTGTCATCCGACTCCTGGCAGGAAATATGAATTCCCAATGAGCTTGTTCCAGCTTGGCTGATTTGCGAGGATGACTGCGTATAGGCTGAAAGGAATAGTGCTATAGAAATAGTTCCGCTGTTAGAGTGTTCCCCCAACACTAGCCCCCCAAGACTCATTTTTTTGCAAAACTTCATCTTCTGTGAGACCGATTTAGAATGCGGTTCATAGTCGCTCTCAAGGATGCTGTTTGCCCGACCTCAGATTCATCTTGCTCATGGCACATGCATTTTGACCACGTTTCTGAACTGTTGGGAAGGTTTTTTATGCAACTTTCTATCCTGCGATCCGCTCCTGCGACCCTTGCTCCTAAGGTTATGATTGGGCTGCCCGTTTACAATGGCGAAAACTATCTGGAGCAGGCACTGCAATCTATCTTGGCGCAGACCTATACAAACTTGCAGGTGATTGTGGGGGATAACGCATCCAGCGATCGCACTGAGGAAATTATCCGATCCTATATGGCACAGGATGATCGCATTCTCTACTATCGCCACGAACACAACATTGGGGCAGCCCCGAACTATAACTTTGTGTTTCAAAAGGCACTGGAACGGGGAGCGACCTATTTCAAATGGGCTGCCCATGATGATCTGATGGCTCCTAGTTTTGTGGAGTCCTGTGTAGAAGTGTTGGAACGGAATCCCAGTTTAGCGATCGCCCATTCCCGTGCCCTCTCCATGGAAGCAGATGGGGAAATTAGTGGCAATTTTGACTACGAGATTCGCTTGGATGGCAAGACAGCCGCCGATCGCTTTATGCGAATTATGTGGACACCGGGCTATTTTACAGAAATCTTTGGGGTGATGCGAGTAGATCTAATGCGCCAAACCCGCTTGCAGGGAAGCTTTGCAGGCAGCGATCGCAGCTTTATGGCAGAAATGCTGCTATTGGGTAGTGTGGGCTATGTGGAGAGATACCTCTTCACTCGGCGAGATCATCCCCAAGCTTACTGCCATATGAAAAATAAGACCGCCCAGTTGCTGTGGTACGACACCAGCCGCCCTAAACTGATGGCCTACCTGGCGGGCCCCCTGAAGGTTTGGTATGCCCTGGAATCGATTGTGCGGACTTCCCTAAATGGATGGGACAAGGTGCAGTGTATTGAGATGTTGATGGAATGGGGAATGCGACGCACTTGGGAAACCTTGACGGGAACCCAAGGGCACTATGGACAACAACTCTGTCAAAAGTTTTCTGCACCAACCCTACCCACTCAGGAAATGCCAGAGCCGATGCGACCTGTCAATGCGATCGCCATGCAAGAGGCGTAAATCCTACTGGCGATCGAGCAGATCGACCCACCCAGCGAATCCGTACGACAACAGCTCAACAGGCAGGCGATCGCCTGCCTGTTTCCATTAGCAATGACAATTTTCGAGACTCAGTTCGAAATCAGGTTCGCCCAAATCCCTTACCCCGGTTTTCAGAAGACAGGGTGAGGCAAGCTTCTAGTTGGGCTTGTAATTCAGCATGGTTGAGCTGTTGCCCAATCAGAACCAGTTGATTTTTGCGCCTTGCATCCTTCCAATGATCGTCATCTAGGGAAAAGCGCTTGCCACTGAGGTGAAAAATATGGCGCTTGGGACTTTCATCAAACCAAAGAATCCCCTTCGCACGGAACACATTATCGGGTAATTGGTGATCCAAGAAATTCTGAAACTTACGGATTGAGAAGGGGCGATCGCTCTGGAAGGACAAAGAGGTAAAACCATCCATTTCTAAGTGATTGGAGTGATGGTGATCGTGCCCATGGTGATCGTGCCCATGGTGATGCTCATGACTGTGGTGCTCATGACTGTGGTGCTGATCAGGTTGATCATGCTCATGGTGATGGGCGTGCCCGTGATGGTCATGGGTAGCGTGGTCATGGGTAGCGTGGTCATGGGTAGCGTGATTGGGGGGGTGGTCATGTTCACAGTGCCCATGGGCATGATCGCACTCAGAATGATCTTCAGGGGTAAAGTACTGGTCGGATTCAAATAAGCCTACACTGAGCAGCATTGATAGGGGTACATTGCCCTTGGTCGTGCGGAGGATCCTGGCTCCCTCTTTAATCTCACGGATGCGCTCCTCCAGGCGATCGAGCTTCTCAGCCGCCACGAGATCACATTTATTTAGCAGAATGATATCTCCGTAAGCTAGTTGACTATAAGCAGCTTCACTATTGAAGAGATCCAAGCTAAAGTTTTCAGAATCGACCAGGGTAATAATTGAATCCAAGCGTGTGAAATCCCGCAGCTCTGTTCCCAAAAACGTCAAGGCAACTGGCAACGGATCAGCCAAGCCCGTGGTTTCAACCACGAGGTAATCCACCTTATCTTGCCGCTCTAGCACTCGGTAAACTGCATTGACCAGATCGTCATTAATAGTGCAGCAAATACAACCATTGCTGAGTTCCACCATGGAGTTATCTTCATCTGTGGTGATAATCAGTTCATTATCAATGCCAATCTCTCCAAACTCATTGACCAAGACTGCGGTTTTCACGCCGAGTTGGTTTGCCAAGATGTGATTGAGCAGGGTGGTTTTGCCACTACCCAGAAAACCAGTGATGATGGTAACTGGCATTCCGCTTTTAGGAGAATCCATGGGAGATTGGGAGGCGGTATTTGCAGTTGGAGTTGCAGAAGTCATAAGGCTGTACACTGAATTAGGTCTAGCTTACCGCAAGCATTTCTCAGTTGCATGGTTTGCAAATTAAAGATTCTTTGCTTGGCTATTGAGTTTTCTCCCTCTTGAGTTTTTCCTATGTCTCTCACTTTGTACAACACCTTGACCCGCCAAAAAGAACGCTTTACACCCCTCGAAGCAGGGCAGGTGAAAATGTACTGCTGTGGGGTGACGGTCTATGACTATTGCCACCTAGGTCATGCCCGATCCTATATCGCTTGGGATACCCTACGACGCTATTTGGAGTGGTGCGGCTATCAGGTGCGATATGTACAAAACTTCACGGATATTGACGACAAGATTCTGAATCGTGCTAAGCAAGAAGGTGCTTCCATGGCTGTGGTCTCAGAAAAATATATTGAGGCCTACTTCCACGATATGGATCGACTCAATATTCGCAAGGCAGATACCTACCCCCGTGCCACTGAAACGATCGCTGAAATCCACCAGTTGATTACGGAGCTAGAACAGCGGGGGATTGCCTATGCCTCCCAGGGAGATGTGTATTACTCTGTTGCCTGCAATTGCAACTATGGTCGTTTATCTGGGCGCAAATTGGAGGATATGCTAGCGGGTGCGAGTGGGCGAGTGGATGCAGAAGATCCAGAAGGTCAACGAAAAAAAGCCGCCTGCGATTTCGCGCTCTGGAAAGGTGCTAAGCCAGGGGAACCCTTTTGGCAGTCTCCTTGGGGGGAGGGCCGTCCGGGGTGGCATATTGAATGTTCCGCGATGATTCGTGCCACGTTGGGTGAGCAGATTGATATTCACATGGGAGGAGCTGACCTCATCTTTCCCCACCACGAAAATGAAATCGCCCAATCAGAAGCCGTAACGGGCAAGTCTCTCTCCCAGTTTTGGCTGCACAACGGCATGGTGAATGTGGATGGAGAGAAAATGTCTAAATCCCTCGGCAACTTCAAGACCGTGCGAGATTTGCTGGATCAAGTGCAGGTTGATCCCATGGTGGTTCGTTTATTTGTTCTGGGGGCCCAGTATCGCAAGCCGATCGACTTTACGGAGGAAGCCCTACAAGCGGCAACGAATGGCTGGCATACGCTCAAGGAAGGTCTGCGATTTGGCAATGACTATGGCACAAAGTTGAATTGGCAGGATCCATCATTGACCTGGACGCACGATCGCCTCAATGCCCAAGCGGTGACGAGCTTTGAAGGGGCAATGAATGATGATCTCAATACGGCAGGGGCTTTAGCAGTGCTGTTTGAGTTGGCTAAGGAGTTGCGGCGGGCGCGGAACTTGCTCGTTCATACGGGGGCGATCGATGAGTCAGCCGATCAGCTAGAGCAGGATTGGCGATCGCTAGTGGTGTTGGCGGATGTCCTGGGATTAAGGGTTGCGCCCCCTGAGGTTGAAAGGGTGGAAACGACGATCGCGGGATTGAGTGATGCTGAGATTGAGACCTTGATCCAAGCCAGATTGGCCGCTAAACAAGCGAAAGATTTTGCTGAAGCCGATCGTCTCCGGAACGAACTGCAAAGTCAGGGAATTACCTTAATTGATCAACCGGGGGGCATGACTCGCTGGCACCGCAATTAATGGCTACCCAGCCTAATCTAGACCGATGTTACGGGCAGTTCCCCCCCTTTGCCTTCAGACAGATGAGAGGATCGCGTTGTGATGAAGGCAATAATTTTCATGCAAACTAATAGATAAAATTTCTAAAAGCGCTTGCCATCTTTACATGCAATGAGCAACAATTCTCTGCACGTTTTCTAGTAAGCGCGAGCAATTCAGAAACAGCAAATTGTATCCAGTTTCTCGCAGATTCGTTGACAATTAGCTGAGTTTGAATCACTCACTAAGCCGCATTTCTACCCAACTCAGCGGTAGAAATTCGATTCTAGAATAGGGTTTCCTAAGCTAAAACTCTTAAAGTTCAGGGAGTTTTGCAGATTTTTATCTGTAAAAGGGAAATTTCTGAAAATCATTCTGTGCTTTGAAGCATCTACCCATAAACATGATCGTTGATCTCGAAAAAATTATTCTTCTATCAAATATTAATGCGGATTGGATAGGATTGCGTGCCGTTCGAGAGGTCTCTTCCCATTGGGCTGTACGAGATGGACTCCCTGATGGCAATGGTACCAGCCTCAGTCAGGGGGTGATGGTAGAAGTACTGGTGGATGGTCAACTCAGCTATGCTGCAGTTCCTTCCTTTCAGCCCCAACTGATTGTGATGGCATTGCAGCAGGCTTATGATCAAGCGATCGCCACCCGAGACTGGAAACTCTATCCCTTAGCCCTGAAGAATCGCCCCAAGGTCGTCGGCAGCTATCGAACCCCGACGGTCAAGCCCTTTGACTTGCTTTCTCCGCAAGACATGCATGGGCTGTTGACCCAGATTTGCCATCGCCTGAAGGTGAGCGATTGCATCGTCCAAACGAGTGCGGGTGCGATTACCACAGAGACCGAATCCTGGTTCGTCAGCAGCAATGGCTCCCAAGTGTATCAACAGTTTTGTCGGATTGGTACAGATTTTGCGGCCACTGCCCAAGCCGGATTGGTGGTACAACGGCGATCAGATCATGGTTGGTTTGCACGCTGCCATCAGGGAGGCTTAGAATTTTTTCTGACGGATGATTTGTGGCAACGGGTGGAGCAGATTGGCGAACAGGCTGTGGAATTATTGGATGCTGAAGACTGCCCTGAGGAAACGACTACGTTGGTGCTGGCACCCGATCAAATGTTGTTGCAAATCCATGAAAGTATAGGTCATCCTCTGGAACTCGATCGCATTTTGGGGGACGAACGAAACTATGCCGGGGGGAGCTTTGTGAAACCGGAGGATTTTGGCTCCTTTACTTACGGATCACCCAAGATGAATATTACCTTTGATCCGATGGTGGCATCAGAGTTTGCCAGCTACGGTTTCGATGACCAGGGTCTGCCTGCAACCCGTGAATATTTAATTAAAGAGGGCATCCTATTGCGAGGATTGGGGGGGCTAGATAGTCAAACTCGTCTGGGGGTACCGGGTGTGGCTGCCACTCGCTCCTGTGCCTGGAATCGTCCTCCGATCGATCGCATGGCAAATCTGAATTTAGAGCCGGGGGACACCAGCTTTGAAGATTTGATTGGTCAGATTGAGCGGGGCATTTACATGGAGGCCAACCGTTCCTGGTCGATCGATGATCAGCGCTATAAATTTCAGTTTAGTTGCGAATATGCTAAACAAATTGAAAATGGTAGGTTAACAAAAACTCTGCGCAATCCCAACTATCGCGGTATCACACCCACCTTTTGGGGCAATTTGATCCAGGTAGGCGATCGAGCTTCCTGGGAAATTTATGGCACCCCAAGCTGTGGCAAAGGAGAACCCAATCAAGCGATCGCCGTCGGACATGCTTCGCCGGTAGCCGCTTTTAGTAACGTTGAAGTGTTTGGAGGAGCCGCATGACCCTGTCGATGACTCGTGTACAAGCTGAGAAACTCTTGAGTATACAAAATTACGGTTTACAACATTCCCTTGAGACTGATCTGGAAGATGCGTTTCGTAGAGTCACCACTTTTTTGCAAGATCAGTGCCAAGCACAGGAACAATTTACCCTAACTTTGGTGGCCGAAGAGAGTCTATTCACTCGCTTCAATCAAGCCAAGGTTCGCCAAACAGGACTGGTGCAAGATGCGACCCTGCGCCTGACTTGGATGCGGGATCAGCGCAGCAGTTATCAAGAATTTCCCTTAACGGGTGACTGGAACTTCGATCGGGATCTCTTGCAAAAGGCACTAGAAGCACTGCGCTGGGAACTGCCACAATTGCCGGAAAATCCCTATTTGGTGTTCCCCCAGGGGCAGGGGAGCAGTCGTGAAGTGCATCAGGGAAAACTGTTGGCTCCCAGTCGGGTGGCAGCCCATTTGTTGCCGGTCGTCAGTGAATTAGATTTTGTGGGCATCTATGCTGCTGGGTTGGCGGTGCGTGCCTATGCAGATTCCCAAGGGCAGTTCCACTGGTTTGCCACGGAGACCTACTCACTGGACTATTCCCTCTTTACCCCGGAAGGAGCAGCGGTGAAAGGCACTTTGGCAGGTAGCCATTGGGATCAAGCGAGTTATATTGCCAAAGTTCAGGAATCTCGGAATCAACTGAAGCGGCTAGCTCAACCTGCTAAACGGATTGAACGGGGACAATATCGGACCTATCTGGCTCCAACGGCGATCGCAGAAATGCTCTATATGCTGTCTTGGGGAGGGGTGAGTGAGGCAGATCTGCAACAGGGCAATAGCTGTTTGGCAATGCTGCGGCAAGGTGATAAGCACTTATCACCCAAATTTAACTTACGGGAGAATTTTCAGCATGGGTTAGTGCCTCGGTTTAATGAGTTTGGAGAAATGGCACCCCTATTGCTGCCAATCATTCAATCGGGTGAACTGGTGAATTCCCTAATTTCTTCTAAAACGGCGAAGGAATATGGTTTGGTGGCTAATGGGGCAGAAGCAGGGGAAAATCTCCGATCGCCAGATATTGCACCGGGCAATTTATCTCATCATGCCATCCTGCAAACCCTGGATCGGGGGTTGTACCTCTCGAACCTGCACTATCTGAACTGGAGCGATCGTCCTAAAGGTCGAATGACGGGGATGACGCGTTATGCCTGCTTCTGGGTGGAGGATGGTGAAATTGTCGCGCCGATCGAAAATTTGCGATTTGACGACAGCTTTTACCGTTTCTGGGGGGATCAATTGATTGGTCTGACGGATAAGCAAGAATGGGTGCCGGAGGTAGGAACCTATGGGAACCGATCGCTGGGTGGGTTCTGGACTCCCGGAATGTTGGTAGAAGATTTTACTTACACGCTTTGAGACTGCTTCAAATCTAGATCAACTCCCTATCCTTCGGCGGCTGAGGTTGACGGGTGAGAATCAATGCCTACCTTTGAGCTATATTGAATCGCGTTGAATGTAGTCACTTCTCGGGCGATCGCAGAATGCTCAGTTATCTCAAAGGTCATGTAGTTCAAACCCAGAAAACTAACCAGAACCGGGTGCAGCTTGTCTTGGAAGTCAATGCGATTGGCTATGATGTACAGATCACGAGTCGTCATTGGCAACACTTACCTGCAATCGGGGAATTAGCCCAAGTGTTTACCCATTTGTCGGTACGGGAGGATCAGATCACCTTTTTTGGGTTTATGACGGCAGCGGAGCGGGATTTGTTTCGGCAACTGATTAGTGTAAGTGGAATTGGGCCCCAACTGGCGATGGCGTTGCTGGATACGCTGAGTTTGCAGGAACTGGTGCAGGCAATCGTCAATAGTAATACTCGGCTGCTAGCTAAGACTCCTGGGGTTGGTACGAAAACAGCAGAGCGGATTGCCCTGGAGTTGAAAAGTAAGTTGGTCGAATGGCGGCAGCAGACTGGATTGCCAGCTCAACCTACAGCGGGACCAACTCCTAGCATTCGGGAAGATGTGGAAATGACGCTCCTGGCTTTAGGCTATACCGATAGTGAGATTACCAAAGCCTTGAATACGGTTGGGCAGAGTAGTACTCTCTCCAAATCAGGGGATGCAGAAGACTGGATTCGTCAAGCGATCGCCTGGTTGAGCCATTGACGCTCTCCCTCCAACCGTTCGGGTATGGGCGGGGCGGAGCACTGCGAAGATCTTGGGTAGGGTGGGGATCGCTGAGCGTCAGGATCCTATGAGACAACCTGCCGCTGCAAAAAATCTGCAAAAGAAAAAGACCGTAAGGAGTTCCCTTCCGGCCAACACAGTGAAAACCACTTGTTAGTGCGCATGATTGCCTGAAACGAGGGCTACTTTGAGCCTAGGACTTGAGCCTAGGACTTGAGCCTAGGTATGCCTTTCTCACGAGTCAGGGGATGGCTGAGTCATCATCTACCATGAATGACCAACCTGGGCGCACTGATTGTTATGAAGGATGAGAGAGCAAAAACTCACTAATCCAAATATTTTGATTTAACCCCCAGCGATCGCTGGAACGATGCTGACTTCATCTCCGTCCTTCAGCTCCGTCGCCTCATTTTCCATGAAGCGAATATCTTCACTGTTGAGGTAGAAGTTCACGAAGCGACGCAGCTTGCCATTGTCATCACAAAGGCGGGCTTTGATCCCCGGATGCTTGCTTTCTAGCTCATCCACAAGCTGTGCGATCGTGCCAGATTCGCATTCAACTGTGGCTTGATCACCAACAAATTTTTGCAGGGGGGTGGGAATTAGAACCTTGATTGCCATATTTTCAGAATCCAAACATCACACAGAATAATCACACAAATTCAATATTCTAAAGAAGCGATCGCATTGAGATGTACAAACGCGATTAATTGATCGCGATTAATTGATATTGGGCAGAATTGAACCTGCGCAATTAATCCCACGATTCATCCATGAATCTTGTAGAGACGCGATGAATCGCATCTCTACAGGATGGTATTGCGCCACAATTCATTCCCTATACCAAAACCTGCTGCCATTCCAGACGATCGAGGGTACGGGAACGCTCTAACGCTCGCTCGAAAGCATCCAACTTGGGTTCGATCGTGAGTGGCTCGCCGATATAGCCTTGGACGGCTTCCTGGGTTTTTAGCCCATTGCCTGTGATGTAAACAACGGTGACTTCCTCAGAATCAATCTTTCCGGCTTCCACCAACTTCTTCAGCGTGGCGATCGTGGTGCCACCTGCTGTTTCGGTGAAAATGCCTTCCGTTTCTGCCAGGAGCTTGATCCCTTCGATGATTTCCGCATCATTGACAGATTCGATGTTCCCGTTGGTCTTGCGGGCGATATCCAGGGCGTAGACTCCATCCGCTGGGTTGCCGATCGCAATGGACTTGGCGATCGTATTGGGTTTGACGGGGGAAATGAAGTCCCGAGCTTCGCGGTAGGCTTGGGCAATCGGCGAGCAGCCTTCCGCCTGGGCACCACTGAAGCGAACCGGCTTATCCGCGACTAAGCCAACTTCCACAAATTCCCGGAAACCTTTGTAAATCTTGGTGTAAAGAGACCCAGAGGCAAGGGGAGCGACGATGTGATCGGGCAGTTGCCAGCCTAGTTGCTCAATGACTTCATAGCCCAGGGTTTTGGAACCTTCGGAGTAGTAGGGACGCAAATTAATATTGACGAAGCCCCAACCATGGGTATTTGCCACTTCTGAGCAGAGGCGGTTGACCTGATCGTAATTGCCATGCACAGCCATCACAGTGGGTGCATAGATCAGGGTGCCCATGACTTTGCCAGCTTCCAGATCAGAAGGAATGAAGACACAGCAATCTAACCCAGCATGGGCTGCGATCGCCGCAGTCGAGTTGGCCAAATTTCCGGTACTCGCGCAGGAAACGGTCGTGAAGCCTAATTCCCGAGCACGGGAGAGCGCCACCGAGACTACCCGATCCTTGAAGCTGAGGGTCGGCATGTTCACAGCGTCGTTCTTGATGTAGAGCTTTTTCAAACCCAAGCGACGGGCAAGCCGCTTTGCTTCAATCAGGGGGGTCATCCCCGTGCCAACATCAATGTAATTGTCGGTTGCGACTGGCAGGAACGCACGATAGCGCCAAATCGAGTTTGGACCCGCTTCGATGGTTTCCCGAGTGACCGTCTGACGCAACTTGTCGTAGTCATATTTAACTTCCAAGGGACCAAAGCAGAGTTCGCAGACATGCATTGCTTTTGGCTCGTACTCTGCACCGCACTCTTTGCACTTGAGTTTCTCAAAGGCAGCGGTGAAAGATTGGGTGCTGTTGAGCGTGGTGTCGTTTAGGGCAACAGTTGCAGTCATGACTTAAAACTCCCCACTTACAAGGGTTAGGTTGGTTTTCACTGAAAGGTTTTCTCACTGAGTTGACGAAATCCTATCACGGGGTTTTTACGGAAGTCAAACATACCCGATTAATTTAGTCGGGATTAGGATTTCGACCCTTAGATCATCTGTCTAGCCTCCACTCACGGGGGGGATTAAGACCAGTTCATCGCCAGGTTGTAAGCGAGTTTGCGGTTCTACAAAGGCAAGGTTGACACCAAAGCGGGTGAGCGATCGCCAAGGTTCCAGTTCTGGATGCTCTGACAGTAAGCGATCGAAGACTTGTTGCACGGTGGTTTCGGGGGCAATCAGCAGTTGTAATTCGGGGGTGCCATAGGCTTCTTGATAGGCGGCAAATAGCTTAAGGGTGATGGCAAAGGGTTGGTTCTTAGTCTGAAGCTCAGTCATAGTTGGGAGGTCCGATCGGTAAGAAAACAAAGTAGCTGGGTTGGATGTTTTGCAGATTATGTGAGAATCAAATGACAGTCATTTTTCTTTTTGAACAGTACAATTGATGATCCGAAACATCTGTGATATGGGCATTAAAATTAAAGTTTAAAGTTCTCGTCAGGCTATTTTGCTGTTTACCGATTGCTCCTATGATTTATTGCCTCAACCCCGACTGTAAGCAGCCACTCAACGGCGATGGAGCAGAGACCTGTGCAAGTTGTGGGGCGAAGTTGATCCCCTTGTTGCGGGGGCGCTATCGCATTTCACGAACGATTGGGCAGGGGGGATTTGGGAAAACCTTCCTAGCAATCGATGAGGATCGGTTGGGGGCGCGCTGTGTGATTAAGCAATTTTCACCGCAGTTGAAGGGCACAAAGGCACTAGAAAAAGCAATTAAATTGTTTGAGCAAGAAGCGGTGCGGCTGTATGAGTTAGGAGAACATCCTTATATTCCAGACTTGCTGGCTTATTTTGAGCAGGAGAACCGGCTCTACCTGGTGCAGCAATTTATTGAAGGTCCCACCCTGGTGCAGGAATTGGCGCGATCGGGTCCCTTTGGGGAGCAAAAAATCCGGGAACTCCTGGCGGGTCTCTTACCCATTTTAAAATTTGTCCACGATCGCAACGTCATCCATCGGGACATTACCCCTGCTAACATTATTCGGCGCAAATTGGATAATCGCCTGGTTTTGATCGACTTTGGGGTCGCGAAGTTGCTGCAGGAGGGGGGAACCTCGATACAGCCCGGTACGAAGATTGGCACCGAAGGCTATGCCCCGATCGAGCAATTGCGGAGTGGAAAAGCTTATCCTGCCAGTGATCTCTATAGCTTGGGTGCCACTTGTTTGTATTTGATGACCCAAACGAAACCCGAGGAACTCTATGATCCATTGCGGGGCACTTGGCAATGGCGAGAAACCTTAGCAGAGCGTGGCATTACGTTTAGTGAAGGGATTAGTCGGATTTTAGATCGGCTATTGCGTGACTTGGTGGGGGAACGGTATCAATCGGCAGCGGACGTGATGCAGGAACTGCGGCTGGCGCTGTCCCAACCCTTGCCAGAGAGTGCGATGATGCAAACCTCCAGCCCACCCAATTTCAACATTACTCAACCGCCACTGTCTCGACCGGCTACGGGAAGTCAGGACTGGGATAGTGCCCTGAGGTCTGCCCCCCCGAGTTCTAACATTCCCCCCAGTAACCCACCTAGCCCATTACCGTCTGTGGACCCGTCGGGTTCGGAGCTAACGCCTTCAACCCCGAGTAGTCCATTACCGAGCAGTCAACCAGCGAGCAGTCAACCAGCGAGCAGTCAACCAGCGAACAGTGGTAGAGACAATCGCAGCCCTGTCAGTAGCCAGCCCCGACCCAGTTCCCCCCCTGCTGATTTGGGTCGGATTTCTGCTCCAGGGTCTGTCAACCGATCAGGTTCCATCTCAGGTCAAACCGTCACGGGTCAGCCTGGGGAAGAGAGTAACTGCCTACACCTGCTGCGGGGGCATTCTTCCTGGATTTTAGCCTTAGCGGCAAGTCCGAATGGGCAATTGTTGGCTAGTGCAGGATTAGACGATCGCATTGTGGTCTGGGACTTACTGAGTGGCGATCGGCAACAAGTTCTGGAAGGGCATACAAAGCCGATCAATGGGCTTGCCTTTAGTCCGGATGGGAAGACGATCGCCAGTTGCAGTGATGACACAACGATTCGCCTGTGGAATGTATCAAATGGGCGCTGTATTCAAGTGTTGAAGGGGCATACCCGTGATGTCAATAGTGTCACGATTAGTCCCGATGGTCAATTTATTGCCAGTGGGGGAGAGGATCGCACAGTCTGTGTCTGGCGGGTGACAACGGGAGAATTACTGCGCAGCTATCCGGGGGTTTCAGGGATGGTGCGATCGGTATGTATTAGTGATAATGGTCAGTTTTTGGCGAGTGGCGGTCTGGATAATCAAATCAAAGTCTGGAATTTGAACAGCGGCAGCTTGGTGAATACCTTGCTGGGACATACCAATTCGGTGCTGTCGATTGGCATGAGTACCAATGGAAAATTTCTCGCCAGTGGTGGCAAGGATCGTAGCATTCGGATTTGGAATACTCAGACCGGGGAGCAGGTGCGATCGCTGGTGGGGCATTTAGAAGCGGTCAATGCGATTGCGCTGAGCGGAGATGGCAGACTCCTGATTAGCGGCAGTAGTGATAAAACGGTGCGGTTATGGCGGCTGTCCACGGGGGATCCTATTTTGACCATGACGGGTCATAGTAATGCTGTGAATGCCGTGGTCATCAGCCCCAATCAACGATGGTTTGCCAGTGCTGGCTCGGATAGCACCATTCGAATTTGGTCGTTAGAAGTTTAATATTTGTCCTGCGAATTGATACCTAGGATAATCGATATGGGTATTCCTGACTCAGAAGAAGCAACGATTCAAATGGCGCAAAATCTCCTCTATCAGCGGGCGATGGTGAGCCTGGATGGGGCATGGGTAGGAACGATCGCTGCGATTCCTAAACGACATTCTCATCTAGCTGACGCCATTGCAGGTGATTTGAATTATTGTGAGATCTTCATTCGTGATAATGTTCCAGTGATGATCTATTTGCTGTTGGTGGGTAAACAGGATTGTGTGCGGCATTTCTTGCAAACCTGCCTGAAGCTACAAAGTCAGCAAGCAGCTACAAGAGGTATTTTCCCAACCAGCTTTGTGGAAGTGGATGGCAAGGTGGTGGCAGATTATGGGCAACGGGCGATCGGACGAGTGATTTCCGTGGATGCGACGCTATGGTGGGTGATTCTGGCGCAAATTTATGTGAAATGGACCGGGGATAAGACCTTTGCCTGTCAAGCGGAGGTTCAGAGTGGTCTGCAGAAATTTTTGGATTTAATCCTCTGTCCGCGCTTTAGAGATGCACCGACCTTGTATGTGCCGGATGGGGCCTTTATGATCGATCGTCCCTTGGATGTGTGGGGCGCACCCTTGGAGATTCAAGTCTTGCTGTATGGGGCATTGCAAAGTGCGGCAGGACTGATGCAAACCGCCATGCAAGCCAGCTTTCATGCAGCTAAAAAGCAACCTCCCCAGAATTATCCCCAAAGTACATTACAGTATTCCATTCCCCATTCTGTCCATGATTGTTTGAACTATGCCCGTCGGTTGCGACGCTATTTGCTAAAGCATTATTGGGTGACGAGTAAAACGGTGCAAGTCTTACGTCGCCGTCCCACCGAACAGTATGGTGATGCGATCGAAAACGAATATAACATTCAAACGGAAACTATTCCCCATTGGCTACAGGATTGGCTGGGCGATCGAGGCGGTTATTTAATTGGCAATTTGAGAACTGGACGACCAGACTTTCGATTCTTCAGTCTCGGCAATTGTTTGGGAGCCGCTTTTGATATTCTCAGTACCAAGCAACAGCAGTCTTTATTTCGCTTAATGATTCAGAACCAGCAGCATTTAGTGGCACAAATGCCGCTCCGAATCTGCCATCCTCCCTTGGAAGATAGCGACTGGCGCAAAAAAACAGGCTACGATCGCAAAAATCTGCCTTGGTGTTATCACAATGGAGGTCATTGGCCTTGTCTGACTTGGTTTATGGTGATGGCAATGCTGAAACAACAACCCCATAAGCACTACGATGATCCAAGGCTGGTGGCAGACATGAATGCCCTGATGGAGTACTGCTATCGTTTGATGGTGGCTCAGCTTCCACCGCAGGATTGGGCAGAATATTTTGATGGTCCGATGGGAACCTGGATGGGTCAGCAAGCCCGGATTAATCAAACCTGGACGATCGTCGGCTTTCTACTAGTGCATCACTTTCTGCGAGTCAATCCACAAGATGCTCAAATTTTTGACATCAAGGTCACTGCGCCAACGTGACTGCGCCAACATGACTGTAGGAACGTGAGAACATCAACGTCACTGCATCAACGTCACTGCATTAATTTCACTGCATCAACGTCACTTCCCACACAAGCTGAGGTTGGACATAGGCATTGAGATAGGCTTTGGCTTTCTCTAGTTTTTGTAATTGCTCAAGCGATGCCTGCCCCGATCGCCAATAGGATTGTTGTAAATAGTCTAGTAACCAGATTTGTGTTTCTGTGTCTAAGGCTTTAGCAATTTTCTTGGCTAAATTTAGGGATTCTCGCAGTGTGTTGGGAAGTTGCGTTAATTGTTCTAACAGTCCTTCTGGCAAGGCTTGTAGCTTCTCACACTGGGCGATCGCTGCTCCAGGACTCCCTTGCGCTAGGGCAAGTACTTCTGCATGGTGCAGCAATTCCGGTTGGGGCGATCGCTGCAAAACAGTCTGCAAATCCTGATCCGAGAGGCGGTAAAAGGGAATGCGTTGACAGCGCGAAACGATCGTAGGGAGCAAGGATTCCACACTGGGGGCTAGCAGGATGAGGGTTGCCTGTCCGGGTTCTTCCAAGGTCTTGAGCAGAGCATTGGCGGCGGCTTCTGCCAGGGTTTCCGTTTGTTCAATCACCACGATCGATCGGCTGGCTTCTAGGGGCGGACGACTGAGGAAGTGACTAATTTCCCGAATTTGCTCTAAACGAACGATCGGGGCAGATTTGCGTTTCACCCCTGCTTCTTCGGCTTCTGCAACGGTGAGGCGTTTGCCTTGGTGCAGATAGGTGGGTTCCACCCAGAGCAGATCGGGATGGTTGCGTTGTTCAATCCGCTGGGCGAGCAGGGCTGGATTAGTCTCTCGGCGAGATTGGAGCAAGCGCTGAATCAAGCAGGTGGTGGCTAGCCGTTTGCCCACTCCCTGGGGACCCGCAAATAAATAGGCAGGCGCAATCCGATCCAGGGCGATCGCTTGACTGAGGAGGGCGATCGCGGCAGGCTGTCCGATGAGAGGGTGAAAGAGAGGATTCATGCACTCTACCTTAGCAAATTTAGGGGTCATCTAATCCCTAAGAGAGTGAGAACTGATACGGTTTGGTCGCAAATTAAAGTATGGAGTTTTTCGGAAAGGGAGGAATTCCTTTGGTATAACAGAGGTGACGTGAAGCTGGAGTTCTGCTGATGTCTGATCCTGTGTCTTTGACCGCTGGCGCGATCGCCTCTCTTGCTTTTCAAAAGTTCCTAGAGTCGGGGGCGGGCAAGTTGGGCGAGAAATATACGTTGGATGCGATCGCCAAAATGGAAAGTCTGCTGAAGCGGATCTGGACGAAGCTGCGGGGCAGGCCGCGTGTGGAGGAAGTGAAGGCGGCGATCGAGCAGACGCAAACGATTACGCC
>JAYKGX010000019.1:0-4405 GCA_035285565.1 Synechococcales cyanobacterium
CCCCATCGATTTCAAACTTCGGTTCCTTCACCGCAACTGACTCAAAGCGATACTGAGCCGCCGATTCCGGAACTTCGGCTAACAATTCAAACAGCAGGGCTGGTGATTGCTGGAACAGGGCATAGAAGATGGAGTCGCGGCGCATCGGTTCGATCTCACTCAGAACAATTGTCCTATTTTATCGGAAGCCACTACGATCGAGTTTGGATGGGCAATTTTGCATTTTGCAGTTAATACACTTCATCATGGCTACCAATATCAGTCAACACAGCCTTCTCATCCTCCGTAAAGTAGAACACAACCCTCTGGTCGTAATCAACACTGAAACTCCACAAGTCCTTGAGCTTGCCGGATAGCTTGTGGGTTCTCAAGCTCGGTTCAAATGGATCGAGTGTAAACTGTCCTAACTTTTGCCAAAATCTGGCTTCTAACTCCGCGTCACCTCTGATTCGTTTCTTGAACGATCGCTTGAATGAGGAACTGAAACTAATTTCCACCATCAGTCTTCAATCAACTGCTTTAGCTCTTGGATATTGCTAGAAAACTGGAGTTCTCCGCGCTGCTGCTCCACTTGGGCTGACAGTGCATTGACGTACATTTCCTCTCGTCGCTCTTCCCGCAGATATTGTTGTAATAGCAGGTGAATTTCCCATTTTTCATCCATTGATAGACTTTGAATACCCTCAATTAGGTCTTGAAAGGTCATTAGGTCACCTCATTGTTGGATTTTGGATTGGCAATTTTGGATTGGCGATTTTGGATTTTGGAGAAAAAGGGCGATCGTCGGGTCAGCCATTCTCTTCAGTCATTTGAGCTTGCAGTTTCTCGATTTCAGCGATCGATAGTCCTGTAATGTCCGCAATCTCTGCCCCCGCAAAATTTCGTCGCAAGAGGTTGAGAGCGATCGATCGCATCGTATCCACAGTGCCTTCTTGCCGTCCTTCTTGTCGTCCTTCTTGTCGTCCTTCTTGTCGTCCTTCTTGTCGTCCTTCTTGCCGTCCTTCTTGCCGTCCTTCTTGTCGTCCTTCTTGCCGTCCTTCTTGCCGTCCTTCTTGTCGTCCTCGCTCTAAGCCTTCTTCAAGTCCTTCTTCCCGTGCTTCCTGATAGACCCGAGTTTTCTCTAGGCTGATTCCTAACATCGCATTGACCTCCTGACGCGATAAGGTGGCAAACCGACGGGGTTGTTCGGTTATGGGGTTTTCATTCTTCGTACAAAATCGCTGCGAACCCAACCTTCTGCGCCGGATGTATCAAATTTTACTTGGTACCAAATGCGCCCTGCCTGATCATATCTGGAATACAACAGCTTAACCCGATCGCCCGCTAGCCCATAGTGCAAGATCTTGGCGGTTTCTCCTGGCTCTTGCCGTACATTAATGCGCGCTTTGACCTCCTTGGCCGTGAGCTGCCCCGGTGCATTGGGGCTAATCATTCCCGTCACAAAGGGTCCCTGCAATCGCTTGGCATAATTTCCCGATGCGGCTAAACAGTCCTGCAAGCCTGCAGACAAATTGCCCGAAAAATTCTTCGCCAATTGCCATTCACCTGCCGCCCGATTGCCGATGAAAAATTGCTCTGGCCCCTGCACCATCAATGGCTCTTGCGTTGCCGTCACGACCGTTTGTCCTTGCCGTTGCCCGATCGTGCTAATCGTAATAGACTGTGAACCTTCGTAGGGGTTGGGCGGTCCACTGGCAATTTTGATGCACAGCCGATTGCCCGATCGCGCAACTACTCGATAGGAACGGGCATACATAGTACCCTGGGCAAAATAAGTGCCGGATTTCAAGCTGCTCAGACTTGCGGATTCTGCTAGAGCAATCTTAGCCACACCCAAACTAGCCGCCAAACATACTAAAGATGTCATGACTTTTACTTGCATAACTTCTATAATTCCTTAATTCCTTTTTTCTAGATAAAACTACTTACAGCAGATTGAACCACGATTTCGGTAAAAGGCTACATCAACACCTCACCCTTGAGCATCCGCTGTGCCGCATCCAACAGCGCTTCTTCCAAATAGGGTTTGGTAAAGTATCCCCTTGCCCCCAAGGATGAGGCCATCTGACGGTGACGATCAGCCCCACGAGAGGTCAACATCGCGATCGGCAACTGCTTGAGGTTGGCATCTTTCTGAATCCGCGAGAGTAGTTCCAGTCCATCCATCCGGGGCATTTCAATATCACAGAAGACAATATCGCAGGGCAGACCCGATCGGAGTTTTTCCCAAGCTTCCTGACCATCGCGGGCCTGTTCCACCCGGTAGCCTACCTTGTTGAAGGTCATGGATAACAGTTCACGCACCGTAATCGAATCATCCACAATCAAGACCATCGGTTCAGTCTTCACAGACTCAGGCGGAGTTGCAACCTGAGCTGACCCTTGATCCCACATACTGCCTGCATCCCGACGAATCCGACCCATGGAGAGATCAATTAATTCCAACACGTCGGCGATCGGCATAATGCGCCCATCCCCCAACACCGTTGCCCCAGCAATGCCCACAGGTTTTGGCACAGGACCTTCTAATTGTTTGATTACAATTTCCTGTTCACCCAATACCTGATCAACTTGCAATGCTAAATAGTTGCCCGCACTACGCAACACGACAACAGAAACGATATCCTCTTCTTGATTACCGCCGTATACGTTACCACGACTGAGATGGCGATTGTAAGCCAACAGTTCCGCCAATGGATGTAATGGTAAGGTGGAATCCCGCCAAGCAATACAAGGTCTTCCCTCTGCATTAGTTTGAATACGATCCTTTGGCAGGTCTAGCATATCTTCTACCCCATCCATTGGGAATGCTAAACGGGCACGATCGCTAATGCAACACAAGGCTTTAGAGATACTCAGCGTTAATGGTAAGCGAATCGTAAAGGTTGTCCCTTTGCCAATGCTGGAATCGGTATTGATAGCACCTCGAATTTCACTCAAGCTGGTGCGCACCACATCCATGCCCACGCCCCGTCCAGCAAAGTCATCAGCCTTATCACGGGTACTGAAACCTGGGTGGAACAGCAAATCGTAGATATCCAACCTTGTCATGGTTTGCGATTCAGCAGCGGTGATCAATCCTTTTTCGATCGCTTTTAGCTTCACCCGATCAATATCAATACCAGCCCCATCATCTGAGACCGAAATCACGGTTTGGTTCCCTTGGTGGAAGGCTCGAATGGTAATCCGTCCCGTGTCTGCTTTGCCTGAGCGTCGCCGTTCTTCTGGAGTTTCAATGCCATGGGTAATCGCATTGTTGACCAAGTGTGTCATCGGATCGTAGAGATGTTCCAGAATCATCTTATCGATCAAGGTTTCACGACCTTCGATCGCCAATTCCGCCTGCTTACCACATTTCACGGCAATATCCCGCACCGCCCGAGGTAAACGATCGGCAGTCTGGGCAAAGGGCACCATGCGCGATCGGGTCAGACCTTCCTGAAGTTGGGTCGTCACCTGACGGAACATGCGAGTCACTTGCTCCGTTTCATCCACGATAAATTCAATGTCAGAGGCTGATTCCCGTACTCGGACAATTAATTCAATCATTTCCTGAGACAACGAGTGGAAGCCGGTGAAGCGATCCATCTCCAAGGGGTCATATTCTACTGAATGGGAGCGATCGTCGGTTTCCACCACCTGTCCGGATACTTGCTGGAGCGAAACACTGGTGGACAGGCGAGAATTTTGCCGACTGGCGAGTAGCGAACTTTCCAACAGCGATCGTTCGTAGAGATCCTGCATTCGCTGACCGACATCACTGAGCTGCTGCACTTGATACAGCAAGTTATCAAGGGATTGCCGTAACCGTTCCTGATCTTGCTCTAGGCTATTGCGGTTGACCACGAGTTCCCCAACCAGGTTACTCAAGTTATCCAGGTGCTTGACGGGAACCCGCATCGTCTGTTCACTAAACACCTTGCTGGGGCGGGCTACCGGACGACGAGCTGGCGCAGCGCCTTTATTAGCAGGCATTCCCCCCGCCGATTTATCCGTATCTTCCAGCAACTTCTCTAGATCATCAAAGTCGGAATCCTCGGCGATCGCACTGGTGATTGAGGAATCAACTGTAGGAGTCACTCCAATCGGAGAATCAGACAATAATGCTTCTAAATCTGCGAAGTCACCGTCTGGAGCAGGTTCTGGGGCATCTAGTAGGGCAGATAAATCTCCAAATTCATCCTGAGGCGCAGATGACACAAGATTCTGCAAGGCCTGCGTTCCGGTTGGTCCTTCTTCTGCCAACAGTTGATCTAAATCATCTAATTCTGTCTCGGTGAGTTCTGTGGAGCCTGGAGGAGTCCTATGGACCATCAACCCTGCTGCACCTAACCCTGCTGCACCAAGTCCCACAGCCCCTAAGCCGCCCGCTGCATCCCACAAGTCATCAAGACCAAAACCATCC
>JAYKGX010000020.1:0-15752 GCA_035285565.1 Synechococcales cyanobacterium
GAAACGGGGCAAGAAGAAATTGTCTCCGTCAAGATCAGCACCCTACCAGATTTGGCAGCAGAACTCTATGCTCTCGTAGACGAAGAGGATGAGGTTGAGGTTGAGGTTGAGGGTCTGCCAACCATCCGTGAAGATCTGATTCCAGATAATGCTTTTCTCAGTTTAGGGGTCATGCCTTGGGAAATGGTGCAACAGGTGCGATCACAGGTCAAACATCACCAAGCCGCTCAACCGACTGAAAAAGGGGAAGGTCTCCCCATGATTCTGGTTCAAACCTCCCAGCAGAAGGGCAAAGTTGTCATTGATCGGCTAAAATCCTTGGGAGGATTACGCGGCATCTGTTTCAATCCGGGATCCGATGCAATGAGTCAGGAACACTATGATCTAGGGCTATTGCAGGCCGAGGATGACAGTCTATTTATCTTTGGGGAGTTTGATGAGGCTGATCCCATCCACATCCAAGCGCGCCAAAAGTGGGACAAACGCTGCAAGAGCACCAAAGGTTACTGCGGTCTAGTCGTGGCAAAGGGCATTACGGGGGCCAGCCGAGGACAACCCAAATTAACCGATATTATGGCGCTGTTTGAGGTGCGATCGATTTCGGCTCAAGATTTAAATATCGGCACCTTAGAACGACAATTTGCCATAGATTGGTAATGAGAGTGTGACCGGAGTCGAGGCTCCGAGCTAGACTTGAAGGGTAGAAATTGGGAGTGGGGAATTGCTCCATTTAATTGCCAATTTGCGGTATGGTGGATCGTAGTGTTTTAATAAATCACGATCGCATGACTCTGGCACAACCGCATAAAAAAGCAAAAGCACTGAAGACCACAAGCCGTCGTCCTGCCAAAGATTTATGCAGTGAGTGTGGGCTATGTGATACCTATTATATTCACTATGTGAAAGAAGCCTGTGCGTTTCTCAACCAACAAATTGCCGATTTAGAAGCAGAAGCCCACGGTCGCAGCCGCAACTTAGATGCAGAGATGGATCTCTATTTTGGAGTGCATCAAGAAATGATGGCGGCTCGTAAGAAGGAACCCATTCCTGGCGCACAGTGGACTGGAATTGTGAGCACAATCGCAATTGAAATGTTGACACAGGGAAAAGTAGATGGTGTCGTTTGTGTTCAAAACTCAAAAGACGATCGCTTTCAACCAGTTCCAATCATTGCAACAACACCAGAGGAAATACTGGCAGCAAAAGTTAATAAGCCAACGTTATCACCTAATTTGAACATTCTAGAACAGATCGAACAATCTGGAATAAAACGCTTACTGGCGATCGGGGTAGGCTGTCAAATTCAAGCCCTAAGAGCAGTTCAGGATAAATTGGGACTGGAAAAGCTCTATGTGCTAGGCACTCCCTGTGTGGATAATGTGAGCCGAGCGGGTCTACAGAAATTTCTAGACACCACCAGTCGTTCTCCGGAAACAGTCGTCTATTACGAATTCATGCAGGATTTCAATGTCCATTTCAAGCATGAAGATGGCTCCGTCGAATTGGTGCCCTTTTTTGGCTTGAACACGAAAGAACTGAAAGATGTTTTCGCCCCTTCCTGCATGACCTGTTTTGATTACGTCAATTCCTTAGCCGATCTCGTCGTTGGCTATATGGGTGCGCCCTTCGGTTGGCAATGGATTGTGGTGCGCAATCAAACCGGGAAGGAAATGCTGGAGATGGTGCGCGATCAAATTGACACTCAAGCTGTCATGTCCAAGGGCGATCGCAAAGCTGCCGTACAACAGAGCATTCCCGCCTATGACCAAGCCGTCACCCTACCGATGTGGCTGGCCAAAGTGATGGGAGTCGTGATTGATAAAATTGGTCCCAAGGGCTTGGAATATGCCCGGTTTTCCATTGATTCCCACTTCACCCGCAACTATCTCTACGTGAAGCGAAATTACCCGGAAAAGCTGGAAACCCATGTGCCAGATTATGCCAAAAAGATCGTGGCACAGTACAAGCTGCCGGATTAGCTCTTAGCTTGCCACCTTAGTTTGTCACCGAGGCCAAAGCATTGCCACAGCTAGCACAAAAGCGATCGCTCGGTTGCACAGCACTGCCACACTGCGGACAAAAGCGTCGATTGGTGGCGGGAACCGCAGGTGGAGCAGTGGGTGGAGGAGATCCCGTAGGAACCTGAGTGTTCGGCGTATTCAGACTCATTTGCAGATTGCCCATCCTCATTTCCATGGGGTTCAGGCTCATCTGCATATCACCCATTTGCAGATTGCCCATCTTCATTTGTCCCATGGTCATGGGAGGCATGGGAGCCATCGGGGTCATGGGAGCCATGGGAGCCATTGGGGGAATTTTGCTTTCTGGAGCTGGACTTTCTGGAGCAGACTTCTCTTGAGACGCAACGGTCTGCAAGGGTAACGGATTGCCTGCCACAGACGGATTGCCTACAGCGACCTGGGTTGGCATAGCCTGCATCATCATGCCTTGGATTTGCACAGTCATGACACCCTGAGCCGTGAACAGATGAACTTCAAAGCCCTGCGGCATAGCAACCACTTGGGGAACATCCACCCAACGGCCCGTCGAAAACATACTTGTAGCTTGTTGCTGTTGCCCTGCCTGTTGGCAAGCAAGGGTCACTCGGGTGCGATCGCCCAAATTTTCTACCTGGAGAACTTGCCCTGATCCCAAATCACAACGGTACATCATGGTGCATGACCTCCTGTGTAGTCTGCAAGTTCACCCGACTCTACCCCGACCTACAGACCTGAAATATCAATCTCTCAGAAAATATCAATCTCTCAGATCACTCTCTATTGTCGATCGCCTAGGGAGATGAGGGGAAAGGTGTTTGCAATTACGATCGTTTCCACACCAATCTTTACAATCTGTATTGCCCCAATCGGTCTCTTTCTTAGTCCTAACGTCCCGTGCCCGCCCCATCCCGGCGTAGATCGTACAAAACTTTTTCCGTATACCAGCGATCGGACTTACCAGGGTATCTATATTTTACGCCCTCTAGCAAACGCTGCGCCAGTTGCACATCACCCTTGGTTGCTTTGAGTAGGATGGGATCTATCCCCCCACGACCCTGACGAGAGCGATCGCGCCAGACGGAATAGACTAGAAACCCGATCGCAGCAACAATACAGAGCGCGGCTAACGTTTTCATAACCAACTACCCAGGAACCTCTTCAAAACTTGCCATGACCAGATTAACTTCTAAAAATTTCAGACGCATTCGGTAAGCATCAGGATTTATTCAAAATTTATGGATCCAAAATCCCCTTAACCAAAATCACCAGGATCAGCCTCCACCAGCACAAACTCCAGCACAGAATTCTGAGATCCGCCAAACTTGAGCTGGGTACCGGGAGCCAGTTGCACTTCTTGATGGTTGATCCGCTGCCAGCCTTGGGAACTCAGCACCCAAGTGCCATAGCGCGAAAAATCCCGCAGGAAATAGGTCGGTTCCTCCCCCGTGGAAGTCAAAGTGCGGTAGAAAATTTCAGCATGTTTGCGGGAAACCCCTGGCTCCCCACGCAACACCAAATCATTCTCTTCGCTCATCCCCACTCGCATCAACCCACCCCGAATCGTCCAACTGCGCGCCGTCACCTGAGACCGCAACGAGGCGATCGGCAGTCTTCGTCCAAACTGGCTAGGATTGCTGGGAATCTGGGTCAAGGTTTCATCCAACGGTTTCACCAGTTCGCCATTAAACTCTGGATGCATATAGAAAATCGGCAAGGTCCAAGCCTGCTGATTGAACTTAAACAGGGTGAGTAAATTCTGCCGGGCCACAGCCACGGCCTGATCGATCGGCAAGCGTTCCGCCAAGGCCTGGGCAAAGGATTGGATAAAGGCCAGTGCTTCTTGATCGGTAATCGAATCTCGCATTGCCAACACGGCAGGCACCCCATGATGCAACAGCACCTCTGCCAAACTGCTGCGGGGGATAGTCTGGTAATCCTGTTGATCGGGCTGCCCCCCCCAACAAGCATTAAAAACGGCCAACTTCACTCTTCCACGGGTGAGGACTTGGGCCAACTCCGTCCCATTCATCGCCATATCCGGTCGCAGAAACAGCAAGCCCCCATCTGGCGCAGGAATTCCATGACCCGCATAAAACAGAACGTTGTAACGCTGAGTTTCTAGGGCAGCAATCAATTCTGCTGGGGTGGGTTGTACGAGCGTATCAACTGAACAGGAAGCTGTATTCCCGAAGCGACTGGAGTTTTTCAAAATCCGAGAGAGCGCCTCTGCCTCATGCTCCAATTTCAAGCGAGTGTCGCGATCTTGACCAACCTCAACTTCAACCTCATTGGCAACCCCAGTGCTTTCAACCGCAACATCCAACATCGGAGTCGCATCTTGCCCAAGCACCAGCAGAATATTCAAACTTTGATCCGTGCGTAACAGCGGTAAGGATTCCACATCGCTGGTGGTGCGACTGAAGAGAACCTGTTGTCCCAGGGAGATGGCCGGTTTCCCAGCTTGATTCTGCATAATTTCCCAGGGCAGGGCAATCAAATCCGGGTCTCGGATATCTAGCCGCAGCCGCAGGGGTTTATTCTGACCCATGGCAATCCCCTGACTTTGGCTGAGGCAACTCTGAATGGGACCACTGAAAAACCATTGCCACAGATTAATCCCGAGGGTTTGCATCATCCTGACACTGTAGGGCACTGTTTGTCCCACGGGTATCATGTTGGGTTCCACCACAGGTGGACTGGAAGTTGCTACATGATTGGCTGCTGAAATGTAGGGAACCGTGGGCACCGCTCGTACTGCAAACATCTCTTGCCAGGATTGCCAGACTTGGGACAGCGATTCTAACCAGAGCGTATCATGCAGAACATAGCCCGATCGATAAGGAGCTTGGATCACATGAATTGCAAAATGGTTAGCACCCGTCGCTCGGAGACGATCGATCGCAAGATTAAGACAAGGGAGATCAGCATTGACCATGCAGTACGCTCAGGCAAGAATCAACAATCATGCAAAAAAAACACTAGGGCAGCAAAACAGACCAACAAGAACCATAACCGATTGAGACGACCTTTCAAAATACTAATCCCTAAAATACCATCCGCCCCTGCCAGATTTACCGAGTCGATTTCACAGGTACAGATTTCACATCAGATTTGACGTTAGGAGTTGACTGCTTAGGGGTTGGCTGATTGGGAGTTGGCTCAGGCTTAGCTTCAGAAGAACAGGTGGCATTCTCTGTAGGAGGCTTCACTGGTTTGAGCAAGGGGGCGATCGTTGATTCAGCGTGCCAACCTTCTGCTCCCTTGGGGACGGCATTTTCCACCTGCCCCGGCAAGGCACAAACTTGGAACTGCAACCAACTGCTTTGATCCGGCAGCACTTGTCGCTTTTTAACCTGCAAGATGGTACCCGGTGGAACTGTCCCAACTTGCAGATCCAACTTTTGGGGTTGCCCTTCAGTGACCTTTTCCGCTGATCTGGGTTCGGGCAACAAAATCGTTCCCGCTGGAGTCGTGGGATCCAGAGTCATTTGCAGCTCGACCCAATCTCCTTCTTGAAAACCGGAAGGAAGGGTGGCAATGGGTTGAGGAGTCGGTTGTATCCAGCGGCGTAACTCCTTACTGAAGGGCAAAAGCATAAAGCCTAACACCAAACCTAGCAATGAAACGCCCAGAAAGAGTAAGGGCAGTGGAATTCCGCGCCGAACCCGATCGCTAGAAACCACACGGGTTGCGATTCGTTCAGAATTAACAATCGGTGCAGGTTCTGCATAATAGGATAACGCTGAGTTTCCGGAAGAATTAGCCAACGGATTGTTTACAGTGGACTGTGCTAACGTACGTTGATCGCCCTGGAGTGGTACTTTGACAGAAAGTAATCCAACCGTGACATTGTCATGACCATTGCGAGTATTTGCCACCTCAATCAAACGTTGGGCAACGATTTCCAGACTGACAGCTTCATCCAACAGGGGAACAATTTCCGATCGCCAACATTCCTGCAGACGATCAAAATCACTCAACCCATCTGAACAGAGCAGATAAACAGCATCTTCCGCTAATTCCATTGTCTGGATCGTGGCATGGAGCATATTGGCCTGCACCATGCCCAACGCCTGGGTGAGGGAGCCAGACGAGGAATGGTGTAAGGCCTCTCGATACAAGGTATAACCCAGCCGCACTTCCCGAGAAGCTAGATCATCATCGAGGGTTAGCTGATGTAAACCCGACCGAGTGATGCGATAGGCACGACTGTCTCCCACATGAGCGAGGTAAAGACGATACCCACTCACTAGCGCCATGACCAAGGTCGTTCCCATTCGTTGTCGTTCGCTTCTTCCTTCACTATCGTTGCGATCGCAAATTCGATCATTTGCCTGGTTAATGGCATCCCGAATAGTCTGAATCGCAATCTGTGGAGAAGAATGGGTGAAGGACTGCAAATGGGTTGTCAAGGTCTCGATCGCCAAACTTGAAGCCACATCACCCCCTTCATGTCCACCAATCCCATCGCAGACAATTAGCAGTGGGGGCTGAGGACTGAATGCAGTAGCCTGACTTGGTAGGGTAGCGACAACTTTGTTTTTAGGGAAACAGGCATCTTCATTCCGTTGACGGCTAGGTCCTTGATCCGTTGCGGTTGCTATCTCTACCTGGATACCAGAGATTTCTAGTTCCAGCAGTTGATGATCCAGTCTCTCTATTAATGAATCACTCTCTTTAATATGACCATGGATCATGGCATCACAAAGCTCTGTCAAAAAACTGGTAAAAGCATAATGGCTCGGTACGAGTCGAGTTTCAATAAACCATTGTCTCCAGCAATGACCCAGATCTTTAAGGGAAACAGGAGTTGAGCGATCGTAAGCGAGTTCCAAGAGTCGGATGAGACTTCCTTCTACCCGGATTAGGGAGGATTTTGTCAGCGTAAGGCTGGCTTTATGATGATGCAGGGGCTGCCAGAGAACTGCAAGTTGCCTCAACCAAGTCAGTTGTTGGTGCAATGATCCATTCTGCCAATGATCCAGCAGCATCGGCATTTGTGATCCAGTCTCATCCATCCCTGTCATTAGATCTAGACTCTCAGCCGGAAAAATAGCACTATTTTCCAACAGTAGAATTTCTGTGTCATCTTCTAACACTGTAATTCCATAGAGTTCCGGCACTTGAGGTCGATGGGTAACAAGGCGTAGATAAGTTTCTGCCAAGAGTGTGATCTCGACGGGAAAGGCAGGAGCTAAGCCCGGTTCTGTATCCAGAACGATTTGTCCTTGCTTCACTTGGTAGCGATCGCCCAACAGACTCCCCGGTGGGTATTTTTGGGTATCTAAATTCAAAGCCCACAGATAATATTTGGGTAAAAAGCTATGGCAGCGCTGACAGGCGATCGCAGTTTCCGGGTTCACGGCTTTACAGAAGGGATTGGGACACTGGATAGGGATCGCGTTCAGCATTGCTTAAGAAGGTTGATTGACTTTGTGAGAATGAAGAATTGGGAATAGAGGTAAGAGGCAGAGGGGGCTAACTTAGGGGATGGACTGAGCTGGGTGACTTAACGTGTTTAACTGAGAGAAAGGTGTTTAACTGAGAGAGTCATACTCAGAAAATTTTACAGTGGGTTTCTCCGATGAGTGGATTAAACCAAATTTCTCATACTCCCTTGGGAAGATGAATTGCTCAGGCGGAGAGACAATCGATTACTATGTTATAAAATGTAAACTAAATGAGCATGTAACTCAGAACAGTTAACCAAGGAATTAAGGGGGTGGAGCCACTGGCAATTGTGAACTGGAAGCCAATCGATCTGGCTAACTCAGTGCTTAACTACCGGATGGAATGGCGGCAATCCGGAGGATTAGATTGTACCGCTTCCTACAGATTTGCCTAAAATGAAGTAGTGAGTATATTTACGTATCCTTGTGAGGATCCCATGTCAGATACCGATGCTCCATCGCCGGTCACCAGCTCTCAGACTGCCCCACAGGTTCCCCTCTCCGATCGCGAGATCCAGGTGTTGGAACTGGTGGCGGCCGGTCTGACAAATCAGGAAATTGCTGAGCAGCTAGACATTAGCAAACGCACCGTTGACAATCACATTAGCAATATTCTGACCAAAACAGAGACTGATAATCGGGTGGCGTTGGTGCGTTGGGCGTTGCAGTGGGGCAAAGTTTGTCTGGATGATGTCAATTGCTGTTCTTTGCCGCCCTATCCGCCTACAGCTCAGGATTCGGCAGCTCCCTAGGGCCTGGTACTTGAGAAGAATGGTTTGCTGACGATTTCCCGAACAGGTTGGGTTGAGTTGGCGGTCCCCAACCTACGAGATTGGATATTATTGCATCCTGATGCCGGTGCTGAAATCTTAAATAACTTGATTAGGAGAATTTTGTGAGTGATCCTGCTAATCTGCAGACTAATGCTCAACCAGCCAATGCCGATGCTCAGTCCGGTTCCGTTCAGGCTCCTGCCTCAGTGGGTGATGCGCTAGTGGGTGATGATCTGGGGGTCGCATCGTGGGATCAGCTTGGTCGACCTTCCCCCTCGGCAACTGCTGCACGGGTAGCACGGGTCGTGCAGAATGCGCGGATGCCTTTAGCGATTTATCGGGAGCTGGCAACCCATTTGGAACAGGTGGATGGGGTTCAAGTGGAGTGCTTGGCGCAGGATACCAAGATGTTTGACTATTTACTCAGCCAAATTAAGGGTTTGCGGATCCAGTTTCCTAATGATCCAGCCGTGATAACCCAAGTGGATCATATTTTGTCCTATTATGGCGATCGCTATGGTGCATGGTCTTAGAGGTGCCATGGTCTTAGCGCACATTTTGAGGGTTGAGTTTTAACGTCATGGGGTTAATTAAAGCGAGTCGCGGTACGAGAGATATCCTGCCGGAAGAAATTGGGTATTGGCAAACGATCGAAGCGACTGCTCGGCATATTCTCGATCGCGCTGCTTTTCAGGAGATTCGGACCCCGGTGTTTGAGCAGACGGATTTGTTTGCGCGGGGCATGGGGGAAACGACAGATGTGGTCAGTAAGGAAATGTATAGCTTTGTGGATAAGGGCGATCGACCGCTCACCTTGCGACCCGAGGGAACTGCAGGGGCTGTGCGAGCCTATATTGAGCATGGCTTGCAGGCGCAGGGGGGAGTGCAACGGCTGTGGTATACGGGTTGCATGTTTCGCTATGAGCGACCTCAGGCAGGGCGGCAGCGGCAATTTCATCAGCTTGGGGTGGAGTTGTTGGGCAGTGGAGATGTGCGGGCAGATGTGGAAGTGATTGCGATCGCCACGGATATTCTCAAGGCGATCGGGTTGGTGAATTTGAAGTTTGACCTGAACTCCATTGGCGATAGCAGCGATCGATCGGCGTTTCGCGAAGCGTTGGTCACCTATCTCACGCCCTACCAAGCGGATCTGGATGCAGATTCCCAAATGCGGTTGACCCGGAATCCTCTCCGGATTTTAGATTCCAAAGATGGTAAAACCCAGGAGATCCTCAACGGTGCGCCCAGTCTTTTAGATCATCTCAGTGCCGCTTCTAAACAGCGGTTTGACAAGGTGCAGCAACAGTTAGCGGATTTAGGCATTCCCTGTGTGATTAATCCTCGCTTGGTGCGGGGTTTAGATTATTACACCCATACGGTGTTTGAAATTCAGTCAGAGGATTTGGGGGCGCAGGCAACGGTTTGTGCAGGGGGACGCTACGATGGCTTGGTGGCAGAATTAGGAGGCCCGCAGACAGAAGCAGTTGGTTGGGCAATGGGTCTGGAACGCTTAGTGATTCTGTTGCACAAGTTGCAGCCTGCACCGGGTCTGAAAACGGATTTCTACCTGGTGTCCCGTGGGGAAGTGGCGGAAGCTCAGGCGTTGAAACTGGCACAACAATTACGACAGGCTGGTTTTAAAGCGGAGTTAGATTTAAGCGGCAGTGCGTTCGGCAAACAATTTAAACGGGCCGATCGCGCTAATGCTGCGGCTTGTTTAATTTTGGGTGATAGTGAAGTAGAAAAGGAAACGGTGCAATTAAAGTGGTTGTCATCCGGGGAACAAAGTGAGTTATCACAGGCAGAATTGCTAGAAAGAATTGAAACCCTGCGATCGCGCTTGGGTTAACCGCAGTTCGACGAAATTCGATTCCTGTCAATCTCTCGATCCCCCTAAATCCCCGCTCTGACGTGCCGCTGCGCTAGAAATAAGGGAGACTTCAAACCGAAAAAGTCACCTAAATCAGATCTGTTGATGTGCTAATTTTTTCTGAAGCTGACACCCGGAAAATCAGTCTGTTCGCTTTAAATGCCCTCACACAGTTGCTGCGGTAGTTGATTGATAACGCGCTTAAACGAGGCAAAATCATGTAAACCATGGGACAAAATCAATGCGCCTTGAATCGCAATCATGGCATCTTCTCCGCGCTGCTGTGCCAATGTTTCATCTAATCCCGCAGTGATCAGAACCTGAGCGATCGCCCTTATCCATTGGGAAAAAGCCCAACTAATTTGGGAATGGAATAGGTCGTTGCTGGACTGCTCTAATACCAGCACGGCCCACAGACAAGCATTTTGTCCGCCATTGAAAAAGCGATCGGCTTCCTCGCCCATGGTCCGAAATGCATCAATGGGTTTGATCTGGCGGTGCTTGTCCAACGATGCAGCCTCAGTGAGGATTGGCAAAATGACCGTTTCTAACCACTGATTCACCTGATTCAGCGCAGCTTCAGCCATCTCCGCCTTGCCACCTGGGAAGTGATGGTAGAGGCTGGCTTTTCCCAAACCCGTTTCTTGGGAAATTTTGGAGAGGGTTAACCCCTCATAACCAAACTGCCGAAATAGGTTGAGCAACGTGGAAACATGAGTTTGCCTAGACATACGGAAGAATTTGTAACCAGAAGAATTTGTAACCAGAAGAATTTGTAACTGACCTATTGACAATTAAACCGAACGAACGGTACAGTGTCAATATACTGAACAAGCAGTACACAAAAGCATTCCCTAAAAATCATGATGCCTTTGTGTCTGCCTAACTCATCTGTGGAGACGCTTCTGCAGCTCTCGAAACTAACGCTAGATCGATGAACTGAGCAAATAGCATGGCAGTACACTATTATCTCCAGCTCAATTCATTCAAACTCAATTCATCCCCCAAGGTCTCGCCATGGAAACTAAACCACCGCTCCCTCCATTCACCCTGGAAACCGCCAAAGCCAAAGTGCAGGCGGCTGAAGATGCCTGGAATACCCGCGATCCCGAGCGAGTTGCGCTTGCCTATACCGAAGACTCTGAGTGGCGCAACCGCGCGGAATTTTTTAGCGGGCGGGCGGCTATCAAAGCGTTTCTCAAGCGCAAATGGGAAAAGGAACTGGATTACCGTTTGCGAAAAGAACTCTGGTGCTTTATGGATAACCGCATTGCCGTGCGCTTTGAGTACGAATGGCACGATGATGCAGGCTTTTGGTATCGTGCCTATGGCAATGAAAACTGGGAATTTGCTGATAATGGTCTCATGATGCGTCGATTTGCTAGCATCAACGATCTACCGATTCAAGAATCTGAACGCAAGTTGCGTTGGGAACGCAACTGATCGGCAGGTAACAGTCGGCGAGTAACAATCGGCGAGTGAGTTTTCACGATCGATCGGATGAAGGCAAGCGGGGGAAGTCCGGAATCAGGGATTAACTTGCTCTCCCCCCTCGCCCCCTCCCTTTCTCGGTAAAAGACTGGGGGTGCCGAGCTACCCTTTTGCATAGTTATGAATAATCTGGGCTAAGCCTGGAACAGCTTCTTCCACATCACTTTTAGCAGAGTTCCGCAATTTACTATAAGCGCCACGAAGAACATTATTACTACTTGTTTCAATTCTGGCATCTGTAATGCCCAGCAGCATATCAGCCGTCCGATCGCGGTGATTGGTGATAAATTCGATCGCATTCCCCGTTTGCACTGCTTCACTCCAAATGGGATCTAATGCGTCTAGAACTTCGGGCAATAACCGCTCGATCGCTCCTGCCACATATCCTGGTTTCAGGCTGTTAATAGAGGCATAAGCTGCTTTCAAACCCAAGCCAGAAATGCCTCCTTTGGCTGCAACTTGGCTTTCCACCAATTGTACGCAATCTGCCACGAGGGTTTCTTTTTTTTGAGGGTCATTGATGCTGTCTAGCAATGCCATCACAATTCTCCTGAAAATTTGCTTGCAACGATTCATGTCCACTATTCTAATACTTCAACCCCGCGAGCCAAAATCCGCACTAACTCGTGAGAGATCTGCCCTAGCAAGGGATTTGATTTGAACTTGGGAAATAGAATGCAGCAGCAGCATCTTTCGTGAGAAAGAGAGGTGCGATCGACCTTTGGCCTGAAGTCCTGATGGGGAGAGGGGGGAGAAAGAGAGGGGGGACTGGGGGAGTAGGGGGTGGATTTATCTTATTCCCCATCCATCCCTTCCTGGTTTAGGACTGGGCGATCGCAGCTTGGGATGGAGCATAGAGGGTTTGAATCCATTGCCATTCCTGTTGCAAACCTTCTTGGAGGCTGATCTGTGGGTTATAGCCTAGGATCTGACGCGCTTTGCTGACATTGGCTGCTGTGTGGCGAGCATCTCCCCGCGCTGTTTCAATGTGATGACGGCGAATCGGCCGATCGCTGATCACCTCCATCCGATCCAAGACATCGGTCAAGACAACCCGACTGCCTCCTCCAATGTTAAAAATCTCGCCCACCGCCTCTGGAACGCTTGCTGCGGCTAAGTTGGCTGCGATCGCATCGCTAATGAAGGTAAAATCTCGGGTTTGCTGTCCATCCCCATAGATCTCGATTGGTCGATCTTCCAACGCGGCTTTGAAAAACTTGTGGAATCCCATATCAGGCCGTTGGCGAGGTCCATATACAGTGAAATAGCGCAGGCTACAGAAGGGCACCCCAAAATTGTCATGGTATAACCCGCACAGTCTTTCTGCAGCCAGTTTGGTAATGCCATAGGGAGAAACGGGTTGGGGCGCGATCGTTTCGGCAGTGGGCAGGGTTTCAGCATTGCCGTAGATGGAGGAGGTGGATGCAAAGACAAACCGTTGCAAGGGCACTTCCTTGGCTGCTTCTAAAATCACTTGGGTGGCATTGATATTCCGCTCGGTATAAGCGCGAAAACTGCTGCCCCAACTGGCTCTGACTCCAGCCTGGGCTGCTTGGTGATAGACCACATCCACATCCTGCAGCAGCATCTGCCAGTCCAAGAGTTGAATATCGCCTTCGATGAGTTGAAATTGTGGATTGTGGATAAATGATTGCACATTGCTCCACTTCAATTTGGGGTCGTAGTAATCATTAAAATGATCGATCCCAATCACTGTTTCTCCTCGGTTCAGTAATGCTTCCACCAAGTGAGAGCCGATAAATCCGGCAGCGCCCGTCACCACACTTTTTCCCATATCGTTTCCTTCTGGACAGATTGGATGATCTTCAATTCTAGATGACTGTATTCCAAATCCGACGATCGCGCTGCAAAGAGTTGAGAGGAGTGCATCTATCGCTTGATTTTACGGACCCATTGCTTCAGCGGACTGGCTTTTTTCACAACGGGAATTTCAAATTTTGGCATTGGCTCGTTTAAGTAACGATAATGCGCCCAAATCTCCCAATAGGGGCACCCTGGCTCAATCCGAATGCCAGCCCAATGGAGATACTGCAACGGCTGATCGCAGGTGGGATCATAGAGACGATCGTCCCCTTCAGGGATAAAATGCGTACTGCCAGCCCAACTGCCAGGAGCACCCCCCTCCTGCTGCACCAGATTCAACCGCTTCGCTACCTTTTTCAAAATCATGTAATTGATAATCGGTTGATCGGAAGTCTTTTGGGAAAAATCGAACCATTCCCGATGCTTGGAACATTCAGCAAAACTTTCGTACAGGTCAGCTTCCTGAATGGCACCTTTTTTAGCTGCCCACCAACCACCATTGAAAATACTGCGCAAATCAGCTTCAGTGAAAATGCCATCCTCTACAATTTTTGGCGTGAAGACATTTTTGATGCCGCCCAAATGCTGATAGTCGCAGGCAAGGAAATCATAATCCTTCAAGTAATTAAGGTTATCGATAATCTTCTCAAACACCACGATGTCGGTATCGATGTAGAGAAACTCATCAAAGTCCCCAAACCAGCAGGCTTGCTTGCGGAATTGATTGGGGCGGGCAAAGAAGTTTCGTCCGAAGATTTCAAACAAGTGCTGGGAAAGACGATCGATGAATTCTAAATCTGGATAGAGAGTTACACCGAATTGTTCCTCAAGGGTAGCCGCGATGTTTGTGTAATGATCATCATAGGGAATTAAGACGACTGGCGTTTCAGGATCATACTGTCGAATACTCTTGAGTAAAGCGATCGCATGTTCTATCACCTTATCATTGGCAGTGATATAAATTCCTCGGCGCGGTTTTTTAATTGCTGCGACTGGGGTTGGGTCAGTGACTAGAGGGACAGCAGGAATTTCCTCAACCGGAATTGACTCCATCATTACCTCAGTCATGGATTCAGTCATCGCCTCCTCGATCGCCGCAGCCATCGCAGCCATGGACTCCTCGATCGCCTCAGGGTCGGATTCTGACGGGGCTAGAACTTCGATCGGTTCCACGGCCTGTGCCTCGACTGCCTGTGCTTCCGGTTCCACTGCTTGCGCTGCGACTGCCTGTGCCTCGACTGCCTGGGCAACCATCGACTCCGTGGCAACCGCTAGGGAAGAAGCCTCGATCGACCTTGACACCTCCGTGGGTGGAGTTTTGCTGGGTGTGGGCGGACGGTTAACAGGGGACTGAGCTGGAACCATGGGTGTAGAAGCCACTAGAGTCGGCGCTTCAGAATACACAATGAAATTTGCTAAAGGTTGCTGGGTCGGTTCAGCCGGAGTAGGCGATGGGTTCTGAGTGTTATCCTGATTGGGTTGCATGGTGAAACTCCTAGGGCTAATGCCTAGCGGGGTAAGCCAAACTTTGTGAGCAATCGTTCGGTCAGGGTCCTTTGGTTATAGGGACGCGGTTTGCCGATGTACTGGGGTTTCCGGTGAGGATCCCGTAAATAGCGATAGTGCAGGAACAAATCCCGATAGGGAAAATCTAGATTCTCCCCCTCACAGAGTCGCTGGAACAGTCTGGAAGACAGCCCAATGTAATGCAAGTAGGTCAACGGATTACCTCGATCGAACAAGCGATCGTCCTGTTGCTCAAAATGGCAGGATGTGACACAGCAGCCCGTTGCCTTTTCCTGGGGAAGTTGGAGCGCAAAGTTATAGACGGATAACTGCGATCGCATCACCCAGTAATTGAGTATGGTTTGATCCGGAGCCATGCAGTACAGAATTTCGGCTTCTCCCGCTTGCAGGTAAGCCAAGAGTGCATCCAACTGTTCTTGATTAAAGATGCCCCGTTTTGCGGCATAAAAACCAGCGCAAAAAATTTCCCGATCGATCTGAGTGGGGGAAAACACCTCTAATAACTTTGCCGAGCCACAATCATAGACATGGGCCGGGTCATAGTGTTGGAAATCATAAACCACCCAGTCATGGGTTGCCAACTGGTCAAAGATTGGGGTGATATCGCTCAGGAGCAAGGTATCTGCATCCATGTAGACAAAGCGATCGAAGGGGCCAGAAAAGGCTGCAAACCGCCGATGCATCCCCATCCGATAGTAGGGATCACTTGTCACCGTTGCCCAGCGCTCTTGTGCCGTGGGATGGGTGTCCCAAACTCGCATTGCTTGCTGTTCCCAATGGCGGAGCAGGCTTGAATCTTGGCAGAGTTGCACCTGAG
>JAYKGX010000021.1:0-28458 GCA_035285565.1 Synechococcales cyanobacterium
CTCCAGGATCGCTTCATTGAAATGATTTCCCATGAATATCGCACTCCCTTAACGACCATCCTGACCACAACTGAACTGCTGGAGCGCTACGGATCTAAAATTAGTGAATCTAAGAAACAACGCTACACTCAACGGATCAAACAATCAGTACGCCACATGATTCGGCTGCTCAATGATGTTTTATTGCTGGAACAATCCGATCGCAGCCTAGAGCCTTTTGGGTTTGAGAAAATTGACCTCATTACTGCTTGCCGGGATGTGGTGGAAACATTTCAACTGACTGCACCGGAGAATCTGAGCATTCATTACTTTCAACATAACTGCCCAGAAACCCTGTGGGTGGCTTGGCAGGAAATCACGATGCAACAGATTTTAGGCAACTTGCTATCCAATGCGGTCAAGTTTTCACCCCAAGGGGGTAGGATTCAAGTGGAGTTGCTCTACGAACCCTTGACTGTCCAGGCGATCGCAGATGGAATTCTCATTTTACGGGTGCAGGATGAAGGCATTGGCATTCCAGCCATTGATCAACCTCAGGTCTGCGATCGCTTCTATCGAGGGCAAAATATTGGAACCATTGGTGGAACAGGCTTGGGATTAACGTTAGTACAACGCTATGTCAATCTCTTAGGTGGCACCTTGCAAATTCAAAGTAGCAGTCAAGGCGATCGTCTGTTGAGTAGCCCACTGAATAGCTACACACCAAATAGCTACACACCAAAGGGTACCGTAGTTCGCGTCACTTTGCCCATTTGCCTTCAGTCGCTACTCTAACTCGTTAATTCTCACGTCAGACGCAACTCGATTCCCGTCAATCTCTCGATCCCCCTAAATCCCCGCGCTGACGCGCCGCTGCACTAGAAATAAGGGGGACTTCAAACCGAAAAGCAACCGGGAAGGAGTCTACCGACGATTGCTGAACACTTGAATTTGGCTCGGTTCCCCCTGATTAAGGGGGCTAGGGGGATCTGCTCGCCAGGATTCGTCGAACTCACGTTAATTCTCAGTTAATTCCTGCTGCAGCACCACTCTCACATCGTCATATTCTGCTTGTAATTGATGTAATAACTCCTGCCAATAGATCGCAGTGGAACCCACCGGTGAAATCGCTGCCGTTTCAATCTGTTCACAAAGCGTGACTAAACGATGAGCGCCCAGGTAAAGACTGCTTTCTTTCAATTGATTTGCCTGGTTTTGCAAGGTTTCATACGCTTGTTGCCGCAGGGCTTGCCGCATGGTATTCAAGTGAGTGATGGCACTTTGATCATAAAAGACGAGTAAGGAACGCAAGGCTTCTGGAGAAAGGCTGCGGCGTAAATCTTCCAAATTAACACTGCCGTTGGCAGCATCCCGCTCCACCGTTGAATGCACCTTGGAATGCCCATCGTTGCTGAACCGTAACTGCGCGATCGCTTCTTGTAACACATCTCGTAATGCCTGTAAACTAATGGGTTTACTTAAATAGGCATTCATCCCCGCTGCCAATGCTGCATGGCGATCGGACTGAAACGCATAGGCACTCAAACCCACAATCCAAGGATGACTGTTATAGCGCTGACGAATGAGGCGAGTAGCGGTCAGTCCATCCAGCTCAGGCATTTGCACATCCATTAAAATTACATCATAGTGCTGTTGTAAAGTTGCATCGATCGCCGCCTGACCAGTTTCCACTAAAGTAATTGAGTAGCCTAATCGCTTCAGCATAGTTTGAATTAATTGCTGATTCATGGGATTATCTTCTGCAACCAGAATTTTAAGTTCAGATAGATTCAGAGACGGTTGAACCATGGTATTGCTCTGACGAACACTTACTACGGCAGATGGAGAAATTCCACTAACCACTTGAATGGGCAGAGTGAGTGTAAACGTAGATCCTTGACCGAGTTGACTACTCACTTCAATGGTACCGCCCATTCGATGAGCTAAATGTCGACAAATCACAAGCCCCAATCCACTCCCGCCATATTTTTGCGTAATGCGGCGATCGCCTTGATTAAAGGGCTGAAACAGTTGGCTGAGGCGTTCAGGAGGGATCCCAATACCTGTATCAGAGACCGTCAATTGGAGAGTGGGTTTTAGAATTGGCAATAATTGAACCCTCACAATCACTTCCCCTTGTTCTGTAAATTTCAGAGCATTGCTGATGAGATTCACCAGAATTTGGCGCAGACGATCGGAATCACTCACAATCACAGTCGGGACAGAATTATGCACGATCGCTTGTAACAACAAAGATTTCTCCTGGGCGAGAGGATTCAGTAAATCGATCGCCGACTCCACACAGGCTCGCAGTTCAAACGCTTGGGAAACGAGTTCTAAGTGCCCCGATTCAATGCGGGAAAAATCTAGCACATTGTTGATCACGGTCAGTAAAACATCTCCCCCAGTGCGCAACGTCTTGAGCAGTTCTCGCTGTTCCGCATTGAGATCCGTCCCTTCCAACAGATCTAGCACCCCAATCACCATATTCATGGGCGTGCGAATTTCATGACTCATCACTGCCAGAAATTCACTTTTGGCTCGGGTCGCAGATTCTGCCTGCTCCTTTGCCTGAAAAAGTTGGATCTCCACCTGTTTGCGATCGCGACATTCCAACACGAGAGCCACCTGTTCTGACATCGCTCGCATAAAATTCCGTTCCTCCACCAACCAGGCGCGAGTCTGCCGGGTTTCTTCTAAACAAAGCACCCCAATGATTTGGTTCCCCTGACGAATGGGAGTATCCAGAAAAGCCTTCACCTCAGACGGTTGAAAGTACTGAGCTTGAAACCCTGCTGCACGAGGATCCTCAGTCACATCGCTGACAGCCACTTCATTCTGGGACTCTAAGGATGCAAAATAAAGGGGCGAATCCGCTTGGTGTAACGTTTCTCCTTGGGAATGCTGGTGACGATCGCGTTCATAGTTTTCAATGCATTCAATTTGGGTTCGATCAGCAGAATATAACCAAATATTGACCCGATCCACACCAACCGTCTGGGCGATCGTTTCTGTGATGTCTTGCAAAACGGCTTTGAATAATGAAGCCAACGCAGTAGGGGAATTAGCAGAATCCAACTCCAGCAGTTTAGAACGACTTTGAGTCAGGTAGATTAAGGCCGCATTCTGTTGTTCCAAACGATGCTCTCGTTCGGTTAAGGCAAGTTCGGCTCGCTTGCGATCGCTTAAATCCAGCACGGTTCCAAGAAGATAATGTACCTCTCCCTGCGCATCCTGGAATCCCAGTCCCCGAGATAAAAGATACTTCATCTCACCATCTGGCGTAAAAAAGCGATACTCCAGTTGGGTCAATTCTCCGGTTTGGATGAGCTGGGCAATAGCAGTGCGGAAGGCAAGGCGATCGTCAGGATGCACCATTTGCTCATATTCCATCACCGTGGGTGCCTGCAATTCCGCCATAGCAGACTCCCTCAGACCATGCAGCCGAAAGAGATGTTCGGACCAATGGACTTGCTGCCGTTGTAAATCCCATTCCCAACTCCCCAAATCAGCAATCCGCTGAATCATCCGCAAATTCGCTTCCTGGATGTGTAACCGTTGAGCCATCGCTCGCCGCTCCATCATTTCTTGCTGTAACTGCTGGGTCTTGCGATCGATCGTTTCCTGCAAGGTGTGAGTCAACAGATACAGCTCTAACGGATCCAGCAGCATGACAATATCACTTTCCGTGATCAAGCCTACCAATTGACCGGAAGGTTCCACAATCACCAAGCGACGGGTGAACATTCGGTTCATGGTTTCCTGGGCTTGCAAGACGGTATCTTGAGGCTGGAGCGTGATTAGAGGGTAGCTCATCATCTCGCCTGCCGATACCTGCATGACATCCTGCTGCAAAGTTTGGTATTGGATGATATCCCGTTCTGTAATGATCCCAACAGGACAGTCCCCTTCCACAATCACAGCACAACTGGCGGATTGTGCCAACATCTGTTGAGAGACCTCTAACACCGAAGTTGGCGACAAGACTTGCAACACCTCTCGCTGCATCACATTCCGAATGTGGACTAGCCACAGGAGATGGGCAGGCTCAATCTGTTGCCGCAGACTCCGGACGGTGACGATCCCCAAGGGGCGATGGTGTTCATCCACAACCGGTAAATGGCGAATTCGATACTGGCGGAACTGATGGACGATTGCGAATAGGCTAATCTGTGCATCGATCGACAAACAATGGGGGTGGGGAGTCATAACGGCTTGGGCAGGGGTCTGATCCAGATCCAGCCCCGTGGCAGTCGCTCGTAAAGCATCCCGCTCCGTAAAAATTCCCACCAGTTTGCCATCTTGGCAGATCAAAACACTACTGGATTGTGCCACTTGCATCTGGTAAAAAAGCTGTCGTACCGGGTCAGTCAGCTTCGCGATCGCTGGATTAGGAAGCATCATCTGAGAGAGATCGAACACAGAATGCACAGACATAGACCGCTTGGGAAAGACATCAACAGCATAGAAACTGGCACCAAGGCCCAGGCTGATCCGTAAGATAGATCTTGTGGAACAGGCTAAAGTTTCAACCTTGAAAAAGCAAGGATTTGGAATAAAACAAGTGAAAAAGTCCATTGTTACCCCCACGAGGGGATGCTGTTTCTCGGAGAACCCCGATGAAACCAAAGTTGTAGCGAGTTTGTTTTAGCTTGTGTTACAACTAATGTAGGTCGATGTCAAGTACTGCCCTCCATTCGCCCTTATACCATTCCTAAAATTCATCCCTGTTTAGAAGCCGCATATGCAAAATCCTGGAACCGTAGCTCCCCCAATTCGCCCTACTCCCGTACCTTCCACTCCAATTCGCTCCCTAGAGGAGGCAGTCGATCGCTGTCAACAACTGGGAATGCGGCTCAGTCGTCAACGGCGCTTTATCTTAGAACTGCTGTGGCAAGACCAAGAGCATTTGTCCGCCCGCGAGATCTACGATCGCCTCAATCGCCAGGGCAAGGACATCGGTCACACCTCGGTGTACCAGAACTTAGAAGCACTGTCCGAGCAGGGGATTATTGAGTGCATCGATCGGGCAGACGGTCGTCTCTACGGCAATATCAGCGATGCCCATAGCCATGTCAACTGTCTTGACACGCAGCAAATAATTGATGTGCATGTGGAATTACCCCCTGAGTTGATAGCCCAAATTGAAGCCCAGACAGGGATCAAAATCACCGAGTATCGCATTGACTTCTACGGTCACCGCCAGCCAGTTGAGACCGACACACCCTAACAAACCAAACTTCAGCTAGACAGAGACATTTTATTCCTTCAGGTATGGGGTAAATTTCGGTCGGATCGCTGATTGGCAGACGGAAGAAAGTAGCATCTCAGGCAGTTGCATCTCAAGTCGTCTCTAAAGCGACGCAGCCGATTGGATCAGACTGGTCTGGATCTGCAATTTCATGCTTCAATAGGCGAGATATTTCTCAGGTTCTTACACTCAGAGGGTTCCTTAGAGTTTTCGCACACAAGGTTCTCAGACACAATAGGTCTCCCACCCAAAGTTCCCACCCACTCAGGTTCTTGTTCTATCTGCATCCTTCCTCGATGAGTCATGGAAAGTAAGCCCCCCGGTTGGTCTTGGCTGCAAGCTCTGACCCAGCCCCAGTCGCACAAAAAAACAAAGCAGACCACACAGCGATCGCGCAAACGGGGCAGATTTTCGGCTGCGCAAGACTCTTTGGAGGAATTTGTTGCCGAACATGAACCAGAGTTGGAACCTCCTAGTCTCCTAGCTCATACGGTACCACCCGAGCGGGTTGAAGCACCTCAGTCTACCTCCACATCCCCGTTGCCCTCCGAAGCTCAGCCTGGGTTGGAATGGCAGCCTGCGATCCTGGAAGCCGTAGACAGTCCAGCCGCATTGGAGCGTACAAGAAACGATGTAGGCGAACGAGAAGCCCCGATCCCTGTGCAAGTCGAAGTCATCACAGGAGAGTTTGTCGAGGGTCGCGATGTCAAGGGTGGAGATCTGGCTGACCCAAAAGACTGGATTGTAGATGACAGGGGATCCCCCTCAAGAGATGACTCCATGCTTGGGGTTCCAGATCGATCGCCGCACAGCAAGTCACATCGATTGGGGAACGACAAACGGGCGCAAAAACGATTGGCTCGCCAGCGATCGCAGCAACCCTCAAACACGCATCCGATCCTGACTCGGTCAGCAGTGCAACAACAGATCAGCCGCACCGGGAAAGCAACCTTGCGTGGGATCGGTTGGATGGGTCGCCAGATGGGACGGGGAGTCTCTACCAGTTGGTCAGCCACCAGTGCCTGGGCAACTCCGATCGTCCAACAGCATCAATGGACCATTTTGTTTTCCACCCTGTTAGCCCTAGCCGCTGGAACAGGAACGATCGCCATCTGGTGGCTATCGCGCTTACCCCCACCGCCAGAATGCGACAAATTGGGATTACTCTCCACGGATTCCGATAAATTGGAATGTGCCCACTTAGCAGCCCAAACAGGAAAAGCCGAAGATGTCGTCAAAGCAATTCAACTGATTCAAGACTGGGATCAAAATCATCCACTGCATGGACGATCGCAGCGATCGCTAGAACAGTGGACGGGCTTGCTGATGAATTTAGCCCGAGAAAGATTGGCGCAGAAGGATTTGGATGGGGCCATTCAGCTCACCCAGCAGATTCCGGAAAGTAGCCCCATCTATGCCCAAGTGCAGGAAGAAGTGACCTACTGGCAGGCAGAGCGGAATCGCGGGCAGAAGCTTTACGACAAAATTCTAGAGTCACTCAAGCAGCAGTTCTGGAATGATGCCTCAGGCTTGCTGGCAAAATTGACCCTGGTAGAAGATGCAAGTTGGCAATCCAGGTTGCCCGAAATTCGCAAGCTCATTAGCGATGAAAAGGCAGCAGGCTTCCATCTCAAACAAGCCCAGGTTTTTGCCAAAAATAATCCCCCCCAAACCTGGGGAAGAGCGATCGCTCTCACCGATCCCATTAATCGAGAAACCTTTGTCTGGCAGAGTGCAATTAAGGAAATTCAAACCTGGCGCGATCAAATTTTTGCCCTGGCAGCTCAAAAGTTGGGTCAACGAGATGTGGCGACAGCAGCAACCCTAGTGCAGTCCATTCCCCGTAATGTGGAGATCAGCCCCGAAAACCGTAACTTGGTGCGCCTCGTGCGAGCCAGTGAGGTGGATGCGGAAAATAACCCCCGATCGCCCTTACTGAACCAACTGATTCACATTTGGATTGCCAAGCAAAATCTGCAGGAAATTGATCCCAAAAGTCGGTTTCGCAAATCTGCTGATAACTTGTCTCCCCGCTTAGATTTGCAAGTGGAAGATTTGTTCCAAATTGAGATTGCTCGCACGATGGCAAGTTTAGGGCAAGTATCTGCCCTGGAAGGCGCGATCGTCCAAGCCCAGCAAGTGCAAACCAAGCGCCCTCTAAGGTTGCAAGCCCAAACCCTGATTGCTCAATGGCAACAAGATGTTGAACGGATTGAAGATCGTCCCATCCTGACCCAGGCAGAACAACTGGCCAAAACTGGGAACCTCAATCAATTACGGCAAGCCGTCCAACTCATCGCCCAAATTCAAAACAATCGTGCCTTTTATCGAGATGCCCAGACAAACCGAAACACTTGGGTGGCCCAGATTCAAATTCAGGAAGATCGACCGATTTTGAACGAAGCGCGATCGATCGCCCAAGGGGGACAGTTGGGGCGCGCCGTGCAGGTTGCCAGCCGGATTGCAGCAGGACGCGCCCTCTATGGAGAAGCTCAGCAGGAAATTGCCAACTGGGCTGATCAGCTTCAGGCGATTGAAGATCGGGCCATTCTCGATCGGGCAGCAGGATTAGCGGCTACGGGATCGTTGAGTCAAGCGATCGAGGTAGCCTCCCAGGTGCGCAGCAGCCGAGTCTATGGCGAGGCTCAGGCCGCTATCGGTCGTTGGGCAGCCGAGCGGGATGCCGCATTGCGAGCTAGACAAGCCCCGGTAGAACCCGAGCCTACCAACAATTATGATGAACCCCCACCAGCGAATGACCCCTACAACGATTCCTATAACGATTCCTACGGCGGCAACCCAGGCTACCAGAACCCGGCTCCAGTTCCAGCTCCTGAGGCAGCTCCAGCTCCTGAGCCAGCACCGCCTGTGAATGAACCGGAACCCTCACCGCCTGCGGCTGGACTATAACTTTCTAGGCTATAACTTTCTGGGCTATAACTTTTTGGGCTATAACTTTTCAGTACCCTGTAATGATTGCTCGTGACTCATCGTTGAACTCTCCTTCACCAACACCAATCTATTGTCTATTGGTGGATGCTGACCCCGATCATCGCTGGGAATTGGGGTTTTACCTACAACAAACGAAACAGTGGCAGGTGATTGCGGAAGCAGAAACTGCCGTTGCCGCAACTGCCAGACTCTCTGCCCTGCTGCCCACCGCTCAACGGGTGCAAATGGTGCTGCTGGGTCTCTCGGATCTGGGCGATCGCATGGGAGTGAATCTAACTTTGGTAACTCAACTGCGATCGATCGATCCCCAAGTCATCGTGATTCTTTTGGCCAACCCTTGGGATGCCAGTAATGTCTCCGCTTGTCAGGCTGCTTGGCAAGGGGGTCGCATGAGTGTTTGTGTGTGGGATATTGCACCAGAACAATTGACCACGGTCATGGAACAAGCGATCAGAGGCAATTTTCTCTGGGAGTTGTCGGGTTCATCACCAGGGAACAGGAATGGAGAGCTGCAGGCGCTACCTGCAACTTCATCCAGCGGCCAAACCAACCGATCCCAGCCCGTCGCCGTCAAACCCAGCCTGGTGGTTCTGAAGTCTAGTCGCAGCGGCAACCCTAGCAGCAGCCAGTCCCCACAAACAAATCCATCTGCCGATCACCGTTTGCAGCCAATCGATCTCGCCCTAGCCCAGATTGCCCAACACCTTCGCCAGCCCCGTCTCTCTCGCATCGATCGCTGGATTTTGGAAGGTCGGCAACGGGAATTGCGATCGGCACGTTGGCTGGCCCAAAAAATTCTGGGGGCAATGACACCAGATCCATCAGCTCTGCCACCCGCAGCGGTTGGCAAAGCTTCAACCAGCCTGGGAGAGCCATCCCCTCGCCAACCGATCGCCCGTAATGCCGCTTTATCAAACACCCTCCAGGCCTCAAGCGGTGCCCTCGTCGATCCGCCACTGCTGCCAGCCCCTCTGTCTCCCAGCCAGTTCCAAGCCCAAGTGTTCGATCGCTTAGCGGCTAAACTGCAAACCAGCCTGGAAAATCTCACTGAAGTTCCCCTGGAAATTGATATTTTGCGGGAGGATAAAAAGCGGGAACTCCTCTATCTAGTCCTGCAGCAGTTGGAAGCTAGTTTGGAGGAGTTACGCTTTTCCCAGGTGCAGGCAGGGCAATTGGCACTGCAGCCGGATGCTTGGCTCTTGGATATTTGGGAAAGTACTCTGACCCAGTTTGTGGGCAAATATTACACCCTGGCAACCCGCGATCGCCCTAGTAACACGCCTTCTAGAACCCGGTCGGCTGAACCAGATTCAACTCAAACGACTCCGGCGGTAGAAGTGGTGCCGCAACTGCTCCAAGCTCGTAATTTAGTGGCAAGAGAAATCCTACACCCTCTGCCATTATTGGAAACCGCGATCGCCCATCTCCTGTTTCAAACCCCCTTGCGGATTGATAATGAACTGGTGCCATTCGGATCCGATTTAGCCTGCGATCGGGTGATTGCCATTTTAGAACATGCCATGCTTCAGATGGGCAATGCGGTGCTTCAACCCTTAATCAACCAGTTTGGCGATTGGGAACCGATTAAGCAAACCTTTTACAGTCGCCGCCATCTCTCCAGCCGAGAAATCGCCCGCTTCCGCAATGAACTGTCCTGGAAATATCGCCGCGATCGCTACCTGGAAGAACCCACCGCCATTTTTGAAAGTCAGCATCGCCTCTGGACTGTTACCACCAAAGGCATTCGCCGCACCAGCATCTATGCACCCCGCCGAGAAGAACTGGAAGCCCTAGCTGGTATACCCTACATGGTGACCTTGGCGCTGGAAACTCGGGATGCGATCGCACCTCGGATGCAGGCTGCGATCGCCTTTGTAGGCAGTGGGGTGGTTTATTTACTCACAGAGGTAATTGGGCGTGGGTTGGGGCTCATCGGGCAGGGAATCGCCAAGGGGATTGGCAACACTTGGCAGGGTAAACGCTAATTTTGTTCAGACTTCTTGTGTCATTTTTCATTAGAGAGACTACACTAAAACTGCAACCTCACTTATCTTTCAGGCTCACGAGATACCACTATGATTGAGTCGCTTCTGGGTGCGATTACGTTGATGATCGCTGGTTATCTGATCGGTTCTGTCCGCGTCATTGAAGAAGGTGACGAGGGCTTGGTGCAGCGCTTAGGAGAGTATAAGCGGACGCTCAAGCCAGGGCTGAACTTCGTCGTTCCACTCATGGATACCGTTCTAGTGGAAACGACTCGCGAGCAACTGCTAGATATTAAACCTCAGAAGGCCGTCACCAAGGACTCTGTGCCGCTCGAAGTGGATGCGGTGGTGTACTGGAAAATTAAAGATCTCTACAGTGCTTATTACAAAGTAGAGGATCTAGAAGATGCATTGAAGAATATTGTCATCAGCTCAATGCGGAACGAAGTGGGGCAGCTTGATCTGAATGAAGTCATGTCTGCGATGGGCAGAATTAATACAGCATTGAAGGGTGAGTTAGATAAACCCGCTGCTTCCTGGGGTATTGAGATTGTGCGCGTTGATGTGCAAGAAATTATCCTGTCACAAACCGTGCGGGATTCTTTAGAAAAGCAAATTGCAGCCAAGACGGAAGCCCAGGCAACCCTCTCTAAAACCAATGCAGCAGTACAATCCATTAGCCAACTGTCTGAAGCCCTGAGTTCATCCTCTAATCCCCAAGCAGTGTTGCAGTATTTGATCGCTAAGGATTACGTGAGTGCCAACACTGAAATAAGTAAGAGTGAGAACTCCAAAGTCATCTTTATGGATCCCAAAGCACTCAATGAAGCCATTTCTGAAATGATTACGCCGGGGGGCGATCGCTAGATTGAAACCCAGCTCAACCATCAATAGTAAAACTCAATAGTAAAACTCAATTGAGTGGTGTGGCGTAGAAGGTGTCGCACCACTTTTTATTGGGTTGATCCGAGAAGTTGAGCTTTTGCAAAAGTTCAACTTCTGTTAACGTGAGTTCGACGAATCCTGGCGAACCGATCCCCCTAGCCCCCGTCATAAGGGGGAACCGAGCCAAATTCCTGTGTTCAGCCATCGTCGGTAGACTCATTCCCGGTTGCTTTTCGGTTTGAAGTCCCCCTTATTTCTAGCGCAGCGGCGCGTCAGCGCGGGGATTTAGGGGGATCGAGAGATTGGCGGGAATCGAGTTTCGTCGAACTGACGTTCTGTTAAGCGATCGCTCCGGTGTTGTCTATTCGGCTTCTAGCATGATCTCTCTAGCCGCAACGCACACGACGGTTGGTTCGTCTCGTTTGCGGACGGGTCGGCTCCAGGCATGGGCGCTGATGAAATTGAGAACGTGCAAAAGCCGGATCGCTCCTTCAACGGCATCGGCATCCCCACTCAGTTGCAGGTTGATCTGTTTGGTATAGCGTTTCATTGGGTTTCCTCAAACATGAATAACGTAGACGAGGAGAACCCAAAAAACTAGCCGCCCCGTTGTCTGGCATGACAAAACAGGGCGGCGTGGAATGCTAAAATGCAGTCCAGGTCACCATGCTGCCGCTAACAGCTTGGGGGCTTAGCGATCGTTTTGAGGCGGGAATCTCATTGCGATCGCGCTAGATTTTTGGGCTTAAGCAGTAGAAAATTGGATCATCCTCTACGACTCAATCATAGAACTTTAGCGGGGATCTTCCGTTCCCGTCAACCGTACAGGAGTCGGAAATTTAGAAACGGGGGAATCTCAACCCCCTTTGGGATTTATAGGCGAATTACGATCGGCAACACAAACCCTAGGGCGATCGCGGCTGCCCCTTGAATCGTCATCCAGAAGCGCGGATAGCTACTCACATCCCATTTGGTTGGGCATTTCATCTGGGCGAGATCTAGGTAACCTGCCATACCGCGCCGGAACCAGCCCACCAGGTTCACAGGCTGATGGACAAAGCTTTCGGCCTGAGTCCAACCAAAGAGAAAATTTCCTAGGGGGCCAAACCGGGAGGTGTATTGCACAAAGACCATGCCCGTTTGATCTTGGAATTGCAACTCGGAGCTGAATTTGTAGCCAGAATTGCCGCGTCCAATAATTTCCCCCGCCAACCGCACCGGACGACCCCGTAATGGACTGGCATAGGGATCAGACATCAACGACAGCATATCCATCTCGGGGGTTCGGTGGAAATCAGGATACATGGCTAGCAACTTTGCGAGAGTCGCAATGCCAAATAACACCAGCATGATGGAAACGGGAGCCACAAAATTTTTGGTCAGCAGAGCGATCGCCCCTCCGAGTCCCCCTGCAATCATCACTGCAATCCATTGGCTTTGCATCGTCAGCAGATCGATGAAGAAATTGCCATACAACCGATTCTTATTGAGCAACTTGCCTTCCCGGATCACCTGAGCCATGTTGAATTCAACTTCCAAACCCAACTGTTCTGCATAGGTCGATAATGCCCGAACCCGTTTGCCCGTCAGGGGATGGGTGGAGTTGAGTTCTATCCACCAAGCCCAGGGGTTAAACATATCCCACAAAAACACCCGACCCACTTCGCTGGGATTGGCAGCAACCCGATAGGCCGTTCCGGCGGCACCCACACTGCGCGGATCAGCAATGCCCAATGCTCTTGTTCCCTGCAACACTTTACTGGGTTGTTCTTGCCGTTGACCTTGCTCCAGGATGCCATAAGCAATTTTCACTAAGGCTCGTGAGAGACCATTGGGGTTACCCGTCACTTCCGCCGCAAAGTGATCGGCATGATATTCCCGCACCCGCGATAGATAGAGCACCAAATATTCCCCAGCTAGGTAGAACAAATAGGCCATCCACACCACTGCTTGAGAGCCATTTTTGATGTTTTTCTCAATGTCACTGTTCCCCATTTTTTGAGTTAGTTCGCGGGCATAGACATAGAGCAGATAGGTGATTTGCACCAAGGTGGCGGCTAAGGTCATGACGGCGAAATCCCAATGCACGATATGACCCAATTCATGGGCATAGACGGCAGCGACTTCATCTTCATCCAAATATTTAAACAGCCCTCGGCTGACAATCAACCTGGCACTATTGGGCAACGAGCCATAGGTAAACGCTGTGGGGTTATCGTCTTCAATAATGCCGAGCTTGGGGGTAGAAATATTATATTTGCGGCAGACTTCTTGCACAACCCGTCCTGTTTCTGGACTTTGGCGCTGAATTTCATACAGATCTGTCCAACGGGTTGCATAAACCCAACTTTGGATCAGATCCATAATGAAAGGACTGATAAAAAAGACCAGTAAGTTGAAGACGATCGTCAGTGCAGCGGCGATCGCAAAGCCTTGAGTCGGATTGGAACTGCCTTCAATAAATAGCAGCCCCATGATCACAGCAAAAATCATGCCCACCAGGAGAAAGAGCGTTGTCCCAGCGGCTAGGGAAAGATTGGTGGCGATCCCCTTCATGCTGACCGAGACACCCCCACCCATTACCCGACCCGCTTTGGCTAAGGAGTTAGCGGTTGTTTGCGATGGCTGGCGATGGCCCGATCCCGGTGCGCGCCCCCGCCGGAGTCCCCCCGTCATCCCACTGGATAGATCATCGGATAGCTGCCCCCCTGAACGAGCGGGGCGAGCAGAAGTCCCGCCAGAACTTGCAGCATTGGGATTCTCCTGCACATTGGCAGCAGCACTGGGATCCGCCGTTGATGCCGCGATCGACTCTGTGGGAAGAGTTTCCGGAAGAGGTGGCAAGGTCAGCAGAATTCGTGCCGCCCACTGTTCTACGGTGGGAATGCCACAGCTTGCCATGGTTTGCCCAAGGGCGATCGCTTGAGCCAGTTGCCCATTCTCCTGATAGGCTTTAACCAAGTACATTTGTGCTTGAAAAAAATCCTTACTGCGACTAGCTTCCGTTTCTTGGCAAAAAGCTTCCAGCCGGGAAATCGCCTCCGCAAACCGACGCTGCTTCATTGCGCCCATGGCAGCTTGCAGCCCTTGCACTGACATATGATTCTCCTGAGTGTGACGATCAGAAACTCCATTGATCCTAGAATTCCCCGCTGGCACAAAACGATATCAATGCCTGTTTCAGAAGGTTTGACCTAGCCGCCAATTTGCGACATGGTGCGGCTGTAAAGTCCAGGGGTGCCGGAGTCTCGCGCTTTGTAATTAATTTCAGGTTTCAGTGCTAATAAATTAGCGACCTGTTGCCGCAGTTCCGCCAGATTACATCCCGCCCGCAACGACGATCGCAAATCAATCTGCCCAGTCTCGTTCAACAGGCAAGGTCGCAGCCACCCATCTGCAGATAGTCTCATGCGGTTGCAGCGATCGCAAAAGCACTCGGACATTTGGCTGATAAAACCTAGTGTTCCCAAGGCACCTGGAATTTTAAAAATATCAGCAGGTCCATTACCTTTTATAGTGCTCGATTCTAAGCCCCAGCAATCTCGAATTTGTTGACGAATCGTTTCAGAATTAATCCAACCTGCTGCCTGAAAAAGTTCATCATTACCGATTGGCATGAATTCAATGAATCTGACATGCCATTCGCGATCGCGACTCAATGCTGCCAATTCCAATACTTCTGAATCGTTTACTCCAGGAATCACAACAATATTTAATTTCAGAGGGCTAAAACCAACCTGATGCGCTGCTTGAATTCCATTCCACACCTGTTGCCAGCGAGACTTTCCCCGGTTGCCAATGATCCGATCAAAGGTCTCTGGATGGAGAGAATCTAAACTAATGTTGATGCGGCGGAGTCCAGCTTGGTAGAGATCCTGCGCCCTGTCTGCTAAGAGAAAGGCATTGGTGGTCATGGAGAGATCTTGGGTTTCTGGGAGCTGGGCGATCGCTCGCACAATGTCCACCACCTGGGGATGAACGAGCGGTTCTCCCCCTGTAAGCCGAAACCGCGTGAACCCAAGAGGGATAAAGATCTCTCGCAATAGTGTCAACAGTTCCTCTGCGGTCAACAGATTTTGCTGCAGCACGTAGTTGAGATCCGCCCCTTCCGGCATACAGTAGGTACAGCGAAAATTACAGCGATCGACCAAACTAATGCGAAGATAATCAACTCGATTCATGGGGCTAGCGATACCAAGGATATGCCAATTATGCAAGGTGATCCCAGGGTAACGTTTGCAGGGGGAAGATTGCCTAAAATTAGGGATAGGATTTTTTCTTGGGTACCAATCGATCGCGTTCATGCCCCATCCGAAAAAATATAATTAGAGTTTCCCCGATCGCATCCTATGGATAATTTGGCATTCCTCCCGGCATTAGAACAGGCACGCTTAATCCGCGATCGCCAGGTTTCTCCCCTCGAACTGACTGAACTGTATCTGCACCGTATTGCCCAGTATGACCCCCAGGTCGGTAGTTTTTTCCATGTCGCTGCCGATCGCGCCCTGGAGGATGCCAAAACTAAAACCGAATATCTCGCCACCCATCCTACGGAGTTGCCGCCCTTCTTTGGCGTGCCGACGGGCATTAAAGATCTCAGCCCGGTTCAGGGGATGCCTTGTTCCTATGGAATTCGTTGGGCCCGCGATCGTATCGCCGAAACTGATGATCATGTGACCCGTCGGATCAAACAGGCTGGATTTGTGATTTTGGGTAAAACCGCCACCTCCCAACTGGGATCCCTACCCTACGTGGAACCTCCCGGCTTTGCCCCCACTCGTAATCCTTGGAATCTCGCTTATTCTTCGGGTGGCTCCAGTGGTGGGGCGGCGGCAGCCGTAGCAGCGGGATTCTGTGCGATCGCCTCTGGTTCCGATGGGGGCGGCTCAGTGCGGATTCCAGCAGCCTGCTGCGGCTTGGTGGGACTCAAACCTTCTCGGGGACGAGTTTCCTGTGCGCCAGTCGATGAATATTTTAGTGGCTGTGTGGTTATGGGCAGTTTGGCACGGACGGTGGCAGATGCAGCAGCATTGCTGGATGCGATCGCGGGCTATGAACTGGGGGATCCTTACTGGCTGCCGGAACCGGAAACGAGCTTTTTAGCCACCGCTCAGCAACCGATCGAGCCTTCGCGCCATGAGACCTTACGCATTGGTTTTGCCACCCATATTCCCCCGGTCGGCGAGCCAACTGCCGATTGCCAAGATGCTGTGCTCAAGACCGCCCATGCGTTGGAAGCCCTCGGTCACCAGGTGGAGCCACTGAACCTAGATAACTTTGACTTTAGTGAATTGATTGGGCCATTTCAGATTGCTTGGCAAACCCAGACGGATGTGGGCGTGCCAGGATTTTTGCTGGAACCCGTCAATCGCGATCTCTGGTGGCGCGCACAGTTCTATCGGGCAGGTCGTTACATCCAAGCCAGACAACAGCTTTATGGCTTTGCCCGTAAGGTCGTGAAACTCTGTGCCCCGTTTGATGTCGTCCTACTGCCAACCCTGATGTATCCTGCCGTCAAAATTGGGCAATTCAAAGGCCTACGCACCGCAAAACTGCTCGAACAAATCATCCAATGGTTTGCCCCCGCCCCCGCCTTTAATGCCAGTGGGCAACCCGCGATCGCGTTCCCTATACTGCTCAATTCAGAGAACCTACCCGTGAGCGTACAGCTTGTGGGCAAACCTGCCGGAGAGGAAACCTTAATTCGTCTAGCGGCTCAGTTGGAACAACAAGGCTATGGGCAATTGGGATCTCCCACGTTGTTTAGCGACGGGAGGGATAGAGTGATGGGATAAATCATCTCCAACCTTCCCTCCTCCCCCCCTCTCCCCCTCCCCTACTAAGGACATCGGGTGCGATCGGCATCACTCCGACGCACATTCATACTTGAATTACCAACTCCCGTGGGGGATGAATGGCAGTGGGAGTGGGCTTTGGGGGGCTGGCTCAAGAGGCGTTCTTGATTCACGGTCTTCGTCAGGCCGCCTTCTTCTAGGAGCATGAGAAGGTCTTTTTTCAAGTCTGCATTCTTCGGTTGGCTCAGGCTAGCCATGCCCAGTTCTTCCACAGCGTTGTACCACAGGCTATTGTCAATGTACAGGTTGGCGCGATCGCTGGGGGTATTGACAGCAATTAAACTTCGGCGCAGACCCAGCGGCATGGCAACGCGATGCAGGGTCGTGACAATCAATCCCTTATTTTCAAAGGGGCGTTTGGGATTGCAGATCACCTCGACGGACCAGCGATAACTCTTCCCTGCTACAAGTTCCGGCTGATTGGCAGGAAATGGAATTGCCACAAATCCAGGCTTCTCGGCTTTGACCGTTTGCGACCACAATACTTTCGGTTGCTCAGCATCTAACAGGCGCATGGCTAAGGATTGCTTACCAGTAAAAAAGGCAAACAGGGTGGGCCGACCAGAAACCGTTTCTCCTGTATGACCGACGGGTGAGAGCACTGAAAGAAACATCTTTTCCGCAGAGCTGCTATTGCCACAAACCACACTGCCATTACTGCGGGTTCCGGTACTGTCAGTCCGTTGGGGAGTCTTGCGTTTGGGGGGGGTATAGCCCGCGATCGCGGAATTCATCAGTCCGGTTTGGCTGGCAATGAGAACTCCGCTAACCAGAAAGGCTGTTAGGGGACGATTCCAGGAAGTAAACATTTTAAATCTCCTTAAAGAGGCAAAGTCTAGAGTCAACTGAGGTGCAACCGTAATATTTGCAGGGACATTCACCGAAAAATTCACCGAACCACTCACCAAACCACTCACAGGGACATTCACGACAGAAGTTTGAGGCTTAAGCACCGATAGCTGTTTCAGAAATGGTACCTATGCAATGATCTTCAAGGTATCGTTTGCTCTAGAGGTGCGATCGCGGGGCAGCATTATCCCGATCCAGCATCCTCATGACGACGCTGCAGGACAGGGGATTCCGGCATCAGCGAGAGAATTTGGTAAACCTCTGTGGGCTGTTCTCGACCCTTCAGTTGCACCGAGCCGATCGCCTTAGCAGGAAACCCATCTTTCAGTAAGGTGTAGGTGGCATCGCTAATCAGGATGCGACAAATCCCACCATCAATTGACTTATCAAAACTCTCCAACCGAGCTGCAATATTAACCGTATCGCCGATCGCGGTGTAGTCCATCCGTTGTTTTCCACCCAGACTCCCTGTGACCACAGTTCCAGTTGAAATGCCCACCCGCATTTTGATTTCCGGTTTCCCTTGTTGTGCCCATTGGCCATTTAATTCTTCTAGGGCTTTGCCCATGCCGATCGCACAACGGACAGCACTTACGGCATCTTCTGATACTTCCTTAGGTGTGGTTCTAGCAATTGGCACTCCAAAAACCGCCATGACTGCATCACCAATAAATTTATCCACTACGGCTCCATGCTCAAACACAACCTTAGTCATGGCATCCATGTATTCGTTTAGCCATTCCATTAATTCTTCCGGATCGGTTCTTTCTGAAATGGTGCTGAAATCTTTAATATCGGTAAAAAGCACCGAAGCCGACATTTTTTGACCTTTCACCCGCCCATTGGCCAGTAATTGTTCCCGATCGCTCCAGATCGCCTCAGCAATTTTGGGCGTGACGTAGCGTCCAAATAAGTTCATAACCAGCTTGCGATCGTTGCGTTCCAAGGCTGCCACATAGCCCGTCAAAGCAATCACAGCTAGAATCGTGGCGATCGCAGGTGGAACCACGGGAATCCACCACCCCTGTAGAAACAGCCAGTAGGTGCCGATGAGCAAACTGCCCTCTAGGGTGACCATACTTGCCAAAGCCCAGCGCGGATTCCGAATACACCAGCCCACCAAAGATCCCACCAAGGACCAGAAGCCAATCCAAGCCCATTCCTGTTGATCAGACCAGACTCGAATTCCCGATCGTCCCTCCAGCGCAGAACTGAGGATTTGGCTCGTGACATGGGCAATTACCTCCACACCCGCCATTTTCTCTGGGGTTGTAATCGTATTGCCGCTAAAGGGGGTATAGAAAAAGTCCTTCACACTTTCTGCTGTTGGCCCAATCAGCACAATGCGATCGCGCATCAAGCTGGCATCTACCCGATCGTTCAAAACATCCAACATCGCCACAGTGGTGAAGCTGCCGGAAGGACCGCGATAATTCAGAAAGGTTTGATAGCCACCCGCATCGGCATTGACATAGCTGCCATCATTCGACTCAAAAATGGGCATGACCGCTTGCCCCAGTTGCAGATAGTTTTCATTTTCTGTCGCCGCCATGGGGGTAATTCCCATAGGTTCTAAATACATGAGGGCAAGCCGCAAACCCATATATTCCATGGTGTTGCTGCCGTCAGGGGTAGTCCAAAACAAAAGATTACGCCGCAATTTCCCATCGGCATCGGTAACAATATTGTTGATGGCGGTCTGCTGGTGCTGTTTCAGAATGGCGGAGGGACGAATAGTGGCGCGATCCTGGCTGCCACTTAATTTTTCAATACCAATTAAATTGGGCGTGGTTTGAAACACCTGATTCAATTGCGGGGTGCCCGGAGCCACGGGAAAATCGCGGAAAAAATCCAACCCGATCGCCCGAGGTTGCTGCTGTTTGACTTTCTGGAGCAACCGCGCCAAGGTGGCATCACTGACTGGATAGCGATCGAGCTGCTGTAAATCTTGTTCCGTCACCCCAATGATGATAATGCGGGCATCACGGGGTTCCCGAGGGCGCTGACGCATATAGTGGTCATAGGCCATCCATTCTAGGGGTTGGATCCAGCCTAGCGATCGTAAGCCAATCAATAACCCCGCCACTATGGGAGTTGTGATCCAAACGCCACGCCATTGCCAAATTCGTTTCGCGATCGGAATCAACATGACCTAAGGTAAACCCTGCAAGAAAGAGCAACGTGCAAGTACTAGCTTGAAAGGACTCGGTTAAAGGATTCGGTTGAAAGGACTGGGTTAAAAGGATCCAGAATGCAAGCTTCAGTCAGATTCCCTTCCCCATATTGCCCATTTCACGCTCTGTCCTTCACCTTTCTATGTACTTCATCCTTTTCTGTACTTCACCTGTCCTAGGTCACATTCGGGATAACTTAGGTCACGTTCGGGGATAAATGGTTCATCCTGGTGGCATGAGCCGAGAACGGAGTTTGCAGCCCAGTCGGTTCTTGCCTCCTCCACCCCTGTCCCATCCCTAATTAAAAATCCTGTAATAAAGCACTCAAACGATGCAAAATTACGTCAGAGATTTGTGGCTCATCCACAGGAGTTTCAGAGGCGGTCTCTGGCAAGACGGAATCTGCAAGGGTTGGGTTGGGCAGGCTCGGCGGCAGGGACTGTTCTGGGGGCTCTTCGGCAGAAAGACTCTCCCTAGCTGGATCTGAGACGACTTCAGGTCGATCGGGCGTACCTTCTGTCGTCAGTTCTGAATCCAGGTCTGGGCTAGACGCAGCCACACTTTGGATTTCTAGCTGGGTGAGGTAGTCGGCTAAGCGCTGGAGTTGCTGGTCAAAACTCTGCGATCGCGTGTTTTCTTGCTCCGTCACCACTTGTTCAAGCTGTCCAAACTGCTGCTGCCACTGGTGCTGCTGTTGATCAATCTGGGTACTAATCTGCTCTGTATGTTGCAACAGGGAGTTGAGATGGTGGATCAGGGGTTCTGAAATCTGGCTCGCCTGGTTGTCCAGCGTTTGTTCCATCTGTTCCAACGAAGCCTTTAACGGCGAAATCGCCAGCACGAGATGTTCATTCAACTGAGGCAGGGGATCCGGTGCGGGGGTGGCTAGAAGTTGTTCGATTCGGCGTAGAGGCGGATGAATTTGATGTTGGATCTGATCTTGCAGTTGATGCAGCACTTCGGTTAAGCTCCCATCTGCCAATTCAGAGTCCGCGTCACTCTCCTTAGACTCTAACTCTGCCGCAAAGAGAAATTGCTCTAAGGCAACTTTGCACAGATCACTAAAATCCTCATAGGCTTGCGTCGCTAATTCTTCCTGAACGGCTGTCCACAACTCACGATCGCTGTCCGTCTGGGTAAAGGTGACGGTCTGTAAAACGGGGGATGGGGGGACTGGTTTTTTGGCAGGTGTTTTTCTAGGCATAGGTCATCTTTCTAGATCGTCATCCGGGGGAAGGCAGGAAAGTATGGCAATCGAATCGCGATCGCCGGAAACCCGATATCAAGCGTCCATCTGGACAAGATGGGATTAAGTGCGTGCAGAATGGGAAGCCGTTGGACTGGGAGCGGGTTTTAAAGCAGCGACCTGGATTTGCCCGTAGAGATATTGCCCCAGAGAATTGGCTTGCCGAGAGGGTTTTGCCAAATGCGATCGCAAGCGGGCTTCCGTCAGCCAATCCTGCAAATGCTCCCAGAAAAACTCACCCCCACCCCCACTGATGACAACGTCTGTGGTTCGTTCGGGCAACCAGCCCATGAGGCGATTTGAGAGTTCCCGTGCAAAGCTTTTCCGTAAACTGGGCAAAATTTCATCCAAATCCGTGGCATAGGCAGCCCCCCGAGGACGATAGAACCGATCGCCTTTGGCTCGATGCACTGCTTCAATCAGGGTCATGGACTGACTATCGGCTCCTTGGATTTGAGCGGCTACCTGCTCATAAAATTGACTCATGCCAAACGGCAAACTCTTAGAAGCCCCTCGGGAAAAGCGGAACCGATCGATCATCAGCAAATCCGTGGTTTGATGACCAATATCCACGATCGCCACCGAGAGTTCCGTAAAATGCAGCGCCTCGGCTTGAGTATTCTGCACCTCACACCAAATCAAGCTCCCATAGCCCTCCGGCACAACCCAAACCTGCTTGATGTTGACTTCCATCGGTTCCCCACGGTAAAGCAAGACATGGGGGGATCGCAGCAAGCTAATCACCATTTCTTTTTCGCGATCGAATTGCTCCTGAGAGTCGTAGGGCAAGCTCAGTACGATCGCCACCTCCCCTTGCAAGCGAAAATAACCCACACAGGCCAGGACTTTCACCAGCGCATCCTCCACTTTGGACTGCCCCAGCCCTAGACCCGCGCCAAAATCCGCCGCAAGCTGCCCGATCGCATAGCCCTTGCCCTGATACTCAATCCACAAATCCAACAGAGGAGCTGTCAACGAAGATTCAAACCCGCCTCGGCGAACTTCTTCCACCGTCAGATGTGCCACATTGGCCGGAATCAGAATCACTTGATTGGGATCACGACTGATAGCCGCTTTTGTAGCCGTTCGCCCTAAATCGACACTCAAAATAGCCATTTGATGTAGCATGGCAGGCGACGATTGCGTAACCATAGATCTTCCCACCTCACACAGACCCGTAACAAGATCGCCTTATCCTGCCATGTCTGCTGGAGGAAGTGGAGTATCGCGCTAGACATATTCAAATTCTACAGATTCAAATTTTGCGACAGATTCAAATTTTGCGACAGATTCAAATGTCCGTTACCGCACACTGACAAACCGTTCCTGCGCGATCGATCGCAATCGTTGCATATCTTCACGTCTGGAAACAGAAAGAGGAATGGTTGCTTTAATCATCTTTACAAGCAAATCGGTATCTAGGACTTGATTTAAATACAAAGCACGGTACAACGCCGTAATGATTGCTTGCTCAATTTCTGCACCACTAAATCCATCGGTGGCATGGATCAAAGCAGGCAAATCAAACTGATTGGGATCCTGTTTTCGGCGCAGCAGGTGGAGTTTCAAAATCATGTCTCGTTCACTGGCATCTGGCAGATCCACGAAGAAAATTTCGTCAAATCGTCCTTTTCGCAACAATTCTGGCGGAATCGTGGAAACATCATTCGCCGTGGCAATCACAAACACATCCTGAGATTTTTCCTGCATCCAGGTGAGGAACGAGCCAAACAAGCGTTGACTTAGCCCGCCATCCCCATCACTGCCCTGGGTGGAAAATCCTTTTTCAATCTCATCAATCCACAGCACGGCGGGAGCCATCGATTCAGCTAAACGCACTGCTTTGCGGAAATTTTTTTCCGATTCCCCCACATATTTGTCATACAGTCGCCCCGCATCCAATTTCAGCAAGGGCATTTTCCAGGCACGGGCGATCGTTTTCGCCGAGAGAGATTTCCCGCAGCCCTGAATTCCCACAATCAAAATGCCCTTTGGGGGGGCTAAGTTCAAAGCCTGGGCCTGGGCAGAAAATCCCACCCGAGCTTGATTGAGCCACTGCTTCAACCCCGAAAAGCCGCCCAACTGGATGGGCTGATCCTCTACCGGGTAATATTCCAGCACGCTGCCTTCCCGAATCACCTGCGCCTTGCGTTTGAGAATGCGATCGATGTCATGGATGGACAATTTGTTATCTTCTAGGGCAGCATAGGTAATCACTTTCCGAGCTTGGTTGAGGGTCATGCCTGACAATGCCGTCACCAGCCCCTGCATTTCTGCCTCCTGCACCTCCACCTGCACCCGTGATTTAGTGCGCAGCGATCGCACCACCGCTTCCACTTCCTGCTCCAATTCATCCCGCGCCGGAAGTTTGAGATCGTAGAACACCGCATCCTGTTCCAGTTCGGCAGGCAGGGTAATGGCATCTCCCGTAATGACTAGAGCTGATCGATTATTGGAGAAAAATTGCACCAGTTCCCGCAATTGCCGCGCCAGGGTGTAATCCTCTAAATAGGGGGCAAAATCCTTGAGCCAAAAAATCGCTTTAATATTCAGTTCTTGAATCTTTTTTAAGACTTGTAGGGGTTCATGGGACTGTTCGTAAGGATTGCCAATCTGTGACCCGGTTGGCGCACATTCATTCTGCCAGCGGTGGTTAAATGCAGCGGACGATCGCACTAAGCCCTGCGTCACACTCCACTCCAGCATGGGCAGTTGCATATCTTGGGTGGCAGCCTGCAGCAAACTTTGCACCCGCTCTTCTTCCAGGGTTTCAAAAATAATTAAGGGGTGAAACGACAGGATCAGGGTTTGCAGTTCATGCACATGAGCCTTGAGGGATGGAGCAAGGGAAGGCATAGGAAGGAAGGAAAAATTGAGAATGGGGATCGAATATTCTCTAGACTTCCCATCGGGGCGATCGTTTTCTAAATTTCCTGGAAAAATACTTTGAGAAATGAAAGAAATTGCAGCTTGATGGATCCGGTTGTGTTATTCAGTTCCCAGCGAATGGGGCGCGGGATTGTTAGGGGGATCCGAATTTTGCTGGGCAATTTGCAGGGTTGAAGCAGGGGCGATCGTTCTGCTCGGGGCTTGACCCGCTAGACTAGAAGAAGTGTTTTGGCTACCTGAGCCTCGATTTGAGCAGAGTAGCAAAACGCAAATTTAGGCGCAAAGTGGTTTAGGAGCAGGTATGAATCCGGAGCTAGTGGAAAGCATGATTCAAGCGGAACTACCTGATTCCCAAGTGCAGGTGATTAGTCCCGATGGATCTCATTTTGAAGTGACGGTGATTTCTCCCCTGTTTGCTGGGAAACGGCGAGTTCAGCAACATCAAATGGTGTACGGTGCAGTGAAAGAAGCGATGGCAACTGAAGTCATCCATGCAATGGCTTTGAATACCTTTACGCCGGAAGAATGGGCAACCCGAGCCTAAGCATGGAAAACGTGTGAATCTAGGAGAGTAACAGCAATGATCGATACCAAAGAGCGAATTGAATCCCTGATCAATGACAACAAGATCATGGTGTTCATGAAGGGCAATAAGCTCATGCCCCAATGTGGATTCTCCAACAATGTGGTGCAGATTTTGAACACCCTGGGGGTGCCCTTCGAGACCTTTGATGTGCTGGCTGATTCTGAAGTACGCCAAGGCATCAAGGAATTTTCCAACTGGCCGACGATCCCCCAGGTGTACATCAATGGTGAGTTCATTGGGGGGTCTGATATTATGATCGAACTCTATCAAAGTGGTGAGTTACAACAGATGGTGGAAGTGGCGATCGCTTCCTAAGTCCGTTATTCTTCCTCAACTCGGTAGCCCAGTTCTGCCAGCCGGGTGCGCGATTGCCGCCACTTGGGTTGAACTTTGACAAAAAGTTGTAGGTCAATCTTGCCGGCAATCAACTTTTGCATCTGCTGGCGGGCTTCGCTACCAATCGCCTTTAACATGGCTCCTTTTTTGCCAATTACAATGCCCTTTTGGGAGTCTCGCTCGACGTGGATTGTGGCAAAAACCCGCGTTAACTTAGCTTCTTCCTGCACCTGCTCGATGGCGATCGCTACGGAATGGGGAATTTCTTCCCGCGTCAGATGCAAAATTTGTTCTCGAATCAGTTCCCCCATGATGAAACGCTCGGGCTGATCGGTGACTAAATCCGGTGGGTAATAGTAAGGCCCCGGTTCCAATTGTTCAATCAAACCAGTGCGCAGAGGATCCAAGCCTGCTCCCGTGAGGGCAGAGAATTTAATGACCTGCCAGCCTTGTTGCTCTGCCAGTTGATGGTAACTGCGATCGAGTTCTTCTGGAGTTTTGGCAGGTTGTTTTTTCGTGGGTTCTAGCGGCATCTCTGGGATTAGGCCCTGCTGATCAGCTTTGTTGATCCCCAAAATCACAGGCACTTCCACCCCGTCCAACAGGTCTGCAATATAGCGATCGCCGCCGCCTAAGTCCACCGAGCCATCCACCACAAACAGCAGCAGATCCACCGAATGAATGGCAATTTGGGCATTTTTGACCAGCACTTCGCCCAATTTATGGTGGGGTTTGTGAATACCAGGGGTGTCTACAAAAATAATCTGAGCTGCATCACAAGTCAGGATGCCCTTCAGCCGATTACGGGTGGTTTGAGCGGTGGGAGAGGTGATCGCAGTTTTCTGACCAATCAGCGCATTCATCAGCGTAGACTTGCCGACATTAGGGCGACCAATAATGCCCACAAATCCAGAACGAAAGTCGGGCGGGGCGATCGGAATTTGACTACCCAGCATCAGCCCCGTTGGATCGTTCAAGTCATCGCTCAAGAATTCCACCTGATCTCCAGGGAATGCTGCTTCTGCAAGGGATTTTTCCATTTGTAGTTCAAGCCTAGGTACTGCATCCGGCAATTCTGAATTCATTCGGTAGTTTAGTATTTCGCGAAAGACAGACATTCACAATGAATAGAGTCACTGAGATATAGAGTCACTGACGCTTACAACAGCCAGTTACTCAAGGTATGTAAGGGATTCATTGTAGGGGATTTACTCCCACTCCTCACGGAGTTTTAGCAAAATGATGGGCATCAAACGGTTATGGGAATCAAACAAATTGGCATCCTCACCAGTGGCGGAGACTGTGCAGGCTTAAATTCCGTCGTCCGCGCTGTGGTTTATCGAGCCAAGGGGTATGGCTGGGACGTAGTCGGGATTCGACGCGCCACGCAGGGATTGATGGTATCGCCCCCAGATGTGCTGCCCCTGTCGATTGAAAAAATGGATCGTTGGTTAACGGGAGGAGGGACTTTTCTAGGCACGACCAATCAGGGGAACCCCTTTGCCTATGAAATGCCCAATGGCGAAATCCGCGATCGCAGCCAGGAAATCATTGACAATTATCGCTCCCTCAATCTTGATGCTTTGATTGGCATTGGCGGAGATGGCAGCATTGCGATTCTGCGAAAACTGGCGCAGCAGGGCGATATTCCCTTTGTGGCGATCCCGAAAACGATCGACAATGACGTGGATATTACCGAACGAGCCATCGGCTTTGACACGGCTGTGAATATTGCGACCGAAGCCCTCGATCGCTTGCACTTTACCGCCGCTAGTCATTCCCGCGTCATGATTTTAGAAGTGATGGGGCGGGATGCGGGGCATATTGCCATCAGTGCAGGCATTGCCGGAGGTGCAGATGTCATCCTGATTCCAGAAATTCCCTATACGATCACGAATATCTGCGACCAGATCCGCCAGCGTCAACAACAGGGCAAAAATTACAGTTTAATTATCGTCTCAGAAGCGGTGAAAACCGAAGGCGGAGAGACCATCAGTTCAGTGAATGCCTTGGGGCAATCGCGCTATGGTGGGATTGGGCAATACCTGGCGGAGCGCATTTCCATCTGCAGTGGGGCAGAAACCAGGGTCACCGTCCTAGGGCATGTGCAACGGGGGGGCACCCCTTCACCACTCGATCGCCTCTTGGCTTCTGCCTTTGGGGTCGCTGCTGTTGATTTACTGGCGGAAGGAAAATTCGATCGCATGGTGGCCTGGCAGGATCGTGCTGTGATTGATGTGCCCATTTCTGCAGCGATCGCCCGCTATTGTTGCGTTGATCCGGACAGTACCTTGGTCAGAACAGCCCGAGGTCTCGGAATCTATCTTGGCGATTAACTAACCACTAGCGGCTAACGTCGTCCTCGTTTCTGCAACTGTTTCCAGCCAGACCCCAGCCAGTCACTCAGGCTATGGCTCATGGCCCCTATCTCTAACCCAATCAACCCCGCTAGCAAACTGGGCCAATGGTGCTGGACGGTTCGCTGCAAAACTGCCCAACTCTGCTTTCCGATTGGTTGTACTAGGGTGACCCAATTGTCTACTAAACCTAGAGACTGTTGCGCGATCGCCCAGCCCACCAGCCCAGACACCACGACCGTTAACCCCAGGGTTAGCAAATAGAGAATCCGGACGATCGTGCCAATCATCGGACCATGGGAGAGGAGCGATCGATGGCTCATACTGTGGCGATAGGGGAGCCAAATCCACCGCAGCCAGCCCCACCGTTTATACTGCTGTGAGTGAATATCTAAATCGGGCCCAAACATTAGTCCACTAAACAGAAAGCAGCCTGACAAAATGAGCACGAACTGACTGTTTTGCGTGATCCAGCCCGTGGCGATCGCAATGAAGGGCAAACTCCAAAGGGTAATGCTGTCATGGGTGCGACCGGAAGGCATGGGCAACCAGAGAAGGGACAAAAATTATTTCGCATTTATCCTAACGAATTCTTTGATTTCTTCCACAAGTTCTGCTACTATAATTAACCGTGGTCAGGAAATGCTGCAAAGCACAAGAAATGACCCAAGCGGGCGATTAACTCAGCGGTAGAGTGTCTGCCTTACAAGCAGAAGGCCGGGGGTTCAAATCCCTCATCGCCCATAGATTTCAGGGATTTAACAGCAGCTCAAATCTTCCGGCAACTTGGATGCAGTCGATCGACTTACTATCGCCAGATAGCCGCGTGAACTGCCTGATCTGTGATTTCACACTTTCGGGTGTGGGGCGGTTGGTGTGGGGCAGTTTGACATCATTTCCCTTGCAGTCATTCGTGTTACTTTCTATAATTGAAAATGAAAAGTGACACGAATGATTAGGTCATGACTTTACCAGACCTCCGTGCCCAACTCACCCACCTGCAACATCAACGATCGCAGATCAGCCAATTGGACTATTTAACCAATTGCCGTTTGGAATTGGCTTATCCCGGTGGGACTGCTGGCAAAAAGAGTCAGGAGAAGCCCTATGGTCG
>JAYKGX010000022.1:0-10526 GCA_035285565.1 Synechococcales cyanobacterium
CCCTTTGCCATTCACCCAAACAGCGGCATCACTGGGCAAGGTCAACCGGGCAAACCCAGCCTGCTCAGGGAGCGTGACGAGCAGCGGTTGCTTCAGGACGGGCTGCCCCCGATCGTCCAATAACGCCAATATCCCCTTTTCGACCCGGACCGGTTTCGGATTAGCGATCGACTGAAACTGGTAATTGGGTAGGTAAAACCAGAACGTCGGCAAGGCGCTAGTGGTTGCACCAATATTGTTCTTCGGGATCAGAGCCACCAGTTCCTTAACACCCCCAGGGGGAACATTAACCGCTGCACAGTTGCCACGAACGGCTCCCCCTCGCGATCGCCCACTGGCCGTGCCCCGCTTCGTCGAAGGTGAGGTGACCTGCCGCAGCCAATCGAGCATCGAGTTAGCCTGGGCGGGCAGCGCTGCGATCGCCATGAAGCCACCAACCACCCCTCCCATCAGGGTATAACTCACGACTTTGTACCAACAGATTGGTTTTTGTGTAGACATCATGATTTTTAAGGAGACAAGGTGATGATTTTTAGGGAGACAAGATCTTGATGATATATTGCTGACAGTCTTTTTTACACTGCTCTAGCGTCATGCATGATTTTCAAGACGTATTTATTTCCTACGGACGGGCGGATAGTAAAATCTTTGCGATTTGGTTACACCAGCGATTGACTGAACAAGGACTCAAAGTCTGGTTCGACCAACATGACATTCCACTAGCAGTAGACTACCAGAATCAAATTAATGACGGCATTGAAAAGACCGATCACTTTTTATTTATTATCTCACCCCATTCGGTGAACTCTCCCTATTGCTTAAAAGAAATTGAAATGGCCATCCGGTGCAATAAGCGGATTGTGCCGTTATTACATGTCGAACAGATTGACTTTGAAACCTGGCAAAACCGTCATCCGACTGCTGAGATCGCAGACTGGGAAAGCTATCAGACCCAAGGGTTACATTCCAGCTTGGTGAATATCCACCCAGCGATCGCCAAAATTAACTGGCTCTATTTTCGGGAGGGCATGGAAGACCCTGAAACCGCCTTGACCAACTTGCTCACGGTACTGGCGCAACATCAGGATTATGTTAAAAAACACACCTACTTTTTGACCCAAGCCTTAACTTGGGAACGCCATCAGAAACGATCGCAGTACTTGCTTACAGGGGAAGAACGCCATCTGGCGGAAGTTTGGTTGCAGGTGCGCTTCCAGACTGAGCAACCGCCCTGTATCCCCACCGATTTACATTGTGAATACATTACCGAAAGCATCAAGAATGCCAACAATTTGATGACTCAGGTCTTTCTCTGCCATGCGGTGGAAGATGGGGAAATGTTGGCGCAAGTTCGGCGCAGCTTAATGCGTGCAGGCTTTACGGTTTGGACGAGTCAAACAGATATCCAAACGGGCGTGGATTTTCAAGCGGCGATCGATCAAGGCATTGAGGAAGCGGATAATCTGGTTTATTTGGTGTCCCCCGATGCTCTCCAGTCAGACTACTGCCAACATGAGCTGGATTACGCACGCTCCCTCCACAAACGGATTATTCCCCTCCTGATCAAAGCCACTGACCCCACACAAATCTCATCCACGTTACAGGGCTTACAATACATCGATATCACCGATAACGTAGGGAATGCGGACTATGGTCACGATGAGAGCCAACTGATTAAAACGTTGCATCAGGATGCGTTGTATTATCAACAGCACAAAATATTATTGGCCAAAGCGTTCAAGTGGCAACGGCAGAATCACAACCCCAGTCTGCTATTACGAGGGCACAACCTGCGTCAAGCCGAAGCCTGGTTCACGTTAGCGAACTCCCATCCGCACCATTTGCCCACAGCACTCCACCAAGAATTTATTGAGGTGAGTCGGCAACAGCCGGTTGAGCGATCGCTGGATGTGTTTATTGCCTACTCTCGCGTGGATTCTGATTTTGCCCGTCGGCTCAACGATGCGTTGCAAAGTCAAGGGAAGACGACCTGGTTTGACCAAGAAAGCATTGCTTCGGGCAGCGATTTTCAGCAAGAAATCTGGCAGGGAATTGCCGCATCCAACAACTTCTTATTTATCATTTCCCCCAATTCCATCGCGTCGCCCTATTGTGTCGAAGAAGTGACCTATGCCCGTCAACAAGGCAAACGAGTGATAACGGTGTTATGTCGATCGGTACAGAGTTCTGATCTGCCGTCTCAGTTGGCGGGCGTGCAGTGGATTGATTTCAACCGCTACCATCAAGATTTTTTCATGAATTTTGCTGAATTGGTGCGGACGTTGGATACCGATCGAGAGCATACGCGATCGCATACCCGATTATTACTCCGAGCGTTGGAATGGGACAATGATGATCGCGATCCCAGCTTTTTGCTGCGGGGAAAGGAACTAAACGAAGCCGAACAATGGCTCAAGTTAGGAACGACCAAACACCCCCAACCGACTGCACTCCAACAGCAGTATATTGCCACCAGCCGATATGCACCCTTGCGGCGACCCCGACGCGCCACTCCCCTACTCGCCAGCCTCGGAGCCAGCATTTTGGTGATGGTTGTGCGGTTGATGGGAGGATTACAGCCATTAGAAATTGCCCTCTATGACCAATTCATGCGTGGAAAACCGAGTGAAGCGCGGGATAGCCGCCTGCTGTTGGTTGAAATTGATGATGAGGATATTAAACAGCAAAATAAGGCGCATCCCATGGGCGTGCGGGGCGGCACCCTGCCCGATCCCACCCTAGTGCAGTTACTCGATCGCCTGCAACAGGCCAAAGCACGGGTGATTGGAATCGACATGTATCGTGACTTTAAGACCGATCAACCCCGCCTCACCCAACATTTTCAGCACAATGCTAGCGTGGTGGTTCTCTGCAAACTGAGTGTCGAAAACAGAGACGGGGTTCAACTCCCACCCGAGCTACCGCCAACCCAAACGGCAAGCCGAGCCGGATTTAGTGATCTGATCTTCGATGCAGGAGAGGTGGTGCGACGGCAACTGGTGGTCGATACACCGACTCCACCGGATTGTCCGATCGATCGTTCCTTCAGCCTGACGATCGCCCGCCAATACTTGGAAGCCCAGGGAAAACCCTACGGAGCACCCTTTAACCAGGATGGGGATCTGATACAACCGTTGCAATTGGGAGACACTCGCTTTGCGCGCCTCGACTTCTTCGCCGGAGGCTATCAACAACGGGAGCTAGGCGGGTATCAAATTCTGTTGAACTTCCGGTTCTATCAGGGCGATCCTAGCGCCTTTTTGGATCGGGTCAAGTTGCGTGACTTACTGGCAAACCGGGTGTCGCTTGAACAGATCCGCGATCGCATCGTGCTGGTTGGCTTTACGGCCCGCGCTGGGGTGAATGATTATTCCTTCACGTCGGTGAGCGAACTTCCCGGTGTGATTATTCAAGCCCAAATGGTGAGTCAGTTGACCAGTGCGGTGCTGGATGGCAGACCCTTAATCTGGTGGTGGCCGGTTTGGGGAGATGCGTTATGGATTGGGGCCTGGGCCTTGGTGGGGGGCGGGATGGTCTGGGCGATTCAACGACCCCGCACGCTGATGATCGCTGGGGCTGGGGGAATTGGCATCATGGTTATGGTCTGTTACGGGATATTTATCGGTGCAGGGGGGTGGTTGCCCTTAGTGCCGTCTGCGATCGCCTTAGTGACAACGGGGGGCGTGACTGTGGCCATCACTCACTGGCTCAAGCCTACTTGACCGCCCCAAGATAAACAGTTCTGGATGAGAAGACGATCGCTCCATCCCCCTCTCCAAACCGATCGTCTTCCTGTCAAACTAAGTGGGATCAACGATCGCTCCCATGAATAAAATAGCGCCACTTTGGTTATCACGAATGACACATAAAAAGGGACGATCGACCACCATTTGGAAAGGAGGCGTGGGATTAATTTGCACAGAGGTTGCCACAATACCAACCGAGGTAACAGCCGCTGCTTCCGTACCTTCCTCATTCACTTCCACAAAGGTTTTGTGCTTCACATCAGAAATCGCAACCGGGTTGTTGGCAAGATTAGAAAAATTAGCTTGATTCAGTTCAAAAGCATTTGCCATGCCGATCGCACTCAAGGGTTCTTTAAGATTTTTGCTATATTCCAACTTGAACTTGGGAATTTGGAGCGAACCATCCCGCTGGGCAAACTGCTTCATCCACTGATCCCAATTGCTAGCAGTCCAATCTTTACTGAATTGCTGCAGACTAGAGTTTGGTTTAGGCAAGAAAACATAGAAACTCCAGTTGCGATCGCCATAGGGCAAACTCACCGCTTGAAATTGATCCGTTTCCAAATAGCGATATTCCCCCTGCTGTGCCATGAGGGGATGGGATTTGCTCGCACCATTTGCCAGTTTAAACGGCTTCGTCTGTGTCAGAGCTTTGTCAAAGGGCATCGTCCATTTCCCTTTGAAGTAGATCGCATTAATTAAAAACATGACATCATTGGACTGCAGGCGATCGACGATTTTCTCAATCTTGTCTTTTGTATTGCGGCGTACCCAGTTATTAATCGTCGTAGCAGATTCTGGATTGTTGAAATCTAGGGTTGAGACCTTTGCTTTATAGAATTTCTGATTCCGTTGCAGAAAATCAGTATTAAAGGAAAATTCCTGCCTTGCCCATAGCGAATTTGCGATCGTTAACTCAACCTTCGCATCTCGACTTTCTAAAACATTATTCAAATCTTCATTGGCTTGATTAAAATCTTGTAGCGTTAAATTTTGAATTGCCATCATCTTTGCCATTGCCGACTTTGTTTCCCCAGCCGCCCCGTTATAGGTCATCCCCAACGCGATCGCAATACTGGAAGGCGACATGAAGATATTTTTGCCTTCGTCCTGTTTCAACAGTTGCTGGAACAGTTGAAAGCCAAACTGAGTATTAGCTTGAATCAGTTTAGGATTGACCATTTTAGTTGCCCCTTTGCTCGCAACAGGGGGTTTTGGGGGATGGTTTGCAGGCGGCGTTTTTTTGCCTTTCTTCGCAATATTGTCCGAACTGGCAGTTGGTGTGGAGCTAGGAGACTGGGCGATCGGGGTTGGCTGTGGTGCAATTTGATTGAGATGGGAATCGGCAGGTTGGCTGCAACTGATCATCCCCAGTCCGAGGATGAAACCGAGAAATACAGTGCCCAGGTAGTTATACTTGCTGATCATGACTGATGCTGAGGATAGGTGAAGGGAGAGACAATCCGCCTTCATGGCTTACCTTTCCACAGTAGGCGATCGCATCAGAAACGATCGCCCTGTTTTGTTTTTTGTAACGCGATTGGCTGCTAGATTTGCTAGATCTGCACCTGCCCTGCAAAAACCAATTCCGCTGGTCCGGTCATAAAAATCCGATCGTCCTCTGCCCATTCAATCTGCAAGCAACCCCCAGGAAGTTCAATCGTCGCCTGACGATCGCTCTTGCCATTCAATACCGCCGCCACCAGCGATGCACAGGCTCCTGTCCCACAGGCCATGGTAATTCCCGCACCTCGTTCCCACACCCGCATCTTCAGATAGCTGGCATTCACCACTTCAATAAATTCCGTATTCGTGCGCTGAGGAAAAACAGCATGATGTTCAAACTGAGGTCCAATTTTCTCCAGATCGATCGCCGCCACATCTGCCACAAAGGTAATGCAGTGGGGATTGCCCATGCTGACACAAGTCACGGCCCAAGCCTGTCCCGCCACTTCTAAAGGCACCGCGATCGCCTTCTCCTGTGCCCCACCCAACGTGGTTGGAATCTCACGGGCTAACAGGCGAGGATGTCCCATATCCACCGTAATCTGTCCATCGGCTTCCAACTTCGGCGTAATTAAACCTGCCAGAGTATGAATTTGATAAACTGATTTCGCTGCAGATCCTTCTAAATCAGCAAGAAACCGTGCCATACAACGGATCCCATTGCCACACATTTCGGGTTCTGATCCGTCAGAATTGTAGATCCGCATGGTATAGTCGGTCCCCCCCTGACCGGGCAGAGCAAAAATCACTCCATCCGCCCCAATGCCAAAATGGCGATCGCAGAGTTTTTCAGCTTGAGCAGGTGTGAGGCAGGGTTCCAGGCTCTGGCGATTATCCACCAGGATAAAATCGTTACCGAGACCGTGATACTTCCAAAATTCGAGGTTCATGGGTGCAAATGCTCAGAGATGGGTAGACTGGAGGCAGCACTGATGAAGGGCTGCTAGGCAAAATGGGCTAGAACCCTCACCAGAAATTTAGGTTAGCAAACATTAAGCGATAACACTAAGAGACAGCAATGAGTGTGGAATTAGAAACCGGATTACCTAGCGTACGCCAAGTGCAGACCTGCATCAAAGACCGCAAAGCAGTGGAACTCAAACTCCTCACTGGCGATCTGATTGCAGGCAATATCCTGTGGCAAGATCCCCATTGTATCTGCGTTGTGGATCAATCTAGCCAGCCCACGGTGATTTGGAGACATGCGATCGCCTACCTGAAGTCCAAAGGCTAGGATCCCCCAACATCCAACCAGCAAAACAGTTACATTTCTAAAAACCATTGCTTAAATTTCTGTTCCAACAGGGTGGCAATCTCCTGACCAATGACTTCAATGGAGCGACTGGCATCCAGCCGAACCATTTGCTCACCCTGTTGTGCCTGTAATGCGGCAAAGCCCTGGCGCACCCGTTGATGAAATTCTAAGTCTGCCTGTTCAATGCGATCGCGCTTGCCCCGAGTTTGGGCCCGTTGTAGACCGATCTCCGCTTCTAAATCCAGCCAGATGGTTAAATCTGGGTTCAGTCCCTGGGTGGCAATCTGGTTTAGTTGGGCAATCAAGTCTAGATCCAACCCCCGTCCATAGCCTTGGTAAGCAATAGTGGATCCAGTGTAACGATCGCAGAGAATCAGATTCCCCTGTTCTAAGTGGGGGCGCAAACAGCCCGTCACATGCTGGGCGCGATCGGCCGCATAGAGCAGGAGTTCACAGCGATCGTGGACAGGTTCATCGGTGGGTTCTAGTAGAATCTGACGAATTTTTTGGCAGAGGGCTGTACCACCTGGTTCCCGCGTGACGACTAAATTGGCGATCGAACCTTGGGCTTGCAACTGTTGGAGCCAACCTGCCTGAACCAACCACTGTTCAGTCCGCTGCAGTTGTGTTGTTTTGCCACAGCCTTCTCCCCCTTCAAACACAATGAATTTACCCCTCCACAGGTTGCTCTGTGGGGACGGATCGGTTGAGAGTTTCTGGATTAAGGGCTGTGGCACCATCTTGCTATTCACTTGCACGGATTCTACTCGTTACAGTTACACTGATTTCGGTGACATCCTCCCGACGCTGACCCTACGAGTACAGCACGGGCTTCCCAACCTCGCAATTGGGTATTCCTGCCCCACGCCACTGATCTAGGTCATAGACCCCCGACAGACCGACTTGACAGGCTGTTTCCGTGGTAAGACGGGAATGGCTCATCGGCAGGAATGATGTATTCCTTCTCCAACGAGCATCGGTCTATCGGACACTGACGCGAAACAATCCAGTCTTTGAGTTCGCGCAAAGCGTAGTTATATACGGCTCTGCAGGTGTCAAGCCACGACCGCAGTTCAGTCTGCTGTACGGCATCTGGATAGATTCGGTAGGTGTAGTTCATGGTCAGCATGGCTATAGTTTCCCATGGGCTATAGCTACTGGTAAATGCTTGTCTCATCCCCATCGAGGGGAATCGACCAGCGCGGGGAGTCCATGTATCCCGACGCTGATGCTTCCCATGCAGCGCGGGACTGACAGCTCCCCGAACCCCGCAAAAGTTAAAATCAGTTGATGTCAATCAACATAAACCAAAACATCCGTCAAATAATACAGAAGTCCATTAGCATAGTGAAGTTAATAGCAGAGTGAAGTTACGGATTAACGTTGATAGCAGAAAAATCTTGAACAGAAAAGGGGCTGGCAGAGTGTGTTGCCCCCTAGACCCAAGTTCAAGGTTTAGAGTATTTTTGGATGATATCTTTTGCAGGAATGGTTTAATTGGGGTGCGTGCTATAACTGGATGCAATCACTTAGGTTCCTTAACTCATTAAGCTGTGTTAGCTAGGATCTCCTAACTGGGTGCTTTAACTTAAACTGGGTGCTTTAACTTAAACTAGATGCTTGAATGAGGTAACTTTCAGAGTCACCTTTTAAAATGATCTGAAGATGAGGGACGTATGGCTCGGTACACCGCACTTTTTACCATTGGAATTACGGTTGAGGATCTCCATACAATCCTCCGCAAGGTCTTGGGAAATTGCTCCTTAGAAGTCATCTATGACACACCAGAATACATGATGGGTCGAGAAATTCCGGGTAAAGTCCCTTTTCCGAAGCTTGCCACAGTGGAAGTCCTAATCGATCGCACGAATGCTACAGATCGGGAAGTTCGAGTACAATTTGTTATGAAAAATGAAGAACTTCCCCTACAAGTGAACAACCACTGTAAGCAAATGTTTGAGACCTTGCTCCTGACCATTACCAATACTGATGACTGGAAGGTCATTGAGACGGTGAGTGGGTCGTGAGCAAAGCGGTCTGTTCAGATGCAGTGTGTTCAGATATTTGAGTGCCTAGATAGAGCGCTGACTCCCTACCTAGGTAGGGAGTCAGCGCTCGGGTAGGCTAACTTAATCGGGTAGGCTGACTTAGAGGGCGATCGAGCACAAGGCACTCAACACGTCAACGGATGTAGGCTAGAGATGCACTACAGAGCCTAGCTGTCAGGCTCGGAATCGCTATCAGGCTCAGATGTGGGGGTATCATCCTCGTCACTGTTGAGCTTTTCAATCTTTTCCTCCCCGGAATCCAGATTGCTATCCAGCCCGGATGTGGGGGTATCATCCTCGTCACTGTTGAGCTTTTCAATCTTTTCCTCATGGCTCATTTGATCTTCCATATCCTCTGGATCGCCGACCATGTTTGGGCTAATCAACGTAATGTCAAACTCATCCGGCGGGACGGTCTGAATCGCATCTCGTTTTAAGAGGTAATAGATTGCCCTCACCTGGGGACCAAAAATGACTTCATCGGAATTTTCTAAATCATGGGTCTGAAGCTTGCGCCCATTGATCAATAAGCCGTTGGCACTTGCCTGTCCCCGTAAATTCCCATCAACAATGCGATAGTAATAGCTACCATCCTCTTTGGGGAGTTGCACAAGGGTGGCATGACGGCGAGAGACGAACTGAGAGACGAGACGAATATCACATCGTGGATCGCGACCAATCGAATAAACTGGAGCATCGAGGTTAAACTCGCGCCGCCCCTTGTCGTCTTCGATAATCAGCATGTGATTTTGATGCGGTTCTGATGGCATTGGGCTTGCAGGATTCGGTGATGAAGAAACTAACACTAAAATATTCACCCTTCTAAATTACACCATAGGAATTTCCTTGATGTCAGGGTTAAGGTAGAGGAATTTCTCAAAACAGTCCAGAGGTAGGATATTAGGCTGCTCTCCTAATTTAAACCCATAGAAGGTTTCTGAAGCTGATTTACTCTGAGAATTACACTTTACTTAGGAAGATGACTCTGAAATTGCCAAGATAGGCGTAGCGAATTCAAAACGACGCTGATGGAACTAAGCGCCATTAATAGTCCAGCTTGTCCTGGACTAAGCAGCAGCTTGAATTGAGGTAACAATGCTCCGGCTGCCACGGGCAATGCGATGCAATTATAGGCAAATGCCCAAAATAGATTCTGACGTATTATGCCCAAAATTTTCCGGCTGAGATCTAACGCAGCAATAACATCTGTGATACGGTCGCGAACCAAAACAATTCCGGCAGTTTCTGCGGCGGCTTCAGTTCCAGAATGGAGAGCAATGCCTACATCTGCCTGGGCTAGTGCTGGGGCATCGTTAATGCCGTCTCCCACCATACCAACTCGGTGACCTTGGGCTTGCAGATGGGCGATCGCTTCGGCTTTACCTTCGGGGGGGACCTCTGCGAAGACTTGTTGATCCGAGAGTTGTAGGCGTTGAGCCAGTTGATGAGCTGTTTCGCGCCGATCGCCCGTCAGCAGCATCACCTGTAATCCCCGTTTTTGCAGATCTTTAAGAATTTCTGGAGTTTCGGGTCGGATCGGATCACTCACAGCTAATAACCCTGACAGTTGATCCGCGATCGCCAGAAAAATGACGGTTTTCCCTTGGGTGGCGAGGAGTCGTGCCTGATAGTCTATGGCTGCAGGAACTGAAACGCCTTGCTGGTTCATCCAAGCATGATTGCCCAATAGAACCCTGACCGGACGATCGTGCCAAGTCACTCGGGCTGAGATCCCCAAACCTGCCACGGTGTGAAACTCTTCAGCCGGGAGTAACTCTGATGCTTGAGCAGCCTGCAGAATGGCGCGGGCGAGGGGATGGTGGGTGCCAGATTCTACCGTTGCGGCTAGTTGCAGGAGATCGGCAGGAGTCAGACTCAGGTCGATCGGTAATACATCTGTGACCGAAGGATTGCCGGTCGTCAGTGTTCCAGTTTTATCAAAGACGATCGTGTCTAAGCGATGGACTTGCT
>JAYKGX010000023.1:0-11136 GCA_035285565.1 Synechococcales cyanobacterium
CGTTGCTGCTTGTTGCAACTGTTGGACAAGTTCATCGAGACTTTCCGTAACTTCAATTGAGGTGACACCAGCCATAATAGAGAGACTTTTAACAGCACTCTTTAGTCTACCCCCTATTTGCACCAACACCCATTTAAATTGGTATGAGTTCAATCTAAGTACAGGACAAAAAACTGATAGCTTTCAATCGCTTGTCTGATGGGGTTTGAGGATTGAGTAGTGCATGACGAATGAAGTCGCAACCATAGCGAAAGATACTTTTGAGTTTGCGCCCATGATTTTTAACTGTAATTGGTTTTTGCACTGCGAGATATTCCCCGGTGCGAATTGCCCAAATCATCGCCAGGGTTAAGAGTCCAATCAACTTACTGAGCCGTTCGATGTGACTGAGATGGGTATCTTCGAGATTAAACCCGCAACTTTTGAGAATGCCGAATAAGGTTTCAATCGACCAGCGTTTGGCATAATCGCTCAAGGCCTGACACACTTGGTCTTGGGTCACAACAATCAGTAATTCGTGGTCGGATAAGCGTAGCGCGATGACCCGAACCCAATGCCCCCATAAGCGGCGAGGTTGGCGCAGAATGCGTGTTTCACCCACACCTAAGGAAGCAAAGAGGCGGTGTCCCTGCACCTTCGCTCAACAAATAATCAAACCAGTCTTGAGCGACGAATTCGCGGTCGGCGGTAATCGCCGCCACCTGGATCGTTGGGAATAAAGCGCGAAACTCCTCGATCAAGAGAATCCGTTCGGTGGTATTGGAATTGCCCCGTTTGTCGAGCATCCACCATAACAGGGGAATCGACACCCCTTGATGACAGACCCCCAGCATCAGAATATTGTGGTCAGTCCCGCCAAATCGCCAATTCGTGCGATCTAACGTCAGGGTCCAAGGTTCGGGTACCGCCATCAACCGCAGCATCGCGGTGGCCCATGCCCCATAATCCAACTCGAACTTTGACAGAAACCGTTGAACCGTTTATAGCTGGACTCGGGTGTCGCTTGACTGGGAAACGCCAGAGCCAATTCACTCAGATTCACGCTCCGGACGCGAAACAGCGCCACCAGAAACATCGACAAGAAGTTTAAGCGCGCACCATGCCAATCTAATTGAGTGTGCAAATGCTCTCGAATTTGGGTAAGCTCTTCCATGAGGGATTCTCTGTGAGTCTAGACACCTCTAGAAATCCCTCTCCTCAATCCCTTCTAACTTTTTGTCCTGTACTGAGGAGTTCAATATACTATACTTGCATCCTCAAAATCCACCTATCCAGCGTTAAGGGCTGATGCCAAAACCCCGCGATCGCCCCTTGAAAATCCATGAAAATGGCGATCGCAGCCTGAATTAGACTGCGATCGCCCTAGGGACTCAAATTGTCACTTATTCTACAAATCAGACCCAGGTGTTTACGGTAAATCCGTGTTACCCATGAGGTAGCGATCGCATTCCCGTGCTGCTTCTCGTCCTTCATTAAAGGCCCAAACCACCAGGCTCTGTCCCCGCCGACAATCCCCTGCGGCAAACACGCCCGGAATGCTGGTGGCATATTTCCCATGCTCAGCTTTCACGTTGCTGCGTCCATCGCGATCGAGACCCAGCGCATCCAGCAATCCTTGTTCCGGGCCTAAAAAGCCCATGGCAAGTAAGACGAGTTGGGCCGGTAGCACCTTTTCCGTCCCAGCGATCGGTTGGGGAATGAATTGCCCTTTGTCATTGCGTTGCCATTCTACTTGCACAGTATGAACGGCCTTCACATGACCCTGCTCATCGCCTTCAAAGTGGGTGGCAGTGGTGGTATAAACCCGAGGATCGTCACCAAAGACGGCTTCTGCTTCTTCCTGCCCGTAGTCCATGCGGTAAATTTTGGGCCACTCTGGCCAGGGATTATTGGCAGCCCGTTCTGCGGGTGGTTTGGGCATGATTTCGAGCTGCACGAGACTCTGACAGCCATGGCGGATGGAAGTGCCCACGCAGTCTGTCCCCGTGTCGCCCCCACCGATAATCACCACATCTTTGCCCGCTGCTGAAATGTAGTTTTCGCCCGGTGTGCCATTGAGCAGCGCTTGCGTATTCGCTGTGAGAAATTCCATGGCAAAGTGAATGCCTTTGAGATCTCTCCCTGCGATCGGCAAATCTCTGGGTTTGGTCGCCCCAATGCAGAGCACCGTTGCATCAAAGTCCTGCAACAACTGCTGAGCAGAGAGATCTTTCCCCACTTCCTGATTGCAGCGGAATTCCACGCCTTCGGCCTCTAGGACTTGCAATCGCCGCAGAACGATCGCTTCCTTTTCCAGCTTCATATTGGGAATGCCATACATCAGCAAGCCACCTGGGCGATCGGCTCGTTCAAACACGGTCACCTGATGTCCCACTTGATTCAACTGCGCCGCTGCACAGAGACCCGCCGGACCAGAACCGACGACCGCTACCTTTTTACCGGTGCGTTTTTGGGGAGGATGGGGCGTGATCCACCCTTCTTCCCACCCTTTATCGATGATGGAAACTTCGATATTTTTAATCGTCACCGGGGGATTGTGAATGCCGAGGACACAGGCTCCTTCGCAGGGGGCAGGACAAACCCGTCCGGTAAATTCAGGAAAATTATTGGTTTTATGGAGTCGATCGAGGGCTTCCTGCCACAGACCTCGGTAGACCAAATCATTCCATTCTGGGATCAGGTTGTTAATTGGACAACCGCTTGCCATGCCACTGATCAGCGTTCCGGTATGGCAAAAGGGGGTGCCACAGTCCATACAGCGGGCTGCCTGGGTGCGCAGCTTTTCCGTGGGCATGGGTAAGTGAAATTCATCCCAATTGCGAATGCGATCACGAGGATCGGTTTCGGCGGCAATTTCCCGCAAAAATTCAATAAAGCCAGTTGGTTTACCCATGGTGCTATTCTCCGCTGATGTTGTGCTGGTTGAGGTTCAGGTTAGTCTGACAAAAGATTAATCTGACAAAAGATTAAACAGAGCGGCGATCGTGAGATGCAACGCTGGTGCAAAGGTGGGAACGGACAAGCGATCCTCGGGTTCATCAAAGACCTGAAGTTGCTGATTGGGCTGATAGACAAATACCGATCGCTCTGCCGGGTCAATCAACCAGCCCATTTCCGTTCCAGCGTCTAAACAAGCCAGAATCTTTTTAATCACCTTCGATCGACTCTGAGCGGGTGAGAGAATTTCAATCACCCAATCCGGTGGGATGGCAAAGGTATTGGCAATTTCCCCATTCCCATCTCGGGGGATATTTTCCCAGCGAAAGACACTCAGATCTGGCACCAAGGAGCGATCGCCAAAGGTACAGCGCAATTCAGCAAACATGCGAGCAATTTTCTCTGGCTTCAGCACGGCATTCACCAAGGGCGGTAACTCGGTTTGCAAAAGGCTATGTTTCCCTTGAGGCATGGGTTTCTGGATGATTTGACCTGCGATGAATTCCCGAGCCGGGTTGGTTTCCGGCCAGGTCAGAAAGGTCGCTAGGGTCAAGGAAGGCGTTAAGGGGGGTGCGGTGGTCTGCATAAGCCTGCTTTAACCTCCTCCAATCCGAGCCACATCGCGGGAATTTTCCTCAAAGGCGGCAGCTAAGGCTTCATCCCCGGTCAACCCAGCCTTCAGAGCATTGTTCAAGGCTTGGATCACCCGTTTGTAATCCTTCGGCATGACTTTGACAAATTGGGGCACCATGGTCTCCCATTGCGCTAACACCTGGGTCGCGCGGGTACTGCCTGTGTAATCGGCATGACGTTGAATCATGTCATACAATTCCCGAATTTCCTCTGCCTCTTCCAGTCGTTCTAGCCCCACCATTTGTTGATTACAGCGGGTGGGGAAGTCCCCAGCTTCATCCAGGATGTAGGCAACGCCGCCACTCATCCCTGCCGCAAAGTTCCGCCCGGTCAGCCCTAGAATGACAACCTTGCCACCCGTCATATATTCACAGCCATGATCTCCGATCGCTTCCACCACGGCATTCACACCGGAATTACGCACGCAGAACCGTTCTCCGGCAATGCCCCGAATGTAAGCTTCCCCACTGGTAGCTCCATAAAAGGCAACGTTCCCCACAATGGTATTGTCTTCTGCCACAAAGGTGGATACCTTGGGGGGATAGAGAATTAACTTGCCGCCGCTGAGACCTTTGCCAAAATAGTCATTGGCATCGCCTTCCAGTTCCATCGTCACTCCCTTGGGCACAAAAGCAGCAAAACTTTGTCCTGCACTGCCATGGAAATTTAGATGAATGGTATCTTCTGGCAATCCTTCCCAATGGCGCTTAGTAATCTCATTGCCAAGAATGGTACCAACCGCACGATTGATATTTTGGATGGGCAATTGGGCTTTCACAGGTTTCCCTGCTACGATCGCATCTTGGCATAAATCCAATAACTGGGTCATATCCAAGGACTTCTCTAAGCCGTGATCCTGGGGAATTTGGCAATAGCGTCCCACGTCCGCTGGAGCATTCGGTTGATGGAGAATGGTGGAAACATCCAATCCCTTGGCTTTCCAATGGTCGATCGCCTGTTTGGCTTCCAAAATATCCGTGCGCCCTACCATTTCATTCAGCGTGCGGAAGCCCAGTTCTGCCATTAATTCCCGGACTTCCATGGCGATAAATTTCATGAAATTCACCGTGTGTTCCGGCTGACCCACAAAGTTTTGACGCAGGTAGGGATCCTGGGTTGCCACACCAGCAGGACAGGTGTTGAGATGGCAAACTCGCATCATAATGCAGCCTAGGGTGACCAAGGGCGCGGTGGCAAAGCCAAATTCCTCTGCACCTAGCAAAGCGGCAACCACTACATCCCGTCCGGTTTTCATTTGTCCATCGGTTTCCACGACAATCCGCGATCGCAGGTTATTCAGCACCAGAGTTTGATGGGTTTCCGCCAAGCCCAATTCCCAGGGCAATCCAGCATGTTTAATCGAAGTTTGGGGAGAAGCCCCTGTACCGCCATCGAATCCGGAAATCAGCACCACATCGGCATGGGCTTTGGAAACTCCGGCCGCGATCGTCCCTACTCCGACTTCCGACACCAGTTTGACACTAATACGCGCCTGACGATTGGCATTTTTCAAGTCATGGATCAGTTCTGCCAAATCTTCGATCGAGTAAATGTCATGGTGCGGGGGGGGAGAAATTAAGCCTACGCCGGGGGTAGAGTGGCGCACTTTGGCAATCCAGGGATAGACCTTTTTCCCCGGTAGCTGTCCGCCTTCGCCCGGTTTTGCCCCCTGGGCCATTTTGATTTGGATTTCCTTCGCCTGGGACAGATACAAACTGGTGACCCCAAACCGTCCCGATGCCACTTGTTTAATCGCACTATTTTTCGAGTCGCCCGCTTCATTCGTCCAGGTATAGCGCTCTGGATCTTCACCACCTTCGCCCGTATTGGATTTGCCGCCAATGCGATTCATGGCGATCGCCAGGGTTTCATGGGCTTCTTTGGAAATCGATCCATAGCTCATGGCTCCGGTTTTAAACCGTTTCATAATGGCTTCGATCGGTTCCACTTCCTCGATTGGGATCGGTTGTTGCTGTTTAAATTGCAGCAATCCTCGCAATGTGAAGATTTTTTGATGTTGATCATTCACCAAGGCAGCATAGCGTTTATAAGTTTCATAGCTATCGCTGCGAACAGCCTGTTGCAGGGAATGAATCGTTTCCGGGCTAAAGAGGTGGACCTCTCCATCCTTACGCCATTGGTATTCTCCCCCCACATCCAAGGTGGGAACCGCAGTTCCAGGGCGATCGGGGAAGGCATGACGGTGGCGCAGCAGGGCTTCTTCAGCAATCACAGCTAAATCGGCTCCTTCAATGCGGCTGGCAGTCCAGGTGAAATAGCGATCGATCACCGCTCGGTTCAACCCCACCGCTTCAAAAATTTGCGCACCGCGATAGCTTTGGATGGTGGAAACACCTAACTTAGACGCAACTTTGATCACGCCTTTGGTAGCGGCTTTAATATAGTTTTTGCAAGCGGTTCCATAGTCCACATCCACGATCAATTGCTGATCGATCAAGTCACGAATGGAGGCAAATGCCATGTAGGGATTGATCGCACCACACCCATAGCCAATGAGCGTGGCAAAGTGATGGACTTCCCGAGGTTCACCCGACTCCAGCACTAAGCCAACCCGAGTCCGCGTCCCAGCCCGAATCAAGTGATGGTGCAATCCCGCCACCGCTAGTAAAGCTGGAATAGCAGCCTGATCCCGATCGGTGTCGCGATCGCTGAGGATCAATAAATTACAACCGGATTGAATCGCCTGATCCGCTGCTGCAAACAATGCTTCTAGGGCTGTTTCTAAACCCACTACTCCGGATTTGGGATCGAATAGAATAGGCAATGTTGTAGATTGGAAACCTTGATCGAGAATACCATTGCGCAGATGTTTGAGTTTTGCCAGATCAGCATTACTCAAAATGGGAGATTTCAATTTAATCAAATGACAGCTTTCCGGTTCTGGTTTCAGCAGATTGCGTTCTGCTCCAATCGTGGTTTCTGCTGAGGTGATAATTTCTTCCCGGATGGAATCGATCGGCGGATTGGTGACCTGGGCAAAGAGTTGTTTGAAATAGTTGTAGAGCAATTTGGGGCGATCGGACAACACCGCCAAGGGCGTATCCGTCCCCATAGAACCGACGGCTTCCACCCCATCTCGTGCCATCGGCAGCATTAACAACCGCACCTCTTCAAAGGTATAACCAAAGGCACTTTGCGGCGGGTGGGGCAAGGGAGCTTCCACCGTGGGATCGGGCAGTTGGGCTAGCCCCACCAGATGGCGATTCAGCCAATCACGGTAGGGATGGGCTTGGACGATCGCCCCTTTAATTTCATCATCGGTAATAATCCGACCCTGGGCCATATCCACTAGGAACATGCGACCCGGTTGCAAGCGCCCCTTGACTGCCACCCGTTCTGGGGCGATCGGCAGAACTCCCGCTTCCGAAGCCATGATCACCAAATTGTCGTGGGTGACGTAATAGCGAGACGGTCGTAACCCATTGCGATCGAGCACGGCTCCCATCACAGTGCCATCGGTAAAGGCGATCGAAGCGGGACCATCCCAGGGTTCCATCAAACAGAAATGGTATTCATAAAACGCTTTCTTCTCATCGCTCATCGACTCATGGGCTGCCCAGGGTTCTGGGATCATCATCATGACGGCATGGGGCAGGGAACGTCCCGCTAGGGTCAGCAATTCCAGCGTGTTGTCAAAAATGGTGGAGTCGCTGCCGTTGATGTTGATCACCGGACGAATTTTATGAATATCCTCACCAAATAATTCCGACTCAAACATGGCCTGCCTTGCTAGCATCCAGTTGATATTGCCGCGTAGGGTATTAATTTCACCATTGTGAGCAATATAGCGGTAGGGGTGAGACCGATCCCAACTGGGGAAGGTATTGGTGCTGAAGCGGGAATGCACGAGCGCCAGAGCACTTTCAAAATCCGGATCACGCAAATCTGGGTAATATTGCCCCACCTGTACAGGCATCAACATGCCCTTATAGACCAGGGTGCGGCAGGACAGGCTGGAAACATACCAATGGGGATCAATCTGGGCACTATTCACCGCCGTATGGGACACCTTGCGCAGAACAAATAGCTTTCGTTCAAAGGCGAGGTCATCGCTTAAACCCTCTGGACGTTGGACAAACACCTGCTGCATAAAGGGTTCAGAAGCGGTGGCAGTTGCTCCCAACAAACTGTTATCCGTGGGGATATCCCGCCAACCTAAAACGGTCAATCCTTCTGCCGTGGCGCTCTGTTCAAAGGCTTTGCGTCCGGCTTCTCGCTGGCTGCGATCGCGGGATCCATAAATCATCCCAACCCCATATTGACCTGTAGCAGGTAGATCAATCCCGATCGCAGCGGTGACTTTCTGGAGAAAGCGATGGGGAATTTGCACTAGGATCCCCGCGCCATCTCCCGTGTTTGCTTCACAGCCGCAGGCTCCTCGATGATCTAAATTGAGCAAAATGGTCAGCCCCTGTTCCACTATTTCGTGGGATTTCTGACCTAGTTGATGCACGACAAATCCAACTCCGCAAGCATCGTGCTCAAAATTGGGGTCATACAGACCCTGCGGGTTCGGCAGTTGATGACTATTCATAGTGAGAGAGTACGCAATAGAGGGAACAGGTGATTGAGAAGAGCAAGAACCAAAACATTCCAAACCAAAACATTCCAAGAGAACATCCCATGCCAAGGTGGAGATCAAGGTAGAGGCCTGATGGTTGTGCTAGCTAGTTAAATTTTCTAACAGAGCAGCAAAAGATAGCTCGGTCTTAAGGAAATTGACAGAACTAGTCGAAATCTTAACCGCTTTTGGGCACAATAAAAAGCACCCCTAGTTTGAAGAAATACTAAGGGGTGAGGAAAAGGATCTTATGGTTTGCTGACCAGAATTTCACTGACCAGATTTCATACGAGATTCAGAACTAGAACACAAGTTGCGATCGTTAGTAACTATCGTCATTGTTACCAACTATTAACATCCCAAGCATTTGGTTGGCTTGGTTGAGGCGATCGGCGATCGCCAGCCGCCATTCAAGACAGACACTCTGATCCGCTAGAATTGCTTGGGCGAGTTCACGATAGAAGGCGCTCTTATTGGAATCAACCCGCTCCAGCAGATCGAGACGCTCGTAGGTCGATTCAGGGGAAGTTGCTAGCAGCATAAATCTCATTGACCTCGTGGGATAGTCAGACTGTATAGGGTTCAGGCTGTTGTGGGGCGATCGATCACCCACATTCCGGTAAACAGTCAGAGGTGCGATCGCAGCAAAGGCAAACAGTGTAGAAAAGCGATCCACAAAACGGGGGAAGCAACGACCAGGTTCAATGAACGGGCACAAGCAACCTCGTACCCCCAAAATATAAATCGCGCTTCTGGACTCAGCAAGCCTGTAGTTGGGAAGCAAGATTTTATTTTGGCGGTCTTTCCTAACTCTAGGGGGATTATTCCAATGATCGGAAACTATGATACAGAATGTGTCAGTTCTTTACATTCCTTTATGCGGATCACAAAAAATTTACAGGTCAGTGCTTGACAGGGTGTTTGAGATAGTGAGTAACCATTGCTTGAGTCAGTGATCTGATAGGGTACGATCGTTTCCCATCGTCAGCAACAGAATTACAGCAACAGAATTGCCGTGATTCATGCCACCCGACCGATCGCCCGAAGATTGGATCCTGTTGAAGGGCGATCGCCGTTCATGACTTGATGCAAGGGAATGGAGCAATTATGGAAAAGATGGTTTTCTTGATGGCACTATCGTATTTAATTCAAACCTATGTGGGCAATCCAGGAATTGTTGATCTATCGTTAACGCTTTATTTGAAAGAGACACTTGGGTTATCTGCTGGGAAATGGGCAGAATTTCAAGCAATCCTATTTATTCCCTGGTCAATTAAACCGCTTTGGAGCATGATAGTGGATGGCTTGCCCCTGTTTGGATACTCGATTAAAAGTTACTTTTTGATCTGTTACTCCGTGGTGATTTTTATATTTCTAGGACTGAGCCAACTGCGTGCCTACACCCTCCCTATTTTACTACCAACTTTCGTGTTAGTTTCTATCTGCATTGCCTTTTCAGATGTTCTGGCTGACAAGTTAATGATCGCAAAAGGTAAGCCACAACAACAAACTGGTATTTTTCAAGCGGCACAATGGTCAGCAGCAGGGTTGGGGGGTGCAGTCATGTATTACTTGAGCGGTTGGATAGCGAAACATTGCACCCTATCGGTTGCATTTCTCATCAGCGCGATCGCCCCATTCCTCGGTTTGGTCGCCACGTTAGTGCTGCTGAAAGAATCTAGAGTAGAACGAGGCACTGTTTCGATTCAACAGAGTTGGCGGCTGTTGTGGAGAGCGGTGCGATCGCGGGATTTTCTGGTAATTATGATTTTTATTGCTTTTCTGGCATTCAGTCCGATTCCGCCCCTCACGTTTTATCAACGAGATGTCTTACACTTTGCGGAAGACTTTTTGGGTAATTTAGGGGCAATTTGGTCATTAACCTTTGGTTTAGGTGCGATTGTTTTTGGGATATTTGCTGCCAAGATTTCACCCAGGATAATGCTTCATTTAGCGATCGGGATGAGCGCGATCGCCACTCTGGCTTTAGCCTTGATTGTGGATTGGAGGAGTGCCATTTTAGCTCAAGGCTTGAATGGTTTCACCTCTGCGATCGCCTTACTAGGGCTGTTTGAAATTGCGGTAAAAGTTTGCCCTATCGGAGTAGAAGGGACATCCTACGCGCTACTGCTATCGGTTTCAAACCTTGCGACAATGGTGGGCGGCATCTCAGGTGGATGGTTATATGATTCTGGCATCACCTTTACCCTGCTGGTCATCATCAGTGCTGGGTTCACCAGTTTATGCTGGTTTCTGATTCCACTGTTGAAATTAGAACAAGCTGAACTATAAATCACTAGTTCTCGTTTGTTTTCACAGCACAGACTCAACCGCCCCTAACGATTTCAATGCCGCTTTCTGAGCTTCATTAAACCCTGTGACCCCTGTGATGTTCATGCCTTCATAGGGTCTGGGTGCTGCCAGGGTCTTCAAACATTCCCCTGTTTCAATCTGCCAGAGTTTGATCGTGCCATCTTCACCACTGCTTGCAAGTTGGCGACCATCTGGTGAAAAAGCGATCGACCAGATTTCTCCGGTATGCGCCTGAATTGTCTGGAAACAAACCCCCGTCTCTACCTGCCAAAGGCGAATTGAGCCATCTGCGCCAGCACTAGCAAGCGTTGTGCCATCCGGGCTGAATCGAATGGCATAAAGGGCGTTCCAATGTCCTCGCAGCACCCTGACGCATTCTCCAGTGTTTACTCGCCAGAGTTTAATCGTGCCATCTTCGCCACAACTGGCAAGCCATTCTCCATCCAGGCTGAAAACCACGCACCAGACCCAATCTTCATCTCCTTCAAACATTTTGAGGCATTCCCCGGTCTCCACTTGCCAGAGCTTGATGGTGCGATCGTCCGAGCCAGTTGCCAGCCATTGTCCGTCGGGGCTAAACGTAACCGATCGCACAATTCCGGTATGCCCTTGCAGGGTTTGTAAACAGTGCTGGGTATCAACGTGCCAAAGTCTAACGCCTAAATCCGTGC
>JAYKGX010000024.1:0-20501 GCA_035285565.1 Synechococcales cyanobacterium
TAGAGCAACTCCAATCCAAAGTGGATCAACTCCTGACTCAATTAACCCCAGAAGTAATTGCTTCTATCACAGGTTATTCCTTCATCCTTGATGCCCTATCTGCCCTAAACTCTATTTAAATTGGTATCATGAACTCAAAGACCGACATGGTGAAGGGGTTGTGCTGGGGAATTTGGGAAATGCATACGGTAATCTCGGTAACTATACCAAAGCGATCGCATATCACGAACAAAGTTTAGCAATTGACGGTGATATTGACGGTGGCAGTCAATATCACCATGACCAGACTTACCGACAATCAAACCACCGTCGCCAATCCGGATACTGCCACCTCTCTGGCTTATCGGAATTTAGGGGGGTCTCCGGTTTCTAGCTGGCGAATTCAATCGGCATCATAGGAGTCCCAAGTCCTTAGCTGACGGAAGCTGGGCTGGTGGAAGCTGGGCGATCGCTCAATTGCTTCTGCTTTTCGGCATCTAGGCGACGCTTACGCGCATAGAGTTGAATGCTGGCGGCAAAGGCAACGACCATGGCAAGCACCACATAGCCTGTCGCGTTGGTAGGAATATTGTTTTTAAAGACCGCTAACATCACCACCACTACCAGGAAAAAGGTGGGAAACTCATTCATCCAGCGAAATTGCTTGGAATTCAGTGGGGTTTCTCCGGCTTCTAGCTGGCGAATAATCCGCTTACAAAAATGATGGTAGCCAATTAGGATTGCCACTAAACCAATCTTCACCTGCAGCCAAGTCTGTTGCAGCAGTTCCGGTTGCAACCAAATCATGCCCACCGCCATGGCGATCGTCACAACCATCGCAGGAGTCATGATAATGCCATAGAGCCGCTTTTCCATCAGTGTATACTGCTGGCGCAAAATGCTCTGCACTGGCTCAGTCTGCTGTTCCTGGGCTTCGGCATGGTAGACAAACAGGCGCGGCAGATAGAATAAGCCCGCAAACCAGGAGACAAATCCAACAATGTGAAACGCTTTGAACCAGTAGTAGGGCATATTGAAAGGTCTTTTAATGAAGAATGAGTGCTTCCCATTAAATCCTGAAACCCTGCCCGAGTTAAATAGGCAATGCCCTTGTCCGCAATGTTTTGTAATGTAATGGTTTGTTAAGCAGTTTCCAGGGCTTGCGACAGATGACGGATCTCAGCTTCGCTCTGGGAGAGAAAGAGAGTCAGAGCCGCGATCAGAATTTCCGATCGCTGGGTGGACAATTCCGCTTGGTTTAAATAGCTAGATAGTTCTTGGTGCAAGGATTCTGGGACTTCAGCCAGGAGAGCAATGGTGGAATTCATGGATATTTTTTTGAAATGAATAATGAAGGGTAAAATCGAGTATGAGCCTGTGGAAAACTTTGTACAGGCTGACCTGTTTTTCCACAGTTCGCTAAAAATGATGGCGAAATTTTCCCATGCTTCCCTCAAGTTGTAGAGCGTATATTTACGGGTTTTTGTTGCGACATGAGGCTCCGTATCCGTAAATTCACCATACGACCCTTTCCAAGCCCTATTGCTGCTCCATCAGCGGTTCATGAGGGTTTTATGGCCCTTGCATGGGGTTTCCCATCAGACCCGCCTGCAGCCTTTTCCTGTTACCTGCGATCGCCCCTGCACAACCTGTGGAAAACTTGACATGAGTTGGGGAAAGCTGTGGAAAACTTGGGAAATGGTTCCGTTATCTGGTAACCCTCTCTCGCAACGATCGGATAGCGTATAGAATCAGACAACAGAGTCAGAACAATAGACTCACGGCAATGCCTGGAACTCCCTGTTGGGGGCTGGGGTGGATATTTTGGTGGAGGTGTGACAGATGAAGCGGAAACAATTTTTGCGAGCAGCGATCGCTGGGACGGCAGCCACAACGGCACTGACTGCCTGTCGGACCCAAACGGCAACCTCAGGTTCTAGCAGTAGCTTACCTACGATGACTTGGCAGATGGCGACGAGTTGGCCCATTTCCCTGGATACCATCTATGGCGGTGCAGTGATCTTTGCAGAGCGGGTGGCGGCTTTGACAGGAGGACGCTTTAAGATTACGCCCCGACCAGCGGGGGAATTGGCTCCACCTTTGGAAGTGATGAATGTGGTGTCTCAGGGGGCGGTTCCCTGCGGTCATACAGCGGGGTATTACTATGTGGGCAAAAGTCCAGCGGCGGCGATCGGCACGACGTTACCCTTTGGTCTGACTGCTCAGCAGCAAAATGCATGGCTGTATGAAGCGGGTGGGTTGCAAAAGCTTCAGGATCTCTATGCCCGCAAGTTTGGGGTGATTCAGTTTCCTGCTGGCAATAGTGGCGCACAGATGGGCGGTTGGTTTCGCAAAGAGATTACTAGCCTCAATGATCTCAAGGGTCTAAAAATGCGAATTCCTGGTCTGGGCGGTCAGGTCATGGGCAAATTGGGGGTGACGGTGCAAACCTTGGCCGGGGGAGAAGTGTTTCAAGCCTTGCAAACTGGGGCGATCGATGCGGCGGAATGGGTGGGACCCTACGATGATGAAAAATTGGGCTTACATAAGGTTGCCAAATATTACTACTATCCCGGTTGGTGGGAGCCAGGTCCAACGTTGGAAGTGCAGATTAATTTAAACGAATGGAAGAAATTGCCGCCGGAATATCAGGAAGTGGTGAAATCGGCAGCGATCGAAGCCAATATGACCATGCTGGCGCGCTATGATGCCCGCAATAATGAAGCCTTGCAAAAGCTCGTTCAACAGGGTGTGCAATTGCGATCCTATAGTCCAGAAATCCTTGCCGCAGCAGAAAAGGCAGCCTTTGAACTCTATGATGAATTTGCTGCCAAGGATGCAGATTTCAAAGCCATTTTTGAGGATTGGAAACAGTTTCGCGATCGTGTCTATGCTTGGAATAACATCAATGAGGGCAGCTATACGAAGCACATGTACGGCAAGCTAAAGTAGATCGCAACGGTTGCAGTTCGAGAAGTTGAACTTTTGCAAAAGTTCAACTTCTGTTCACGATTGCGCATGCCTGACAGGCTAGAAATTTTTGGCGGTATGGGCGATCGGGTCAAATTCAAAGCGCTTGGAATGGTGGGTTTCGCCATAGATACTAAAGGTCACAGTTGGTTCATCGCCCACCGCCTTAACTTGGTGAATGGCATCGGGGGTGAAGCTGATAATATCCCCTGGGAGTAAAATAAGGTCTGACGCAGGTTCAATCCAGTTGGTGGTTTCCGGATTCTGGACACGCCGCCAAAAGATATTTTTTTCTTCGCCTTTGAGGATAGTAACGATGCCCCAATTGCCATGGTTATGAATGGACGACACCGTTCCAGGCTGGTAGGTGGCAATCTGTACCGTCAGAGGATAGCCAATTTCATCATAGAGCATGATTACCCCCTGCCCCGTGGTGGGATCAGGCTCAACATATTGGGTCTGTATCCAATAGGAATTGGTAATCAACCGCCGAACAATCAGACAGAGTTGTGGTAGGCATTGGCTTTCATCGATCGCTTGCTCCAACACATCTTCAACCTCCGTCAAAAATCGATGGAAGCGATAGGGGGTGCGCAGTAAATCCCATTCTCGGGCAGGCTTGCGAATTTGCCATTCACCGCGATCGGTCACTAATAAATCTCGGTGTTTCAGTGCGGTAAACATCATTTATTCTCCTCAGGGGGTCAAGTGATCAACAACAAGGGCAGCACAGAACTGACAACACAGGATGCTCGGCGATATAGGATTTTTGGCGATATAGGATGCTCGGCGATCGTCAATTTCCCAGAGTGTTCCACGATTTGCTGGGGGAGAGTTGGGGGAAATCTAGATGAAATACAATGACAAGTTGATTTGCTATGGACGTGACTCTATGAACGTAACTGCTATGAACGCAACTGCTGTAAACGCAACTGCTGGAATGGGATTGATGATGGCATAGGATTCTGTTTCTTAGTATCCCCTAAGCTCCAAGGGAATTTTAACTAGCGATCGCAGACATTGCAAGAAACAGTGATATAGATATTATCTGGAATTCTGTAGCCTTCATCAAAAAGCCTTACTATCCTGCAAATAGAGTTACCAAATAATATTTTATTGTGAGAAATTTAACAAACAAATTTCAATCAAATATCGAGATCTCCTGACAACAAAATTGAGAAAATAGTTGAGATCTTTGTATATCGGCATGTTCTCAAATAATTAAGACAACCTTTAATCGCTTAATCTGAACAGAATAGATGCCTATTCTTTCTTATATATAGAAGACGTAATATTGCATAGTGGAAAGACTCATTCAATTGTACATATATCAACCATAGTCTTCACTAGCATAATCAAGCGCCCCCCCAAACATCACACTGGTGTGTAGGGTACGATGGTCAGAATCATGGAGTGGGGTTGGCATTTGACAGGATACGCCGGACTGGATACACCCTGTTATCAGGATTGATACGTGTTTTCGCTGGATACATGTTGCAAAACTCTGATAGACGAAATCTATTGCACTGGTTTGGTGTATTGGCTCGATGCTGCTCATTACTGATTTCCTAAAACAATGACGCATACCATTACTGAAAAATGTACGCAATGTGGTGTTTGTTCTCCTATTTGCCCAACAGGAGCCATTACGAATCTGGATGATGGGCTGTGGATTGATCCAACACTCTGTAATGATTGTCGTGGGTTTGCCCCAGAACCGCAGTGTGTTTCCATTTGCCCAACTGCAACCCCACCTATTCTGCTACAAGCCAAGAAAGGACGCTTTAAAGAAGAGGCAAAACCTCTGACCAGTCCTCATCTGTTCCCCAATGCCAAAACGAATCCCTTTGCTTCGGCGATCGTGATTTGGGAAGCTTGCAATGTATTGGCACAGCGGCAATCCCTCCCTTGGCAGGCAGATGAAGCCGGAGATCTCTGCCATCGTCGTCAAGTCAGTGGGGGACGGGGTGAAATCACCGTTTGTCTGGCAACCACCAATCCCCTGAATCCGCGCATCAGTTTAGCAGCAACGGAGGCCCAAGCGGAGATTGCCCAATGGGATCTGCGATCGGCTTGCCTACATTTACTCTATGCCGCCTATGCAACGGGTTTAGAGCGCCCTTGGGAGGAATCCTTTACCCTGAATGATCAGGAGATTTCTGAATACTTGGGCTTGGATAAGCGGAAAGACTTGAGCAAGATAGAGAAATTGACCCTGATTCGTGATCTAGTGGAAAAACCTTGTCAGCTTTTGGTGAGTGTAGATTGGGTGCCCCACGGACGCTTCAAAAAAATCATCCTGCCCAAAAGTCGATTGTGGCATTTGCTAGACACCCAACTCCAGGTGCAAACCGATGAAACGGGCTGTAAGCATTTGACAGGATTGACCTTTACCATTCAACCGGGGCAGTGGACTAAATCCTTCCTGAATCGGCAAGGGGCAAGGGAGCGCAGTGCTTTTTATCAGTATGGGACGCTGCCTAAGTCGCTTCTCCACCATATCATGAGTATCTGGCAACAGCATGAAGGGGCGGCGCGGATTATGCTTTGGCTGTTGTTCAAAAGTCGGATGGGGACAGAGCAACGCATTACAATCCCAACCCTGATGCGCATTGCTTACGGGGAAACCCGATTAGTGAAAGCTTCGTTTGAGAGAGAAGAACGAAAACGGTTATTGCGATCGTTTGAGAGTGATTTGGAAGTGCTGAATCGTTACTACCTCAAGCCTGTATTTGACCCAGAAACCTATCCAACTGAGATCCAACCTCTGTGGGTGAAGCTAGCTGATTTGCCAGATGATGCGGAGGAGGCTTTAGAGTTTTGGATTATGGATGGCAGTCAGGCAAGTCGCTTGACCGATGCGGCACCCAGGGATAAATGGCAGCGCTTGATGCACGCACGCCTCTTGAGATTTGATCTGCCTGCAGATTGGGTCCAGAATCCGACTAAGTTAACGAAGAAAAAGGCAAAACATACCAAGTCACCCACCCAAAAACATCCCCTCTCCGGTGCTCAAATTGCCACGGCACGCAAAAATCTGCAACTGAGTCAACGAACTTTGGCAGATAAACTGGGGAAAAGTCAAAGTTGGGTGCGTGATATTGAAAATGGTCGGCTACAAGTCAGCGAGAAAGATCGGGGACGGCTGTTTGAAGTGCTAGGGATTGCCATGATGGGTTAGCGAATGATGGGTTAGCGACCCGATCGGATAGGGCGATCGCCCTAGTAGTTATACCAAATCAACAGTAGTTATACCAAATCAACTCATCATTGCAACCCATCCCGATCCCCCTAAATCCCCGCGCTGACGCGCCGCTGCGCTAGAAATAAGGGGGACTTCAAACCAAAAAGCAACCGGGAATGAGACCAACGACGATTGCTAAATACTTGAATTTGGCTCGGTTCCCCCTTATTAAGGGGGTTAGGGGGATCTGCTCGCCAGGATTTGTCGAACTCACGTTAAGCAAGTGCTAATTCTGCATGGGAATGGCAATTTTTCGGGCAAACTCTAGAACAAGCCTCGCAGCCAATACAGTTCTCCATATTGGCGATCGTCATGACTTTGCGTTCAACTTCTTCTTCTTCTTCATCCACAAATTTACCCTCTTCATTCAAGGCTCGGAGTTCCATCACGCCCCGTCCACAGGTTTTTATACAGCGACCGCAACCAATGCAACGCGCAATATCGATCGCATCTAGAAATTTTGGGGTCCAAATCTTGCCACTAAAGGTTAAGCTCGTAAAAGTGCTCATGACTCGTGTTCTCTCTTGCTAGGGGATTGATTAGGAACGATCGATCCTGGAATCGCTCCTGGAATGGATGCAGTGCGTAGATCGGTGTGTTGATCGGTGTGTTGATTAGTGCGCAGCGACCGCTTTGTAATTTTTGACGCGATCGGTTTCTGCAACGCCGAGAATTTTAGCTAGCCAGGGGGGCGGAGAAGTGGCGATCGCGTGCTGCAATTCACCCAGGAGTTCTCGGGCGGCTCCTCCTTTTTCTTTTTTAATGGGATAGATGCCTGCTTGCACCACCTTAGCGGCGGCAGGTCCCCCGATCGCCATCAAATAAATCACCGCACAATCTCGCAGGAGGCTAACCCGAAAGGCATTTTTATCATCGGAGAAATCAGCCGCTAACGCCGATCGCACATCCACCAGTCGCATTTCCTGCTGAGACAATTGGTAAATTAAATATCTCGAACAAGATCCAAAATGACCATCCAGCATTTCCCCACTGTTGGAAGCGACGGCAATTCGGACGGAACCCGGCATGTCTCCTGCTTCATAGGCTTCGATCGGGGGCAATTTCTCCGCATCATCTAGCTCACCCCACAAGATCCGCACTGCCCGTTTGAAATCAGTAATGTCACCAGAATCAGCATCTTCCCCATGTTCATCGCTATCTAATTCATAGGTTTGTCCTAGGGCTGTTTTTAAGTTAGTGACTGTGATGTTACTTAAGCTGTCTTCGTCTAAGCGATCGCCTAGGTTCGATTGCAAGGCTTCAATAAAATCTGCGATCGTCAATTCAGGAAATAATTTGGATGCTAGGGCAATCCTTAAAGCAACTTCGTTAGAAATCGGTTGTTCAAGCATAGTACTTCCCTCAATTAGGAACAATGCGGACATAGATCGCCTGGAGCAAGCTTTCACTTAAGGCATGACGTTGGGCACCGACCCGCACAATAAATCGTGGAAACCGTTGCTCTAGACAAATGGTTTGCCCTCGCAAAAACCCCATGGATTTCAGTTTTCTGGCAGTGGCATCCTGAAGGGGTTGAATTTGGGTAATGACCCCTCGTTCACCCGATCGCATGAGTTTTAAAGATGTTCCTTGAACCGAAAATGCTGTCATCGTCATGGGGCTTTTCCTTCTGATTAGGATTTGGGATGATGAGAATTTGGGAGAGATGAGTGCAAGGCGTGAGGCGCGTATCTCCTGGCGATCCCCCTAGCCCCCTCTTCATAAGGGGGGAACCGAGCCAAATTGAAGTATTTAGCGATCGTCGTTAGACTCATTCCCGGTTGCTTTTTGGTTTGAAATCCCCCTTAATAAGGGGGATTTAGGGGGAATTGAAGTATTTAGCGATCGTCGTTAGACTCATTCCCGGTTGCTTTTTGGTTTGAAGTCCCCCTTAATAAGGGGGATTTAGGGGGATCGGAACGGGTTGCAATGATGAGTTGATTGGGTATGAGGGATTAAACGAGATAGGCTTCTTGGTGGGTGCGAATCGTGCAATCTGAGCGGGGATAGGCAACACAAAGTAGCACAAAGCCTTTAGCAACTTGCTCCTCATCGAGAAACACTTGTTCGGATTGATCGACTTCGCCTTCCACAATCTTACCAACGCAGCTAGAACAGGAACCCGAACTACAAGAAAAGGGCAATTCCAACTCTTGTTCTTCAGCCGCTTTCAGAATCGTGGTGGTGTCGTCAACGGGAATCGTAATATCCAGTGACCGTTTTTTATTGATTAAATGAACTTGAAAGGTTGCCATGGGAGTGTTCTCCAAAATGAAATGGGTAATGCAATCGCTATCCGCTCAGAATAGGGGATCACTAACTGCAAGGAACCGCCGCTGGGGTACAATCGCCTGCCTGGAAGGATTTGCCACAACCACAGGTGTCTGTAGCATTAGGGTTACTAAAGGTAAATCCACTTTCCATTAAGCTATCAACAAAATCAATTACAACACCTTGCAAAAGTTGGGCATTATTGGGATCAACATAGACCTTTACTTTGCCTTGTTGTTCAATCAAATCATTCGGACGGGGGCTAGTGGCAATATCGATCGTATATTGATATCCGTTACAGCCACCATCACTCACTCCAACTCGGATGCCCTGGTCCGGGGAAGGATTGGCGTTACCTTGCAGGAAGGTCCGTAAGCGAAATTCAGCTTTTTCAGTCAGCGTAATAGTCATGGGAGTTCCTCAATACTTCTAGAATTAATAGATCGAACAGGTCGCAGAGGGTGAGAGCTTCAATTCCCCTGAATTTCCCTGATGCAAGGATTTGATGATGCGTTTGGCTTAGGTTCTCCCAGATTCAGGAGATTAGGAAGGATCTCAGCCCACTTTGCGATCGACTGAGAAAGGGTGAATCGGGGGATCAGGTCGGCTGAGAGTGATAGGATGTCAGATTTTGCAAGGCGAGAGAGCGACGACGACATACGGGGCAATGGGGATCGTGATAGGGACGACGTTTGGTAAATTCCGCTTGATTTAAGTCCATCGTCAACAGTTGAGATAACAGTGGAGTTCCCAATCCGGTGATCAGCTTAATGGCTTCTAGGGCAGTCAAACAAGCTAAGGTTCCAGATACGGCTCCTAAAACCCCAAAACCCCGTTTATCCCAATCGGGCTTTTCAGGAAAAATACAGGACAAACAGGGCGTTAAACCAGGAACGATCGTGGTGAGATAGGCTTCCATATCATTCATGGCTGCTTCCACCATGGGCTTGCCCCAACGCACACAGGCTGCATTCAACAAGTCCCGTTCCTCAAAATTATGGGCACAATCTAAAATCACATCTGCCGATCGCACCCAGGTATCAACATTATCGGCGGTGACATATTCACAAACTGCATCAATTGCAACATCTGGGTTAATGGCTTGCAAGGTAGCCTTTGCCTTAAACACTCTGGGCTGATCGACCCAATCCTGCGTCATTAAGATCTGACGATTCATGTCGTCGAGCCTCAGGTTTCCCCCCCGCAGCAGAATTAAACGTCCTACCCCAGCTACCGCCAGATAGAGGGCCGCCGTTCCCCCCAAGCCTCCCACCCCAGTCACCAAGACGGTGGCATTTTTGAGGCGTTGCTGGGCTTCTTCTCCAAAACCAGGGAGCATGATCTGACGGCGATAGCGTTCCAATTCCGTGGATGTTAGCCTTTGCATGGTGCAGCCTCCTGCCATTAATCAGAGCCGATTTCAGAGAGCAAAACCATATTTTTAGGGCGATCGTTAAACACCTTAAATAGCTTTTGGCTCAGGGGAGAAGAGGTTTGGAAGGTTTCATAGGCTTCGATCAAGGCGAGGCGATAGCGTTCCAGAATATCGGCTTCGCTCAGTCCATCAACTTCCGTGTCGATCGCTTGGATCAAGGAAGAAAACTTTTGCAAAATGTGCAGCCGATTGATATTCACAAATTGGGCGTTGTAGGGAAGAACAAAAAACTCTAGATATTCTTCCGCATTGACCAAGCGATTGAATTCAGCCAAACTCATGGGGGTTTCCGCCTTTGCTTCTGTTGTTACAGGCTCATCTTGCTTCAATTTTGCGATCGCAGTTGCAATGCTCATGATTTTGCCTCCTGTTGTTTGAGCTGTTGTTTAAGTTGATCGATCTGCCAATAGATTTGGTAGGTTTCTTGTGCCGCATCCATCAGGCGATCGTAGTCATTTGGCAATCCTTCAGCTAGGTCATGCAAGTCCATTTTCATTTGCCCAGCTTTGCTATTGAGGCGTTTGATCTGTGCTTTCAAATCTTCCAGTTGTGCCTCTGAGCTGGTCTTGGTGACTGGAACCATTTTCGCTTCTCCTCCCGTGCTAGAGTTTCCCAACTTCCGGAAAACGAGTGGCCATGCTGATCCCAGATTGCACAATCTTGTCTCCTTCGGCATTGAGTTTTTCCAAGGAGTCAAACCCAAACCGTTGCGCATCTCGGAGGGTTTTGGCAACCACCAGCAACCGCCCGGAAAAGACCAGTGCCCAGCCAAAGCCTTCATGACTTAAATCAATCACCACTTGGCAGAGGAGTCCGGTTTCTTCTTCAATGCGGTGGGCAATTCCCCGGTAGAATGCCAAAATACGACCTTTGGTAATGGGATCAACATCCCCATCCACCGAGATTTCGCGTTTTTGGGCTTTGGTGACAACGTAGGGCTTGAGCAGCAATTCATCAGACCAATTGCGATAAGTTCCGTAGGGATCATTGGCACGAATCTGTTGAGTAATCGCTTTCAGAAATGGACTCCCGACCAAATCGTCTACGGCGGGAGCTGGTAAAGGTGTGGTGGTCATCAGTCTTTCTTCCTTTGTATGATTGAATGGCTCTCACAGGTGGCATCTCAGGGATCTAGGTCTTCATCCAGGTCATCGAGGACAGGGTTACGCTGCTGCAACGCTTTTCTCAACCAAGGAGGTGGCGTTCCATTCAAGGTTTTCACCAAATCCGTGAGCACATCTGTAATTTCTTTATCGTCAGATTGGGTTTTCAGCGGCGTAATTTTGTGCTTAATCAACCGAGTAGCAGCGCTACCCCCAATGGTGGAGACGTAAACGATCGTGCAATCTTCCAAAGCATCAATTTTCGGTTGAAGTTTATCTTCATTGCCGTCTTCGTTCAGATTGCCACCAAACTTGATGGTTTTCACAAATTCATGTCCTGCTGGATCGACTTGATAGATATCCAGCATACTCGCTGAGCCAAAATGAGCATTGACATGGATGTTGTCACTTGTTGCAAATGCTATTTTCATCCTGCCCTCCTCAATATTACCTACATTTCCTGAGTAGTGAGTACTTACTTAAACGTTTTATAATTTTCTAGTGATGTCCCTGTTTTGCCTCCTGTTCCAAGAAGAGATTGCCGATATCAAACAGCAGTTGCATCATGCCTCGATACCCGACCGTGCAACGATAGCCATTCCCGACCCGATCGAAAATTGGAAACCCGAGACGATAGAGAGGACAATTCAAGCGACGGGAGATCGCTGCCACATTAGAATTACCAATCAATAAATCTGAGCCAATGGCTTGCTGTTCAAAGTCTTCTAAATCCCCGATCGTCACCGAATCTACGGGGAGTTCTGCCAATAAAGGCGATTTGGTTGTCGTAATGGCAGCTTGGACTTCTGCCCCCATACTCTTGAGAAAATGGACGATCGCCCAGAGCAGATCCGGTTCTAAAGCAAGGGACACCTGTTTACGCCCGAAAAAGAAATGGGTATCTAACATGGCATCTTGCAGTTGAGCACGCTGATGTCGATATTTTTCAGGCACAGGCAACCCACTCAAATCGGCTAATCCTTCTAGAAAACTATCGATCGTATCCAAATTGCTCAGACTGGGAAAGACTTCATAGGGTATGCCAAACTGTTTTTGCAAAGCCTCTGCCGCACTCCGCATACTTTCCCCCAGCGCCAGGGTATAGACGGAACTGCCAATTTCTCGCAGTTCTGCTAAAGTGGTACCCCCACTGGTCACCGTGTTATAGGAATCCTCCAGGTGCCCATCCACCGACAGGGAAAGATCGGGAAGGACGATCGCTGTTAATCCAAAGGCAGCCACAATCTCCTTAATTTCTTGTACATCCCCCGGCGCAAACGCCGATCCCACCAATAGGGTGACTTGGTTAACACGAGTTTCTCCGGCACGGGGCAACGTTTGGGCAATACTCTCCACAGTAGCCGCGAAACCATCTTGGAGAGCACCTTTAAAGTCTGGCGTAGAGACAAAGACAATTGGTAAATCATAGAGTTCGGGATGTCGTTTGCGAATATTCTGTAAAATGCCAGACATATCATCTCCCCGCGTTTCCGTCAGGCCAGTTGTGCAGAGACCAATGATTTCTGGCTTCGATTTTTCTACCAATGTTAGAATCGCTTGTTCTACATTTTCTTCACCACCTAGAACCGTACTGACTTCCGTCATAGCCGTGGTGGAAAGCGGAATGGCTTCTCGAAAATGGCGCACTAACATGACCTTGGCAAATGCCGTACACCCTTGAGATCCATGAAAAAGAGGCATAATCCCTTTGAGACCCAAAAATGCCAGTGCCGACCCCAGAGGCTGACTTTGCTTCAATGGATTGACTGCTAGCGATTTACGCGGTGTTGCAACAGTTGCCATAGCTTAATTCCTCTCAATGTTCTCTAGCTCTAGACTTAACAATTCATCACTCTCAATTCTCAATGCTTTATTCTCACGACTCGTCCCAAGGGGCTGGCTTCCGAACCTGCGCCCAAACGGGGCTGTAGAGCGCCTCTTCCAATTCACGAGCCATTTCGATCATGCCCACATAGCCTGCATAGGGGTGGTGGCGTTCTTGGTTGATATCGAGAAAGGGAATTTTAGCTTTGAGGGCAGTGTATTGATTGCGTCCGCCTGCAATTAACATATCAGCTTTGGTCTGAGCAATCACCCGCAAGAGTTCTTGAGCATTGCCCTTTTCCATCATGATGCCATCTTGACCCAGGAGATCCTTAATCCGGGCTTTATCCTCTTCGGTACTTTTTTTGGTGCTGGTGGCGCAAACTTCCATGCCCAAATCCTTGGCAGCCGAGATAACCGACCAACTTTTGACTCCACCGGTATAGAGAACCACGCGTTTACCTTTCAAGCGTGCTCGATAGGCAGCTAAAGCCTGATCCAGCATTTGAGTTTCTTCAGAAATCACCTGTTCAACCCGTTGCTGCAAATGGAGATCACCTATCTTGGCTGCAATATTCCGCAAGCAACGGTTCATATCTGCTACGCCATAAAAAGATTCTTCAACATAGGGGATTCCGTAGCGTTCCTCCATTTTACGCGCCATGTTAATCAACGCTTTGGAGCAAATCATCACGTTTAATTTGGCACGGTGGGCGCAGGCAATATCTTCATAGCGTCCATCCCCCGTGATTTGCGCCAGAACTCGAATCCCGAGCTTTTCAAAGACCGGTAAAACTCCCCAGAGTTCACCTGCAATGTTATATTCACCAATCAAATTAATATCGTAGGGCGTGGTATATTCTGGTTCCCGCGTTCCGACGACATATTCTAATAAACTTTCTCCACCAACTCGATTTCCCAAGTTTTTGCTGCCAATAAAACCTGGAGAATTGACAGGAACGACGGGTATTCCTGTTTTTTCGGCTGCTTTTTGGCAAACAGCATCCAGATCATCCCCAATTAATGCCGTGACACAGGTAGAATAGACAAAAACAGCCTTGGGCTGATAGCGCTGTTGCACTTCTAAAATTGCTTTGTAGAGCCGTTTTTCACCCCCAAAAATGACATCATTTTCGGTTAGGTCTGTGGTGAAGCCCATTTTATATAATTGTGATCCGGAGGATAAACTACCACGACTGCCCCAGGAATTGCCAGCGCAGGCGATCGGACCATGGACTAAATGGGCTGCATCCGTAATCGGCACCAAAGCGATCATTGCACCATCAAATGCACAGCCACCTTGAGCCGCACCGGGTTGGGCGACCTGGGTACAGGATTTGTTCTTGCCTTTGCCTTCTTTCTTGTGATTATGTTCACAAGCAGACTCGCTCAGCAGTTCGTTGATTTTGCCTTGAGTGAGTTTCATGGGCGGGGTGGGGAATGAAGAATGGAGAATGGGAAATAGAGAATTAGCAGATATACTGGGTTACGTCTTCAAGACAGATATCGGAAAGATAGCTGAGTGCTCTTAGGCGTAGATAGACGATTTCGTTATAGAGTGGGTTGAGTTTGCAGAGTGCTGGGATATGATAGATATGATTCCACAGGGTAATTGTGCGCTCAAAGGGACAGGTACAAGGAATCATCTGACACAGGAGATGGGCAGTGCGGCGATCGCGAATTTGCCAATCATCTAACCAAGTCCGCAGGGGAGCCAATAAATCAAACCGAGGATGGGAGGGGGGACTGGGGTGCGTTAGCAGAGACATAGGCTTCACCTCACTGTGTTAGGTTTATAAGTGAGTTCACAAGAATCTGTGAACTCAGCAGTTAAAAAACCGTAAAGGAGTTGCGTAGGAATGTCTGGTAAAAAACGGAACCCCTTTACGGAATGATCAGTCAGCAAATCAGTTAGCGAACTTAAAGAGCACAGCCTTGGTATCAATTGAGGCATTAAGCGAATTAACGAATCAAGTCGTAGGAAATATCCGTCTTCGCTGGAATAATGGTATTGCGATCGAGTTCATCCAGAATCGTATTCACAATCCAATTGAGCAGGTTGATGGTGCCTTGATAGCCATAGGTGGCATAGCGGTGTAGATGATGGCGATCGAAAATAGGATAGCCAATCCGGACGATGGGGGTATGGGTATCCCGCCAGAGGTATTTACCGTAGGAGTTCCCAATGAAGAAGTCTACGGGTTCTGTGAATAGGAGCGATCGCATGTGCCATAGGTCCTTGCTACCCCAGATCGTTGCACCTGCGCCGAAGGGGCTGGAATCTAGCAATGCCCGCAGTTCTGATTCAAAGACATCATTGCTATTGGTAACCACAATGTGAATCGGTTCAGCACCCACTTCTAAGAGGAACTGAGTTAAACCAATCACTAAATCGGGATCACCATAGTAAGCAACTCGTTTGCCATGTAACCAAGCTTGGGAATCGGTTAGGGCATCCACAGCACGACCCCGTTCTTCTTCCAACTCTTTGGGAATGGGCTTACCGGTTAAAGCAGACAATTTCATCAAAAACTCATCGGTACCCCGAATCCCCACCGGACGGGCAACTGAAACGGGCTGTTTCCAATCCTTTTCAATATATTCCCGAGTTTTGTTAGTGGAGTAAGCTTGGAAAGCGATCGTTGCTTCTGCATTGATCGAATCTGCTGCATCTTCTAGCTTCGTACCACCGGGATACATGTTGTATTCCCCATTGTTTGGCGAATCTAGATATTCGGAGTTATCAGCTAACAGGGTGTAGTCCACATCCATGAGGGTAGCAATCCGCTTAATTTCTCGCAGGTTGCCAATATAGGTTTCAAACCCAGGAATGAAGTTGATTTTGCCGTTCTTGGTTTCCGATCGCTTGCCTTCTGTTAGCGTGGTCAGAATCCCCTTCATCATGTTGTCATAACCCGTAATGTGCGAGCCAACGAAACTGGGGGTATGAGCGTAGGGAACTGGGAACTCCTGAGGCACTGATCCATCATCCTTAGAGGTTTTGATGAAGGCCTGCAGGTCATCCCCAATCACTTCTGCCATGCAAGTGGTGCAAACCACAATCATTTTGGGCTTGTAGAGGGCATAGCTGTTAGCCAACCCTTCAATCATGTTCTTCAATCCCCCAAAGACGGCAGCATCTTCGGTCATGGAAGAAGAGACAGCGGAGAAGGGTTCTTTGAAGTGGCGGGTGAAGTGACTGCGGAAATAAGCCACACAACCTTGAGACCCATGGACAAAGGGCAGAGTTGCTTCAAAGCCAACGGCCGCTAGGATGGCCCCTAAAGGTTGGCAAGCTTTGGCTGGGTTGACGGTGAGTGCTTCACGGGCGAAGTTCTTTTCACGATATTCCCAAGTTTTGGTCCATTCTGCAGCTTGAGCCACCACATCTGGATCATGTCCACCTTCAAACGCCTTTTTCGCTTGAAAGAGTTCTTGGTATTCCGGTTGCTGAAAGAGTTCAGCGTGATCTTTGATTTGATTGACGTTATTCTGAGCCATGACGTGAATTCTCCTTGAAGAGGGGGGAGTTCGATCGTTTGCCAGGGAGGAGAGGAGAGGGAAGGCGTGGAACCCTAGAAAAAGAACGCACGCCATCCTGAAAATGCTTCAATACCCTGCATCAACAGGTTATCCTAAGCAGCTACTTCAGCTACTTCTTCAGCTTTATTCCACGGGGCACCAATTAAGCTCCAAGTGGGGCTGTTGAGTGCCAGATCCATGTCACGGGCAAAGATAGCAAATCCGTCATAGCCGTGATAGGGACCCGAATAATCCCAAGAGTGCATTTGCCGGAAGGGAAGCGCCATCTTCTGGAAGACGTACTTCTCTTTAATCCCAGAAGCCACCAGATCCGGCTGCATGGCTTTAATGAATTCCTCAAACTCATAGGCAGACACGTCGTCGTAGATCAGGGTGCCATCTTCGACATAGTGGGTCGTCCGCTTATAGTCATCATTGTGACCAAATTCATAACCCGTCCCGATTAATCTCATCCCCAGATCATAGAAGGCGGGAACAACGTGACGAGGACGCAGACCCCCTACCATGAGTGCTACGGTTTTGCCTTCTAGGCGTGGACGGTATTTGTCAATGACCGCTTGGGTTTGAGCTTCATACTTGGCAATGACTTCTTCTGCTTTTGCCTGGATGGTTTCGTCAAATTTGGAGGCGATATCACGGAGTGATTCCGCAATCTTAGTCGGACCGAAGAAGTTGTACTCCAACCATGGAATTCCGTAGGCTTCTTCCATGTGGCGGGAGATGTAGTTCATGGAGCGGTAGCAGTGAACGAGGTTCAACTTCACCGAGGGGGTGTTCACGATTTCATGCAGCGTGCCATCCCCAGACCATTGAGCCACAACGCGTAAGCCAATTTCTTCCAGCAAAATTCGGCTAGACCAAGCGTCTCCACCAATGTTGTAGTCACCGATAATTGCTACATCATAGGGGGTGCCAACGGGAGCATTCCCTTCTTTTTTCGCTTTGTCATATTGGGGGAATACCCAGTCTCTGATGGAGTCATTGGCGATGTGGTGTCCCAGTGATTGGGAAACACCCCGGAATCCTTCGCAGCGAACGGGAACAACGGTTTTGCCAATTTCCTTGGTTGATTTCTTGGCAACAGCTTCAATGTCATCGCCAATCAAACCGATCGGGCATTCAGATTGGATGGAAACACCTCGGTTGAGGGGAAAAAGTGCGTCTAGTTCGGTGATCAATTTTGCTAGTTTTTTATCACCGCCAAAGACGATATCCCGCTCTTGGAAATCGGAGGTGAATTGCATCGTACCAAAGGTGTCAATGCCTGTGGTTCCGATATAGTAATTACGACGACCGGACCAGGAATAATAGCCACAACCAACGGGTCCATGGCTGATGTGAATCATATCTTTGATCGGTCCCCAGACTACACCTTTGGAGCCTGCATAGGCACAACCCCTGGTGGTCATTGAACCTGGAACGGACTTGATATTCGATTTAACACCACAGTCGGGTTTACCTTCCTGATACACATTCAGGTGTTTTTCCCGCTTTTTCTTGCCTTTTTCTGGATAGGCTTCTAAAACCTCTTGAATCAGGGCTTTTTTGTCGATCGCGGTTGCATCAGTTGGCGTGGCGTTGTCCAGAGTAGCGCTTTCTAGAGGTGCCATACTTTGCTTCTCTCTACTAAAGGATGGAAAGATGAAGGATGAGAAAGTAGGGCAGGACAGGGGCGACCCACCCTACTTGGGTTTAGAAATTAAACAACGGCAGTGGCACGGGTGCCTTGCTGAATGGCTTTCTGATACTCTTCTTCGCCACCCAAGATCCCGAATTCTACCAGCAGATCTTCCAGTTCATCCATAGAGATGGGGGTTGGAATCGTGCAGTTGGTATTATCTTTGATCTTCCGAGCCAGGGTGCGATATTCTTCAGCTTGTTGGCTATCCGGTGCATATTCAATCACCGTCATCCGGCGCAATTCTGCGTGTTGCACAATATTGTCGCGTGGGACGAAGTGGATCATCTGGGTATTCAACCGTTTTGCCAGGGTTTCGATTAATTCGATTTCCCGATCGACTTTACGGCTGTTACAGATCAAACCACCCAAACGCACACCGCCGGAGTGAGCATACTTAAGAATGCCTCGTGCGATGTTGTTGGCAGCATACATAGCCATCATTTCACCGGATGTGACGATGTAGATTTCCTGAGCTTTGCCTTCCCGAATCGGCATGGCAAAGCCACCGCAAACCACGTCACCCAATACGTCATAGGAAACGAAATCTAGGTCTTCGTAAGCTCCATTTTCTTCCAGGAAGTTGATGGCGGTAATGATGCCTCGTCCTGCGCAACCCACCCCTGGTTCTGGACCACCAGATTCCACGCAACGCACACCGAGGTAACCATCCAGTAGCACTTCTTCCATTTCCAAATCTTCCACAGCACCGCGCTCAGCCGCCAAGTGAAGAATGGTGGTTTGAGCTTTGCTGTGCAGCATCAGGCGGGTAGAATCTGCTTTAGGGTCGCATCCCACAATCATGATGCGTTCGCCCATTTCAGCCAAGCCAGCAATCGTATTTTGCGAGGTGGTGGATTTTCCGATCCCACCTTTACCATAGAAGGCAATCTGTCTAATGCTTTCGTCAGTCATGGGAGACTCTCCTTAGGAGTAATGAAGGGATAACAAATCAGAGATCGATTCAGAGATCGATTTTGTTAAGGGATCAATCAGTCAACCTACGATCGTGGAACAATCGAGGCTGGTTTTGTTCACCACGTTGGAACTAATCGCGGCAGGGGGCGATCGTCCAACGGGCGAGTGTTGCAAAGATAGAGAGTTCATGAAACCACTTCAACTAGACTGCTGTAACTACACGGCTTCAACTACTAAGCTGGGTAAGACACGCTCTCGTAACCGAACTTCGATCGCATTTTTCAACGTAGCAGTACTACTTTCACAGGAACCACAAGCCCCTTTCAGAACGACTTTGACCCGATCGCCATCGACATCGTATAGTTCTACATCGCCACCATCTGCCAGGAGGACTGGGCGAACTTCTTGCAAGACCGTTTGAATCAGGCTAATTTTTTGAACTGTGGTCAAGGGTCGATTCTGTTCTTGGGCAATGGCAATTTCTGCTGCCAGAGTGGCTGCAGTATTTTCTTTGTCCTGTTGAACTGCCAGGATGATATCTTCAATCTCAGCAGCACAGGAGCTACAACCGCCGCCTGCTTTGACATAGCTGGTGACTTGTTCAACGGTCGTGAGATTATTTTCAATAACAACCCGACGAATTCGAGTATCACTCACGCCAAAACAGTTACAGACTAATTTACCTTCATCTTCTTCATGGTGCTCAATTTCGATACCACGATATTTATAAATTGCGGCTTCCAATGCTTCTTGCCCCATTACAGAACAGTGCATTTTGGCTTCTGGCAATCCACCGAGATATTCGGCAATATCATGATTGCTAACATTCAAAGCATCATCTAATGTCAATCCCTTGATTATTTCTGTTAAGGCTGAAGAGGATGCGATCGCACTCGTGCAACCAAAAGTTTGAAAACTTGCATCTAAAATCTTATCAGCATCTACTTCAATCTTTAAGTGGAGGCGAAGGGCATCTCCACAAGCAATACTACCTACTTCGCCAAATACAACCGAGACACCTGATTCATTTAAGTCTTCCATCGCCCCTTGATTCTTGGGATGATAGAAATGTTCCATTACGGTTTCACTATAGTCCCACATGGCTGTTGCTTCCTAAGAGATGACGGATTTACACATGACTGGCTAATGTCCAGAGCTGTCGTACTAAGCATTCACTTAGACATTCACTAAAATAATCACTAAAGCACTCACCAAAACACCCAGCTTAAGCACTCACTAACGCTTCTTCGCGACTTTGTAACCATTCAGCTTGGTCGTGGTTGAAGGGGGAGATTGCCCGGAGTTTTTCTACAATACCAGGCATGACTTCTAAGACCCGATCGATTTCAGCTTCGGTGGTATAGCGTGAGAGGCTAAATCGAATCGAACCGTGCAGGGTAGTATAGGGCAGTCCCATTGCCCGGAGAACATGCGAAGGTTCCAGCGATCCAGATGTACAAGCTGAGCCAGAAGAAGCACAAATGCCTTCTCGATCGAGCATGAGCAAAATGGCTTCCCCTTCAATATATTTGAAGC
>JAYKGX010000025.1:0-12967 GCA_035285565.1 Synechococcales cyanobacterium
AACTGAGTAATCGCCAAAACTGGAGTCAGCACATTGTTCAGGTCGTGCGCAATTCCACTCGCTAACGTCCCTAAGCTTTCTAACCGCTGAGCATGATAGAACTGCGCTTCCCAATTTTTCTGTTCAGTCATGTCTGTATTCACGGTCAGGACTGCTTTCGGGTGTCCTGCCCCGTCGCGAACTAATGTCCATCGTCCCGATACAATCACTTCTTTGCCCGATTTGGTAATCTTGCGCAATTCACCGTGCCATTCGCCCTGTTCCAGTAACGTTTGCACTGCATCTGAGAGAGAATCATCATCCTGCAGCAATTCATCGGCTTTTTGCCCGATCGCTTCTGCAGCAGTCCAACCATAAAGCCGCTCTGCTCCTTGATTCCAATAGAGAATTCGCTGCTCCAAATCCCGGACATAAATGGCATCGGAGGCAACATCTAACAAGGTGGCTTGTTCTTGGATCTTACGCTCGGCTGCAGCGCGTTCTGCTAATTCGGTTTGCAGAGATTGGTAGAGTTCTGATTGTTGAATGGAAATCTCGACTTGAGTTGCAAGCCGTTGGAGGAACTTAATTTCAGAAGCTTGCCACTGGCGAGGCGCAATACAATGATGAGCAATCAACAGTCCCCAAAGTTGTTCACCTTGCAAAATTGGCACAACTAAATTTGCTTTGACTTGAAAGGGTCGCAGAAATTCGGCGTAGCAGGGTTCTATCTCTGCATGATCGAAATCTTCAATTCTCGAAATTCGCCCCTGACGGTAAGGTTCAATATAGCGATCGCGAAAACAAGGATCAGACACGGCTGTAGACAGAATAGGAGTCCAAGCTTCTCCAACGGATTCCATAATCACCTCTCCAGCCCAATCGGGATTGAAACGGAAGATGATGACCCGATCGGTTTCCAGAAATGCCCGCACCCGTTGTACCGTGCTGGATAATACCTGATTGAGATTGAGCGATCGACGAATTTCTTGTGCAATATCATTGAGTAAATATTCCTGCTGAATTTGTTTTTGTACGGTCAATTCTGCCTGTTTGCGATCGGTAATATCTTTGGCAAAGCAGTAATGACCGATAAATTTGTGTTGATCGTCATAGGCAGCAACCAGGAAAAGTTGCTTGTAAAACATAGAACCGTCTTTTCTGATGCCTCTGGTTTCCAATTCCACTTTGCCCGCACTCAGCATTTGCCCATAAGCTGCCGTGACAGACTCTAATTCTTCTGGATGAACGGTGCTTTCCCAGGTTGTGCCAAGCAGCTCTTCTGGTGTATATCCCACCATTCGGGCATAGGCTTCGTTAACAAACGTGTAATGACCTGCCTCGTCTAGCTGCGAAATCCCTTCTACTGCATTACTCAAAGCCCCGCTCATCTCTTGCAGTTGGATGTCAACTTGTTTGCGATCGCTAATATCCAGGTTGATGCCGCTCAAACGATCGGGTTCTCCAGATTCATTAAGCGTCAATTGTCCTAAACTCAGGAGCCAGCGAACGCCGCGTTGGGGATGCAGAATCCGAAATTCCAGTTGGAAGTTAGACTGACGCTGTTCCAGAACCTGGGTGATGTAGTCATTGACTCGGATGCGATCGTCGGGATGCAACCGTTGCGTGAACCAATCGTCGTAGGAGGGAACGCCATCTGCTGGGTTATATCCCTGTAACTCAAAGGTTTCTGGCGACCACCGCAGGTTGTTGGTGTGCGGCTCCAAATCCCAGGTGCCCGCTTCAGCCGATGTCAGAGCAAACCGCAGCAGTTGTTCATTGTCGCGCAGGATCGTTTCAGCCTGTCGATGTTCGATCAGATCGGCGGCTTGGCGGGCCAGTAAATCGAGAAACCGCAGTTCGCGATCGCTCGGTTGATAGGGGCTGCACCAATGGGTCGAGAACATGCCGATCAATTGACCTGAACGACTGATCAACGGGATCGATTGGACGGCTCTGATCCCACACAGGCGGTAATAATCCAGATCCGCTGTCCCCACCATAAAATCGCAGGTTTCAATATCCGGTACGATCACCTGTTCACCTTGCTCTAAAGCCCTACTGCAAGTGCTGCCCCTTCCCAGGCTGAGCCTTTGCCAAAAGACGATCGCATCCGGGTGAAATCCTTGACTGCTTTGCAGATACAGTTCGTTGCGTGAGCGATCGAGGATTTGCAGGCTGCCCATATCGGAATGCATGAGGGCGATCGCCGTTGCCAGAATTTCGTCATACAGCACCTGAATATCGGTTTCCGTTGTCAGTTGGGTGCTCAGGTCATGTAATCGTTGGGTATCTTGCAAATCTGCTGCCACGGCTGCTTCGGCGCGGGCGCGTTCGACGGCTGCCCAGGTGCGTTCGGCGACTTCTTCCGCGAGCATGATTTCGTCCTGAGTCCAAACGCGGGGTTGATTCGAGTGAACTGCCAGACCTGCCACAAATTTGCCATCTTTGAGCAGCGGGATACCGATGTGGGCAGCAATGTCGATCGCGGCATAGGCGGCTTTTTGATCCGCAGAGAAGCTGGGATCGGTGGACACGTCAGGCTGGATGACGGTGCGACCTGCGCGTAAGAGCGCGACGAGACTCTGACCAAATGCCTCCATCGAGTAAATGCCTGTGAGCGTCTCTGCGCCGTTGACGTAATTGCGCTCGATCACATAATCAGAGCCGCGCACCTCGAAATATAGCGCCCGATTCGCACCGAGATGTTCTCCTAAGATGCGGGTGGCGATCGCCTGCACGTCCACCGGGTCGGCGAGGGGGCGCAGCGCGTCGGACAAGGTGACGAGGAAAGCGTCGCGCTGGGCATTGCGGCGGATAATTTCCTCGGCTCGTTTGATTTCGGACAGCTCGTAGAAGTAACACACCACACTGTGGCTGCCGTCTGGCACGGTGATCCGGTGGATTTGCCAGTCGTAGGATTGGATTTCGTCAATGTTGGCCCGTTGTTCGACAATCACAGGCGAATAGTAAGATTCACCCGTGGCAAAGGTGTGGTGGAAGCGATTAAGGGCTTCGGTGGCAAACGGTTCTGGCCAGATGATCCGGACAATTTCAGCAAAATCGCGACCAATTAGCGGATCGATGTTACTGAAGACCGCTTCAGAACCCCGGTTGATCTGTTGCAGGCGAAAGTCTGCATCCACCAGGTAGACCCCGAAGGGGGCGTTTTCCACCAACGCCGAAAACATCTCCTGATTGTGGCGCAGGGCCGCTTCGGCTTGCTTGCGATCGCTAATGTCAAGCACTGAACCGATGTAACCCATAAATTGACCATCGTTTCCAAACCAGGGATTTGCGGAATCGATCGCCCAGCGATACGCTCCGTCATGGCGACGCAAGCGATACTCAATCTGAAATGCCTCCTGATGGGCGTTGGCGGTCACGAAGATCATTCTGGCCTGTTCCCGATCGTCGGGATGGGTCGCTTCTAGCCAGCCAACCCCCAACCCGGTCTCCTCTGACCGCCCCGTAAAGTCGTACCAGCTTTGGCTCAAGAAGGTGCAGTAACCGGTCGGATCGGTCTGCCAAACCATCACGGGCGCATGATCTGCCATATTGCGGAAGCGTTGCTCACTTTCGCGGATTGCCACTTCAGCTTGCTGTTGATCGGCTTCGAGGCGTTTGCGATCGCTAATATCAAATTCAACACCGACCACCCGCACCAGATCCCCCGACTCGTTATACAGTCCATGACCTTTACTCGCTAACCAACGAATACTGCCATCGTCCAGAACGACGCGGAACTCAGCGTCGTAATCGGTTTGAGTCTCCAGGGCTTGCCTTAGCTGTTGTTCTGTGGCAGCCAGGTCATCGGGATGAACGCGATCGCGCCAGCGTTCATAACTTGGCTCAACTGCTCCCGGTTGATAGCCCAAAACAGAGAAGTGGTTGTCATCCCAGCTAACATTGCCGCTGTCAATGTGCCAGTCCCAACTGCCAATGCCATTGAGTTCCAGGGCTAAGCGAAGCTGTTCTTCTTTTTTTTGCAGGGTCAGTTCGAGGTGTTGGAGACGCTGAGCTTCTTGAGCCTCTCGCAGCGCCCGTTCAATGCAGGGTACCAGGCGCTGCAAGTTCTGTTTGAGCACATAGTCCGTGGCTCCGTGCTTGAGGGCTTCGATCGCCAAGTCTTCGCCCAGACCCCCGGAAACAAACAGAAAAGGAGTTTCTGGCGCGAGGTCGATCGCCAGGTCTAAGGCGGTAAGCCCATCAAAACCGGGTAAGGCGTAGTCTGCCAGGATCAGATCAAAGCGATCGCCTTCCAGGGCAGCGATAAAATCAGACCGAGTTTCGACCTGCACAATTTCAGGCTCAATCCCACCGTTAACCAGCGTCACCCGCACCGCTTCGGCATCCAGCGGGTTATCTTCCAACAGGAGAAATCGTAACTGGTTCATAGCGCCTCCTCCCGCTGGGGTAACGAAAAGTAGAAGATTGCCCCGCGCTCAACCTCACCCTCTGCCCAGGTGCGACCGCCGTGGCGATGGATAATGCGGCGTACGTTTGCCAGTCCCACACCGCTCCCGGCAAAGGCTTCCTGGGGGTGCAGACGCTGGAACAGGCCAAATAATCGCTCAACGTACTTCATCTCAAAACCAGCCCCGTTGTCTTGAACGGAGAATATAATTTCGGTTTCCGTCTCGTTGCAACTGATTGTAATCTCAGCAATGGGGCGATCGCGCGTATATTTCACGGCATTGGCCAGCAGATTTTGCCACACCAGTTGCAATAAGGTCGGATCACCCATGACGCTCGGCAGAGGGGCCACCTGCCAGTGAACTGTGCGACCCTCTAGTTGCGCCTGCAATTGGGTCTGCACCTGTTGCACCAGTGCTTGCATGGACACCCGCATCATTCGCATTTCTATCTGTCCAGTCCGAGAAAATTCCAGCAGGTGATCGACTAATTGCTCTGCGGCGGTGGCTGAACGCAGGATGATATCGAGGGTAGACGATCGAGAGGTCGCAATATTGGCCGCATTCGAGTCTAGCAGGGGGCGTAACTGTTGCGCGAAGCTGATGATGTAGTGCAGCGGGGTCTTTAAATCATGGGAAACGGCATGGGCAAACGCTTCTAATTCCTGATTCAGGTCTTGCAATTGGACAGTGCGTTCGGCCACCCGTTGTTCCAAGCGATCGTTGAGGGTTTGCATGATCTGCATTTCTGCGGCCTGGGTGGCCACTTCTCGCCGCATTCGGGAGAGTTTCAGGTTGGTCTCAATGCGGGCCAGCAGTTCACGGGCCGAAAACGGTTTGATCAGATAGTCGTCGGCTCCAGAAGTCAGTCCCTCAATTTGCGCTGCTTCTCCCGCCCTGGCCGACAACAGAATGATCGGAATGTCCTGGGTTTGGGCGTTGTTTCGTAGGGATTGCAACAACTGTAAGCCATCCATTTCGGGCATCATGACATCGCTCACCACCAGGTCGGGAGGGTGCTGGGCGATCGCGTCGAGAGCCACCAAACCGTTGGGGACGGTATCCACGCGATAGACCGGGTTCAGGATTCGCTGCAAATAACGTTGCATATCGGCATTGTCATCCACCACCAAAATTCGCGGAGTTGCTTCCGGATGCTCCGATGGCGGCTGCGGGCGATTGGATTCGGAGGGTTGAGCAATCGGCTGCGATCGTTCATCCAAAATCGGCAAATCGGTGGCAGTTTCCGGTTGCCAACTGCGAATCTCTTCCACAAAAGCTTGCGCCTGACTATGCGCTTGACTGGCCGAGGGCACGGGCGATGCGGAGTCTTGAACCTGGTCAACGGGCAAATGGTCTTTCCCTGTGGGAATCGTCACCCTGAAGCAGCTTCCCTGACCCACAGTACTGGTGACGGCGATCGTGCCGCCATGCAATTTGACGAGTTCCTGCACGAGAGCCAGACCAATGCCTGATCCTTCGTAGCTGCGCCCCCTTGTGCCTTTGACCTGGTAAAACCGCTCAAACAGGTGAGGCTGATCCGCAGCGGGAATGCCGATGCCAGTATCGTGAATTTCTAGCATTACAGATTTTGGACTTTGGATTTTAGATTTACGATTTGGAGGGTCAGGATATAAACGAACTCTAATTTCTCCGGTAAACGTAAACTTGAAGGCATTGGAGAGGAGATTGAGGACAATCTTTTCCCACATTTCCCGATCGACATAAACGGGTTCTGGTAGGGGAGGACAATCGAGCACTAGTTGCAATTGGGCGTGTTCTAGGGTGGAGCGAAACATGCTGGCCAGTTCCGCCGTGTAGGCCGCCAGATCGGTGGGTTGGTAGTGGGCTTGTAGGCGATCGGCTTCAATGCGAGAAAAGTCCAGCAGGGTATTGACCAGTTTTAACAATCGCAGTCCATTGCGCTGGGCGGTTTGTAGTTGTTCTTTGAGACGCAGAGACAGGTCGTTTCGCTGTCGATTTCCAGATCGTGCTGTTTCTTGCTCTCCATCTAAAGCCTCCAACGCTTCCGTTAAAAAACCCAGAATCAGCGTCAGCGGTGTGCGGAATTCGTGACTGATGTTGCTGAAGAACTGCGTCTTGGCACGATCGAGTTCGGTCAGTGCCTCGGCACGTTGGCGTTCTTGTTCACGCTCAGATTGTTCTCGAACTTGCTGAATTTCTGCTTCGCGCAGGGCGGCTTCGGCACGGGCACGTTCCATCGCCGCCCAGGTTCGTTCGGTGACTTCTTCGACCAGGGCGATCTCGCCTCGCGTCCACTGCCGGGGGTGTGCCGAGACTGAAACAATCGCCCAGAGCGGATTGTTCTCGCCCCGACGCAGGGTCGCGGCGACGAGCGCACGCAGACCAAGAGATTCAATGCTTTGCCTGTCTATGTCGAGCAGTCCTTCTGTCTCGGCGATGTCATGGATCACCAGGGTCCGGTCGAACGCAACCCGCAGTGCCTCAGGAAAATCGGACAGGCGAATGCCATCGGGTAGGGGCGGTACTCGATCGTTGCCCACCTGATGGGTGAAGTCGGCGCGATCATCCGCAAGCCGGTAGACTGCGATGTAGCAGCGATCGAGCTGCATCTGCTCAAAGAGCATCCGGATCGCTCGGTTCGCGACGGCATCCGCATCTGGCTCCGCCCGCAGCGCGTCGGAGAACTTGAGCAGGAACGCCTGCTGCGCCTCGGTTCGCTTGCGTTCCGTAATATCTTTGAAAATGATCGCCAGACGCGATGCGCCATCAATCCGAAAAGCATAGAGTTCCAGGATGCGATTGATGCTAGGAACGTCGATTTCAAACCGAAGCGGTTCCCCTGTGTTCAAGACGTTCTCGTAAATCTCGCATACCGCTTCCGGTACATCGGAAAGCACCTGACGCAGCGTTTTACCCACAACATCGCTGATGCCCGTCTGAACGGCAAAGGCTGGGTTGGCTTCAAGGTAGCGAAAATCAATCGGCTCCCCAGGCAGGCGTTCAATCATGCAGAAGCCTTCATCGATCGAATTGAACAGCGATCGATATTGCGCTTCCGATTCTCGCAAAGCTGCTTCGACGCGCTTGCGTTCGCTGATGTCATCAAAGATGATGGCAACTTGCCGACTATCCGCACCACCCACCCGCGAAGCGTAAGCCGAATACCAGCGTTGAGTATCTTCGTTGTAGTTCTCGATCCGCAGCGGCTCTCCGGTTCGCGCCACCTGGTCATACGCTTCCAGCCAATAGGATTCTGTTTGCGGCGCGATCTCGCTGCCTAACTTGCCCGCTGCGTTTTGCAGACCCGTCAGGCGCTCGAAGGCGGGATTGCTTTCTAAAAAACGGTAATCAACGACTTCACCCGCTTCGTCATCGATTAATTCAATGATATGGAAGCCTTCGTCTACCGAATTAAACAGCGATCGATATTTGGCTTCCGATGCCTGGAGAGCGGCTTCGGTTTGTTTGCGATCGGTAATATCAACCTCCACCCCAACCATCCGCACCAGGTGACCAGCTTCGTCATAAACCCCTTGCCCTTGGCTATGCAACCAACGAATATTGCCATCCTCTAGCAGGATGCGAAACTCCGCTTCGTAGTCAGCATGAGTTTCAAGCGCATGGCTCAGCTTCTGTTCGACAGACTCAATATCATTGGGATGCACGCGATCGCGCCATGTTTGATAACTCGGTTCAATTTCTCCCGGTTGATAGCCCAGAACCTGGTAATGGTTGGCGTTCCAGAACACATGTCCCGTTGTAATCTCCCATTCCCAGAGACCGATGGAGTTCATACCGATGGAGTTCATATTGTGTGCAGCCGTGCGTTCTGCAACTCGTTGCTCCAGTTCGTTGTTGGCGATTTGTAATTGCTGTTGGGTTTGAGCGATCGTTTGATAAGCCCGTTCTAGTTCTTGGTGCTTTTGGTGGAATGCGGCTTGGGTCGATCGAAGTTCTGCATTTAAAGCGGTGAGTTCAGCGATTTGAGCGGCAGTGGGTTGCTGTTGAGTCTGCTGAGCCAGCGTAGAAGAGTAAAGTGGGTTTAAGCAGTAGCCGGCTCGACGAACTGTTTTGATGAAATTTTTAGGTGCGCCTGCTGTGGTTAACTTCTGCCGGATTTCCTTGATATGCGATCGCACCCCTTCATCTCCTGGGGATGCAACCCTATTCCACACATGTTCAATGATTGCTGTGGAATTAAAGGTGACTTGAGGACTGCTGAGAAAAAGTTCTAGAGTGGCATATGCTTTGGCAGTGAGATTTAGCAGATTGGTGCCATAAGTCACCACACGATGGGTCGGATTTAACGATAACGCTCCCCAAGTCAAGATCGGTTGAGGGGAATGTTCTCGTCGTAGTAAATTTTGCACTCGTACCATTAATTCCTGCAAATCAAAGGGTTTGATAACATAATCATCAGCCCTAGCATTGAGTTCGGCTGCGTTTTGCTGTACTGGATCCTGTTCCATTAACAGCAGAATTGGCATTTGTCTCTGTTTGGCTCGTAATTCTTGACAGAGACGAATGCCATCCAGTTTTGGAAGCAAGCTATCGAGCAAAATTAAGTCATACTCCTGTGTTTCTGCCCTTTGCAGACCTGCTTCTCCATCAGTTGCAATATCGACCGCATAGTTGTAGCTCTTGAGCAGCGAATCCAGCGTACTGGCAATGATGCGATCGTCCTCAACAATCAGGATTTTCATGGGATTCTCCAGAAACTGCTCAGGCTTAGAGGGCGTTTTAAACGTGAACAGGAGCTTAGAAAACTCACTTCAGTATAAGCTGTGAATAGAACTTACACAGATTGAAGGAGCCATATGAGACCATGATACCTGAGTGATTGTTGATTGCCTAGATAGTCAAGTTATCAGATCGCTAAGTTATTGCACTGGCACTTCAACCCATTGACCCGATCGATTAGATTGATGGCAAAGATCCATTAACTGTTGGGAATAAACCCCGTCTCGGAGCGAGGGTGCTAGCATTTCTCCTTGATCGATACAATAAATCCAGCGATCGATGACCCGAACGATCGGTGCAATTCGTCCATCCTCAAACAGGCGAGGAAATGCAAGGCGATCGGGAATGGGCAACACCTCTAAGGTCTGTCCGGCTTGGCTGCCACGTAGTTCAAATCCATGAACGTAATCCTTTTGATTATCACTGCCTACAATTAATGTCCCGCGATCGCCATAGACTTCTACAAAATGTCCCCGCCCTTGCATTGCCACTGAACTCAAGCAAATTTGCACAGGTGTTCCATCTAGTAATTCCAACGTGATATTAGCCGTGTCATCAGACGTGACGGGTTTTAAGTCCCCCGTGGTGGGATCAGGGCGTGCGGGAATGGCGGTACTCAGCTTTGCCACTAATTGTTTGACATCGCCAAATAGCCAAGCAATGTAATCAAATGCATGGGAGCCGATCGCCCCTAGTACCCCGCCACCGAGTTCCTGTTGAGCATACCAATTCCAAGGACGGGTTGCATCTGCTCGGCTTGCCACCAGCCAATCTACTTTGATATAGCGAGGTTTGCCCACATAGCCTGCCTGCAACAGTTCTGCAAATCGCTGCCATGCCGGAATATAGCGAAACTCAAAATTCAGAGTTGCCACCACTTGCTGCGATCGCGCTAAGTCATAGAGTTCTTGGGCTTCTGTGGCATTCAACGCTGTCGGTTTTTCCAGCAACAAATGTTTGCCCGCTTGCAGCACCTGTTTTGCCATTTCGTAATGCAGAAACGGCGGCGTGGAAATGCTGACGGCTTGAATCTCTGGCAGGGCAAGCACCTCGGCAAGGCTGGTGCAGGCATGGGGAATCTGGTGAGCCTGGGCGATCGCGGTTGCTTTGGCAAAATCACGATGGTAGACGGCTGCCACACTGGTCCGATGGTGTGCCTGTAGTGCCGGGAGATGCACCTTTTGTCCAAAGCCTGTACCCACAAGGGCAACTGCGATCGTAGCCATAGTTCCAGTCTGGTAAACGCCATTGCAATTTTACTGGATTTGGGTTGACCCTTCCGTTTTCTGTGCCTACTCAAAAAATGTCACAGATCCTCAAAGTTGGGGCATCCTGGAATGGTTAGGATTGCGATCGACTATCCATGGGAGGATTACCTGTGTCTCGCCAGCCTGCTCAAGTTCAACCCCCGCTTGATTTTATTGCCCCCAACCTCGACTTAAACATTGTGCGGCTAACCTATTGGCTGTTGCCTTTGTGGATGCGTCGCAAAACGGCACTCAAGAATGTTCAGGTGGAAAATCTCGATCGCTTAGTTAATTTGTATCAGCAATTCCAGGCAGGGCGAGTTCGCATTCTGTTTGCATTTCGGCACCCCAGTGTGGATGATCCCGTCTGTTTGGGCTACATGGTGGGCCAGCTATTTCCCAAAGCCGCCAAGCAACTGGGGGTTAAGTTTCGGGATCCCATCCATGCCCATTTTATGTACGATCGCGGCATTCCTCTCTGGGCGGGCAATGTGATGGGGCAACTGTACTCTAAATTGGGTGGCACACCCATCATGCGTGGCAAAGTCGATCGAGTTGGGTTGCGATCGGCGCGGGATCTGTTGGCCAATGGACGATTTCCTCTAATGGCGGCCCCGGAAGGGGGAACAAATGGTCATAGTGAAGTGGTCAGCCCGTTGGAACCCGGTATTGCCCAGTTCGGCTTTTGGTGTGCGGAAGATTTGCAAAAAGCGGGGCGAGCTGAAGAAGTGCTCATTGTGCCGATCGGAATTCAATATCGTTATTTAACCCCTCCCTGGGCAGCACTGGAAAAATTATTACAGCAATTGGAAGATGATTGTGGTTTACCTCAGGTGAATCCTATTGAGGAAGATACGTTAGATGAAACACTCTATCGTCGGCTCTATCGCTTGGGTGAACATTTACTCAATGTCATGGAAGTCTATTATAGACGTTTCTACCATCATGAATTTAAACCTGAGATCGATTTTGAGGGTGATCCTAACGAAGTTCTAGGGAAACGATTGCAAACCCTTATGAATACTGCACTGACGGTCGCAGAAGAATACTTCGGTCTCCAGGGAAAAGGTTCAACGATCGATCGATGTCGGCGATTGGAACAGGCGGCTTGGGATCTGATTTACCGCGAAGATTTGAACTTAGATAACCTACCTCCCTTAGAACGAGGTCTCGCCGATCGCATTGCCGAAGAAGCCACCTTAAGACTGTGGCACATGCGTTTAGTCGAAAGTTTTGTGGCGGTGACTGGCAAATATGTGCGCGACAAGATGACGGTGGAACGATTTGCAGAAACGCTGATGCTGACCTGGGAAATGATTACCAAAATTAAAGGAGACCATCCCGCCTTCGATCGTCCTAAGCTCGGTGCAAAACGCGGTTATGTTACTATTGGCGAACCTATTTCTGTGAGCGATCGCTGGATGGACTACAGTCGCGATCGTCGTTCTGCTAAGCAGGCAGTTGCCACATTGACCCAAGATTTACAAGCAGCACTGGAATCGATGATCTGGTAAAGAATGGAGCATGGAGGGGTGGTGCTTCAGATTTTTGATCTACGATCGCCCCCAAATATTTTAACGTCAGTTCGACGAAACTCGATTCCCGTCAGGCTCTCGATCCCCCTAAATCCCCCTTGATAAGGGGGACTTCAAACCGAAAAGCAAACGGGAAAGAATCTAACGACGATTGCTGAACCCTTGAATTTGGCTCGGTTCCCCCTTAATAAGGGGGCTAGGGGGATCTGCTCGCCAGGATTTGTCGAACTCACATTATTTTAAGGGTTGCCGTTGTCCAAGGGTGCGATCGTTTCTCGCCTAAGCAAACTCTGATGGATCAATCAGCACTGCGATCGCATCTCCGATCATTGCATTCAATTGCTGTTGGGCATTGCCATGATTGACTGCCAGTTCAATATAGCCATGACTGCCCACTAAACCCAAAACTTGCCCGATCGCCGCATTCCCGTAGGTCATGTAACCAGGGTAGATCTGCTCTTGGTAGCGCACCGTCCAATGGGGAGCGGCTGGGAAGGCAGTGACTAGATGACCCGGAATATTTGTCACTAAATTGCCAAAGTGATCAATCGCTTGAATACACCCCTGCCAGCCTTTGTCAATCGTTGCTACTGGGGGAATGGAAAGTTGCTGCAACGTAGTGGGATCCATCGGTGTCCCCAACTGGTATAGCGGTAGACCATTCGCTAAATGCGCGGCCACAGGAGCAAAAATATCTCGCCCCTGAAACGTGGCACTGGGAGCTATCGTCAGCCAATAGCGAGGCACATTCAATTCGATCGCCGCTAAAATTTCTTCATGGTGCAAGATGCCACTCAGAACGCCATTGTCGGGCGCGATGAAGTAAGCCGTAGGGGTTTGTATTGCGATCGCCCGTCGCTGCGTTCCCACACCGGGATCCACCACAATGACATGAATCGTTCCCACCGGAAAATAGCGATAGGCTGCCATCAATTGAAACCGGGCAGCAGCACAGTCCTGGCTCGGAATTTCGTGGCACAGATCAATCACCGTAGCAGCAGGGGAAATTTGAGCAATCACCCCTTTCATAACACCCACGTAGATATCTTGATGTCCAAAGTCGGTT